>CAMOGP010000139.1 GCA_946614175.1 uncultured Prevotella sp. | reverse complement strand
CCCTTGGCGTCAGTGGCTATTACAACCGCCGCAAGGAGAAGATACCCAATATCACTACGGTGCAAACCGATCCCAACCTCATGTATTATACCATGAGCGGCATGGAGAATGCCAACGGCATCATCGGCGGCTATAGCGGCTTCTCACGTGAGTGGGTGAACCATCAGTTTGGCGCCGAGTTCAACTATGGTTATCAGCACGACGCCCTCAACAGTCTTACCTCTGTCAGCATCAGCCGTGGCCAAGAGGATGTGTGGGGACAGTACAAATATGCGCCGGGGCAGTACACCTCTTACACATATAAGGTGGGCTCCCACAACCGCATCAAGAGTGGTGCCCTACTCCATCATCTCGACCTCGATATGGACTTCACCCAGGGCTATGCCGATGAATACCGTCAGCAGCTCATTCAGGAGCGCGATGCCGAAAAAGGCTATACCAGCTATCGCTACGAGACGCAGATAGAATATAGGAAGCGTTATCAAGTGAAGACAGCCAATGCTTCATTCCATTATCGCTTTTCCGTAACCGATGGCACCGCCATCAATAGCTATGCCGGCCTGCGCTTCTCGATGCAGCACGTCAGCAACAAGCACCTGCTGCCCCTCTCTGACTTCCAGTACGACCATTTCAACATGCAGGTCGAGGCTGGTAAGGCATTTCTCAATAAGCGTTTGTGGGTTGACCTCGCCGCCACTTATCATTTCGCTAAGAACGTAGAACTGAACCTGGCCGATGCCACAACGCCCTATGCGCAGAACGTATGGCTCACAGATATGGCCTACTACCGTGCCAACTACTGGCAGGGACATGCAGAGGTGAAATACAACTTCCCTCTGACCATCAAACATACACCATCGCAGTGGTACGTCAAGGCCTATGGCGACTACCTCCGCACCAACAATCATCTGGATCAGAAGATGGTTGGACTCTCAATTGGCATTTTCAACTAACCCTTATCATAATGAAAACCAAACTATTCTTTTGTGGACTGATGACGCTGGCAACCATGCAACAGGCCAACGCACAGTCAGAACTTTATCCCAAGCATTTCGACTTGGAAGAAGTAACACTTCTCGACGGACCTATGAAGACAGCCATGGATTTGAATATCCAGATGCTGTTGCAGTATGACGTCGACCGTTTGCTCACACCTTATGTCCGTCAGTCAGGACTGGCCGACACGCAGGATGCCACCAGCCCTTACTACCAGTGGCTCACCAAGCACCCCAACTTCAAGAACTGGGGTGGCGATGCCGGCTTCGACCTCAGCGGTCATGTGGGCGGTCACTATCTGTCGGCACTGGCGTTGGCCTATGCTGCCTGCCATGATGCCCAGATGCAGAAGGTGCTGAAGGAGCGTATGGACTATATGCTCAAAGTCATGAAGGACTGTCAGGACCAGTACGACAACAACAAGGATGGTCTCTATGGCTTCATCGGCGGACAGCCTATCAACGACTCTTGGAAGGCACTCTATCAGGGCGACCTCTCAAAGATTCAGAAGAACTGGGGCTGGGTGCCTTTCTATTGCCAGCACAAGATTCTGGCTGGTTTGCGCGATGCCTATCTCTATGGCAATAGCAAGGAGGCCAAAGAGATGTTCCGCAAGCTCAGCGACTGGAGCACCAACCTCATCGCCAAGGTTGACGACCAGGCCTTCGAGGGATTCCTCAACTGCGAGCATGGCGGCATGAACGAGTCGCTGCTCGATGCCTATCAGCTCTTTGGCGACGCCAAATATCTGGCTGCTGCCAAGAAATACACCCATAAGGCTATGCTCAATGGCATGCAGACACTTAATCCCGCATTCCTTGACGGCAAGCATGCCAACACCCAGGTGCCAAAGTTCATCGGTATGGAACGTATTGGCGAGCTGGATGGCGCTGCAGCCAACTATATCACCGCTGCCGAGAATTTCTGGAAGGATGTGGCCACCAAGCGCACCGTGTGCATTGGCGGCAACTCGGTAAACGAGCACTTCCTCGCCGCTGCCAACGGCAACCGCTACATCGACCAGCCCGACGGTCCCGAGTCATGTAACACCAACAACATGATGAAGTTCTCCGAGATGCTCTTCGACCGCACCAGCGATGCCAAGTATGTGGACTTCTTCGAGCAGGCTATGTGGAACCATATCCTCTCTACACAGGATCCCAAGACGGGTGGCTATGTCTATTTCACCACCCTGCGTCCACAGGGCTATCGCATCTACTCTGAGCCCAACAAGGGCATGTGGTGCTGCGTGGGCACAGGTATGGAGAACCATTCAAAATATGGTCACTTCATCTATACCCACGATGGTAAGAAGACACTCTTCGTGAACCTCTTCACCCCATCCAAGCTGGTCAGCAAGAACTTCGTTGTCACTCAGGAGACGCAGTTCCCCTTCAGCAACACCACCACCCTCACCATTGGCAAGAGTGGCCGCTATACCCTTGCCCTCCGTCATCCCGCATGGGCAGCCAAAGGCTTCGCCGTAGCTGTCAACGGTTCTCCCATCGATGCTACCGCCCAAACGGGCGAAGCCTCTTACGTCAACATCGACCGCAAGTGGAAGAAGGGCGACAAGGTCACCATCACCCTGCCCATGGAACTGCGCTATGAGGAGTGTCCCAACTACTCTGACTATATCGCCTTCAAATATGGTCCTATCCTCTTGGGTGCCAACACCACCAATGGCAGCGAGCAACTGCGTAATGTCTATGGCGGCGAGGGCCGTATGGACCACTCACCCGGCGTTATGGGCAGTCAGAAGAACCTGATGTCGGCCCCGCTTATCCTAGGTACTCGTTCCGACGTGATGGGACGCATCAAGACGCTGGATTCGTCAAAGCTCAAGTTCACAATCGATGTATCACGTCCCGGCGTAGAAACCTATAAGTGGACAACCCTTACCTTGCAGCCTTTCTATCAGATTCACCACGACCGCTATATGTGCTACTGGTATCAGCAGACACCAGAGAACTTCGCCAAGAGTGATATGGCTCAGAGCGAGGCAGCTATCGAGGCACTGAAGAACCGCACCATCGACTTCGTGGCTCCCGGTGAGCAGCAGAGCGAGGCCGGCCATGAGTACAACTACAGCAGCGACTCTGGCAAGGGCAGCCACAATGGCGAGAGCTATCGCGATGCCAAGGCTGGCGGCTATGTGCAGTTCAGCCTGTTCAATAAGGATGCCATCAGCGACAGCCTGTCTGTCATGTGCCGCTTCACCACAGACGACCGCGGACGTACAGCCACGCTCACCCTCGATGGCACCAAACTGGCCGATATCACCATCCCCGGCAGAGTAAGAAATAGCGAGAATGGTTTCTATAACATAGAGTTCCCCATCCCCGCAGAAATGATGAAGGATAGCAAAGGCAACATAAAGACCAGCTTCAAGGTGCGCCTCTCTGCAACGGGCACCACCCCCAACCCCGGTCTTTACTACCTGCGCTTAGTGAAAAAATCAAAGTAAGTTTTCACCCCGTTTAAGTTTCACCTTTTTTCGCTCACCGTTCATCAGCAGCAAAACCATGCAAGGCTGCTGGGCGGTGAGCGATATTTTTTTCACCTTTCCGTCTTTCCACGTCATGCCTACGGTGATGCCACCACGGGCACGCAGACCACTCACCTCACCGTCCTTCCAATTATCGGGCAGAGCTGGCAGCAGTTCAATGCAGGAAATAGGCATATGAGAAGAACTCCCATCAGAAATCAGATATTCGCTCTGCATAAGCATCTCTATCACGCCGGCACAACCACCAAAGTTACCGTCAATTTGGAAGGGCGAATGGGCGTCCAGCAGATTGGGATAGGTGCCGCCGCCACGACAGGCATCAGGGCCGCGATAGCCGTCAGGGCTTACATAACTAAGCAACTTACGAAAAATATGATAGGCATTCTTAGCTTCATGCAGGCGGGCATACAGATTCACGCGCCAGCCAGTGCTCCATCCTGTGGTCTTGTCACCCTTCAACTCCAGCGTCTTGATAGCCGCACGACGGATGGCCTCCTTGGTGTTCACGCCATCATCCAGCCTATGACCAGGATAGACACCAAAGAGGTGACTCTGATGGCGATGATGCGGATCCTCATCATCCCAGTCGTAGAACCACTCCTGAAGATTACCTTTCCTACCTATTTTATAAGGCTGTAGGCGATTCAGAGCCTCACGAGCCTCAACCACAAAAGCATCATCGATGCCCAGCACCTCGGCCGCCTGCGCTGCATCATAGAGGCACTCGCGAATCATAGCCAAGTCGGCAAAGCCGCCATAGCACGTGCGGCCGTGATAGCCCTTATCCGTGATAAACACATTCTCTGGCGATGTTGCTGGCGCTGTGATGAGATATGCCTCACCATCCACGCCCATATCCCTCGTTGAAATGAGCCATCCCAAGCAGAACTCTGCAGCGCCTTTAAGCACAGGATAATACTCACGAAGGAAGTCCTTGTCGAGCGAGAAGGTAAAATGCTCCCAAATATGTGTTGATAGCCATGCGCCACCCATATTCCAATTAGCCCACATAGGGTCGCCCGTATGAAGTCCAACGGGGCAGGTCATCGCCCAGATATCAGTATTATGAGCCAGACACCAGCCGCGATCCACGCCATAGTAAGCTTTTGCCGTCAGCTCACCAGAACCCTGCAATTCCTTCATATAAGTAAAGAGCGGCTGATGCATCTCAGGAAGCGCTGCCGTCTCAGCAGCCCAGTAGTTTTCCTCCACGTTGATGTTACTGGTATAGTTGCACGACCATGGTGGCAGTATCGACTCGTTCCACAGTCCCTGCAGGTTGGCAGGCACATTGGGCGTGCGCGAACAACTAATCAACAGATAGCGTCCATACTGAAAATAGAGTGTCTCCAATTCTGGATTAAACCGATGCTCATCCACATAGTCCCTCAGCACCTCGTTGGTGGGACGTTCATCGGCCACGGTCTGTCCCAATCGCAGTTTCACACGGTCATAGATGGCCCTATAGTCACCCACATGGCGATGTCTCAGTTTCTTGAACGACACGCCAGCCAGGCGCTTCAACCGTGCGTCAGCCAGCATCTTGTAGGGTTTGCCCTCTTTCACAGGATCCTTGTCGTAGCCATTAAACGAGGTCACGTCAACGATATAAAGCGTCACCTGCTTTGCGCCGTCCACCGCGATGCATTCCCCATCTGCCCTAACGTTTTTGGCACTCACCAGTACCTTGGTACGAAAGTGTATGCCGCGATTGGCATCGTAGGCAAACTTCTCTTTGGCATCATAATAGCTGGGCAACGAGGCATAGCCAGCATAGCCGTCAGTAACAAGGGTGTTCCCGTTCTGTGTGCTGCAGCTGTGTCGCAACTGACAACTAAGCGACAAACGCGCACGGATGCCCTTGGGATTGTCTGTAGTGATGCGCACCACCATGCCCGAATCAGGGTTCGATGCAAAATATTCTGTGGTGTAGCGATAATCGCCACGCTGATAACTCGTGTGGGCCGTTGCGTCGCCAATGTCCAGCCAGCGGCGATAGTCAGTCACGGCATCCATGGTGTCCAGATACTCGATGACCAGTTGTCCCAGCGGTTGATAATTCTGCGAGAAATGTCCCTGCACCTCGCGCTGCAGTTGGTCGGCCTTCCGATAGTCGCCCTGGCGCAATGCCTCGCGGATAGCAGGAATCGTTTTGTGGGCCTCAGGCGAATAGATATTCATGTTGCAGGGCTCACCCGTCCACAGCGTGATGTCGTTCAGCGAGATGCGATCAGTCTGCGTACCACCATAGACGATGCCACCCATGGTACCATTACCAATCACCAGCGCCTCCTCAAAGTAAGTGGCAGGTTTGTCGTAGTGCAAGGTCTGTGCCATGACAGCCATTGTGGCCATCAGACACAGCATCGTTATTTGAACTCGTTTCATATATAATGCATATTTCTGATTCATAACTGTCTGCAAAGTTACGAAATAATCTCGTGAAAAAAGAAATCTCAAATCATCTATCGAATTAAGTGGGGATTTTTGAGGGGTTTTAGCAAGGTTTTCAGAGCTCTCAATAATATTTACAAAAGTTATTTTTATTTGTACATTTCAGTTTTTCTTTTGGTTTTCTGCTCACTTATTTGTACCTTTGCACCCGAAGCATCAAGAGCAGTCATCTTCGGATGGACTCGCCAACCGACTGACCTTCATTGACTGAAGCATCCTCGCAATAACAGAACTCCACCCTTGCCGTCTGCTCTTGGCAAGGGTGGAGTTTAATTCTTATCTTATTAATATGAATGCGACCAATTAAGTTTCGCTTGTAGAGAAACGACGAGTTGCTTATCGAGAAACAACCTTTCTCGATACTGTTTTTAACGCACAATTGTTTTTGTGTGCAACACCCACCCCAA
>CAMOGP010000138.1 GCA_946614175.1 uncultured Prevotella sp. | reverse complement strand
TTAAGAGTTAAGAACTGGCTACCGCATGAGGGTAAATAATATTTTCTATTCTTTGCAGGGTGAGGGACGCAACACGGGGCGTGCTGCTGTCTTCATCCGTTTTGCGGGTTGCAACCTGCGCTGCTCGTTTTGTGATACAGAGTTTGAGTCTTATCGCGAGATGAGCAACGAGGAGATTATGGCAGAGGTCGAGGCCTTCAGCCCTCAGACATCATACATCAAACCTCTGATTGTCCTGACGGGCGGCGAACCTACCTTGCAGGTCGATGAGGCCTTTGTGGATTTCCTGCATCAGTATGGCTACGAGGTCGCGATGGAGAGCAACGGCACGCGTCCGGCTCCCCGTAATCTTGACTGGCTCACAGTATCACCCAAGCAGAAGCCCGTTCACCAGCGTTGTAGCGAGGTGAAGGTGGTCTTTACGGATGCCGAACATGTGTCTGACTTTGAGCTCGAAGCGGATTATTATTACCTGCAGCCCTGCGACACGGGCGACCCTGAGCGCAATAAGGCTATTACGCAGGCCTGCGTGGAATATATCAAGCAGCATCCCAAGTGGCGCCTGTCGTTGCAGACCCATAAGCTCATCGACATAGAATAAATCTCCAACCTCCAATCTCAAACCTCAAAACTCAACCCCTATGTCCTGGCATAGCCTCATACTCCTTATCTATCAGATTATCGTCGTGGCGACAATTATTCATGTCGTGATGGATAATCGTCAGCCATCAAAGACGATGGCTTGGGGTATGGTGATTTTCTTTGTGCCTGTGGTGGGTATCGTCGCCTATCTGTTCCTTGGTGTCAACACCCGTCGTGAACGGATGGTCAGCCAGCGTTCTATGGATCAGCTCACCCGTCGTAGCATGTCGGGCTTCATCGAACAGGGAAACTTACAACTGCCCGAGGTCAGTCGGCCAATTATCGACCTCTTCATTAATCAAAGCTTTTCTCTCCCCTTTAATAATAATAAGGTGGAAATCCTGACCGACGGCTATGATTTCTTCCCCTCTCTGCTTCGTGACATCGCCTCTGCGCGCGACCATATCCATATCGATGTCTATATCTTCGAGGACGATGCCTTGGGACGTCTCATCACTGACGCCTTGATAGCTAAGGCCCGCCAGGGTGTCGAGGTGCGCGTGCTCTATGATGCTGTGGGGTGCTGGGGAGTGGACAGTCATTTCTTCGAACAGATGCGTATCGAGGGCATCGAGGTAGAAGCCTTCATGCCAGTACGCTTCCCCACGTTTGCCCGTAAGATGAACTATCGTAATCATCGTAAGATTTTTATCATCGACGGCAGGGTGGGTTATATCGGCGGCATGAACTTTGCTTTGCGCTATGTGAAAGGACGCCATAATCACGGCTGGCGTGATACGATGATGCGCATAGAGGGTAGTGGTGTCTATTCCTTGCAGCGGGCGTTCCTCATCGACTGGTATTTCATTGACCGCACACAGCTGAGTGACAGGCGTTTCTATCCGAAGACTGGTGAGATATTCCGTGGTGCGCTGCTCCAGACCGTCACGTCGGCACCCTTAGCACCTTATCCAGAGATTATGCAGGGCTATCTGCGTATCATCCTGTCGGCCAAGCGCTATCTCTATATCCAGTCGCCCTATTTCCTGCCTACAGAAACCATCTTCTTTGCTTTGAAGACTGCTGTGGCATCGGGTGTTGATGTGAGGGTGATGGTGCCGCGTAAGACGGATGGCTGGTTTGTAGAGTGGGGCAGCAGGTCTTATCTGCGTGAGGCGCAAGAGGCCGGAATCCAGATACTTCTCTACGAACCGTGTTTTCTGCATGCCAAGACGCTGGTCTGTGATGACCACATCACGTCGTGCGGATCTACGAATATCGATTTCCGTTCGTTCCTGAACAATTTCGAGGCTAACACGTTTGTGTATGACGAAACCGTGGCGTTACAGATGAAAGAGATTTTCCTGCGCGACGCCCGTCAGTCCACGCCGCTATCCACTCTCGGCAAACGCCTGCATCCTAAGTTCTTTGTACGCTTAGGCGAATCGATTATGCGTTTGCTGTCGCCTCTGCTTTAGTGGCTACCGCCTGTCGTATCATCTGAACAACGAGAAGTTCACGCTGCCATACGAACGATGTTCTATGAAATGTGGGTGCTGACTGAAGTCGTGATCTTTGCCGTGTTCCAGCACAAACACCCCTTCCTCTTTCAATAGCCCCTTCTCAAAAATCAGCTCGGGTATCTGCGGAATCTCCTTCAGCGCATAGGGAGGGTCGGCAAAGATAAAGTCATATTGCTGATGGCAGGCTTTCAGAAAGCGGAACACATCGCCACGAATAGGAAGAGCCCCACTATCCATCTCTGCCTTGCGCGAGGAGTTGGGGTTGAGGCTTTTCAGACAATCACAAATAAACCTGTGATGGTCTCTGTCCATCTCGACACTCACCACCTGTTTACAGCCTCTAGACAGCAGTTCCAGGGTGATGCTGCCAGTACCCGAGAAGAGGTCCAGAGCAGTGGCATCCTCCAGATCCACATACTGTATCAGCACGTTAAAGATATTCTCTTTAGCGAAATCTGTCGTAGGTCTCGCCTTAAACGAGCGAGGAATCTCGAAATGTCGTCCTTTATATTTTCCAGTAATAATTCTCATGCTTTCTTACCTCTTCCTTCTTACATCTTACTTCTTCCTTCTTCCTTCTTACCTCTTCCTTCTTACATCTTACTTCTTCCATCTTACATCAGCCCTCTTCCCATCATCTTCCTTTAATAAACAAGGTTTGGAGGTCATAGGGCATCGACTTGATTGTTGTCACGGGATGGCGGTTGAAGTCGGCAGCAGGATTAATCACGTAGGCATTCTGCAGAAATTTCTTCAGTTCCTTGACCAGCCATTCCTGTTCGGGGATGTCGCCCACAATGTGCAATTCGTCGTGTTCTGGCTCCAGTTGCAACTGCTTCCAGACGTAGAGCAGGAAATAGAGAGAGTCGTGGGGACGTGATGCGTCAAACGAGTTGCAGAACTTGAATCTATTCTGCTGGAAACTGAATAGCTCCAGTCGCTTCTCGTGGAAGTAGCCATAGAGCTTGTTGCGTGTGCCGGTAAAGCTGCGCTGATGCAGATGACGCCAAATGGTAGAGAGCGCATATATCATGTTGACATCCTGAAAATGGTCGTCGATAACCAGTCGCAGGTCTTTGTTCATCGCATAGATAGCCACGCTGTTCAGGTCCGGCAGCACATTATAGTAAACAGCCAGCGGCTCCTTGCTGGGGAAAGCATGGAAATAAAGCGTCTCAGCCTGTTCTTCACGAAAACTCTCCACGGGAACCATCAGTACATCGGTATCAAGCACCACCCTGACGCGCTTAGGCGGATTCATTAGCAGTTCGCTGGTCTTGAAAGCCTCGCGCAGGTTGGCTGCCATAGATATGCCGCTTTTCACCACGTAGGGTTCAAACATCACATCCGTTCCGTCGTCCGTAGGTTGCGAGAACGACAAGGTGCCCCGCCCAATGCGGATGGTGAGCCGTTGCTTTGTGTTACTGATTTCTGGCATCTGTTTTTGTATTTTTGCTGCAAAATTACAAAAATAATTCTTAATTCTTAATTCTTAATTCTTATTTTTTTTCTTACCTTTGCATTTACTATGATTCAAGACGAGCTGATTTGCCAGATTGAGACAAATTTTGGACATATGCCTACGCGAGAGCAGCATGTGGCGTTGCAGACGTTTGCCGCCTTTATGACCGACCGCGACGAGCAGGTGTTGATGGTGCTGCGCGGTTCGGCTGGTACGGGTAAGACCACGCTGGCCTCTGCCATTGTGCGTGGAATGCATGCCTTGAAGCAGAAACTGGTACTCATGGCGCCAACCGGACGCGCTGCTAAGGTCTTCTCAAACTATTCCGGCGCATCCGCCTTCACCATTCATCGGCGTATCTACCGTCAGAAGACTGCCGGCGACCTCTCAGCCTTCAGTCTGGGTTTCAATGCAGCCCAGGACACGCTTTTCATCGTAGACGAGGCCTCGATGATAGCCAATGCCGACACCCCTCTGCTCGACGACCTGATACGTTTTGTCTATAACTATAAGAACTGTCGACTGCTGCTTATAGGCGACCGTGCCCAGTTGCCTCCTGTGGGCGAGGATGAGAGTCCGGCGCTGATGACCCACGTGCTTCGCGGCTACGGCATGAAGGTCTATGAGGCCGACCTCAACGAGGTGTTGCGTCAGGCCGAAGATTCCGGCATCTTATGGAATGCCACCGAGGTAAGATGTATGATGGCTGATGGCAGATGTGAGTTGCCAAAGATTCGCCTTGACGGTTTTCCTGATATCGTGAGCGTGCCCGGCGATGAACTCATCGAGTCGCTGGCCTCGAGCTTCAGTCATGTGGGCATGGACGAGACGCTGGTGGTGACGCGTTCCAACAAGCGGGCTAATATCTATAACCAGGGCATCCGCAATACCGTGCTCGATCGTGAGGACGAACTCTGCCGAGGTGATCGTATCATGATAGTGAAGAATAATTATTACTGGGTGAAGAGCGAGGGCATAGAAGGGAATATCAGCTTTATTGCCAATGGCGACATCGCGGTCGTTCAGCGCGTGCGCAACGTCCATGAGCTCTATGGCTTCCGCTTTGCTGAGGTCACCATAACCTTCCCAGACTATGATGACTACGAGCTCACGGCTATCACCATGCTCGACACGCTGACTACCGAGGCGCCTGCCCTGACCCGCGAACAGCAGGAGCAGTTATATAATAAGGTGATGGAGGACTATATGGACGTGCCCTATAAATCAGAACGTCTGAAGAAGCTCAAGGACGATAAGTACTATAACGCCCTGCAAATCAAGTTTGCCTATGCTGCCACCTGCCACAAGGCGCAGGGTGGTCAGTGGGCCCATGTCTATATAGATCAGGGCTATATGACCGATGATATGCTGACGCCCGACTATTTCCATTGGCTCTATACCGCCCTGACACGTGCCACCGAACAAGTCTTTTTGGTCAATTGGCCAAAGACGCAGATAGACGGCGCCAACGACAGTTATTGAAGTATCTCCCCGGGATTGCGGGCAAAGGTGGTGGCGCCGTGGGCTTCTAGGAAAGTCTGGTCGCGAAATCCCCAAAGCACGCTGATACAGGGCAGACCAGAGTTGGCGGCTGTCTGCAAGTCCACGTCGCTATCGCCCACATAGACGGCATTATCCCTGCCGACACCCAGTTGGCGGAAAGCCTCGTTGACGGTATCTGGCGCAGGTTTCTTCCGGATACCCTCAGCCTCGTGTTCGCCAATGGCCACCTCTACGGAATCAGCAAAGAAATGCTGACATAGTTCGCGGGTGGCAGCATAGAACTTATTGCTGACTACCGCCACGCGCTTGCCCTGCCGACGCAACGTCTGAAGCAGTTCGGTGATGCCATCATAGGGGCGTGTGGTATCCAGGGAGTGCTCCATATAGTATTCGCGGAAAGTGCGGAAGGTCTCGTCGAACTGTGGGTTCTTGTCGCCGTCGGGAATGGCCCTCACCATCAGCAGTCGTACGCCGTTGCCCACCATCTGGCGTACCTCCTCTCGTGTATGTTCGGGCATCCCGTGCTGTCTTAAAGCATAGTTCACGGCAGCTGTCAGGTCGTCGAGCGTGTCAAGCAGCGTGCCGTCGAGGTCGAATATATAAGTATCGTATTGTCTCATAGCGTCTGCAAAGGTACTAATAATTATTCATTGTCAATAATCAGCCGCATATTACTAAATATTTTCAATCGATATATTATCAATTATCAATTAATTCGTAACTTTGCACGCCGTATGAACGTGATAAGATTCTTGAAAGACTGGACGCTGCCAGTGTCGATGGGCACGGGTGCGCTGTTGTATTTGGTGTTTGCCTATGTGCCACAGTTGCACGAGGCAGCCCTGTTTTTTGACCCCGTGATGGAGGCCATCCTGCCCCTGTTTATGTTCCTGATACTCTTTGTGACCTTCTGCAAGGTCGATTTCCATCAGATGCGCCCCGTGTGGTGGCATCTGTGGGTGAGCATCTTCAACCTGCTGTTCATCGGTATCGTGATGGCGTTGATACTGAGCTTGCCTCGTGCGGTAGCAAATTCTTGCGTCCCTTCGGTAGCAAGCGACCTGAGGTCGAGCGCTTCACTCTTCACTTTTCACTCTACCCTTATTCTGTTGGAGGCTCTGCTGATGTGCATTATTTCTCCCTGTGCCACCGCCGCCGCCGTCGTAACTCAGAAGTTGGGCGGTTCGCTGGAACAGACCACCACCTATACTTTCCTTTCCAATTTCATCACGGTGCTGATGGTACCCATTTGTTTCCCGATGATTGAGAAGGGAGCCGATATCTCGTTTATGAGTGCCTTCCTGAAGATTCTCTATCAGGTTGTGGTGCTGCTGGTAGTGCCCATGCTGCTGGCCTATATCGTGAAGCACACCATGCATCGTTTTCACCAGAAGATTATCAGC
>CAMOGP010000137.1 GCA_946614175.1 uncultured Prevotella sp. | reverse complement strand
TATGATGTTGATATCGGTAGATAAATGGGTGCGTGGAGTACCGTTGATGGCGTAGATAGAGTGCATCGTGTGCTGGTTGGAGGTAATGGGAGCAATCCCTACGGCAACGTTAAACTCCTGCTGGAGCTTCTTCAGGTCGGATGTAAAGCCTATGAAACTGATGACGGAACGTCCCTGCGCATTGGTGGATGTCATACCAAAGATGGTCTCTCCTGTCAGTTGGTATCCTGTGCTTTCATCAATGGTCCATGCAATCATGATACGTCCGTCTTTCAGGGTGCGCACATCAGTAGGATTGACGATATTCACCCAGTTACCGTTGATGTACCATAGTTGTGAGTCATCTTTGTTCTTTGAAACGTCTGTTGCCACTGCCACGAGGTATTTTGTGCCCGGCTCCATGTATTTCTTATCCGAATATTTTAGCGCGATATTCTGCGCTCCAGTCTTGGTGATTGTGATGGTGTTGTCCTTGCTGCTGTAGGCAATGTCGGAAGCTCCGAGGCGGTCGGCCACACGGTTTTTATACCAGTCGTAGGCTTTCCAGTTGTAGAGGTTTGTAGGAACGGAGGCATCTACACCGATAGTGGTCTGATGAGTAGTACCCAGTCCGTCGGTATAGGTGACGTTGATGTCGGCGTGGCCTTCTTTCAGACCTGCATGGATAATGCCGTCTCGTACAGTGGTCACCAGCGTGTCGCTACTCTCGTATACAGCATCGAGAGTGATAAATTTTGATGAGCCGTCGGCCAGCTTTGCCTTGACGGCAAAGGTCTGGCTCTGGCCCAAAAAGAGATTGACATTTGAGGGTGTGGCCTGGATACTCCGAATGGCGGTAACATCCTCGCTTGTTGTATGATCATTGTCAATTTTTACGTTGACTTCGCTGCCCGTGTATTTCACCTCCTTACTGAAACGCTGCGACTGTTGTATGCCAAGACCCATGTGCTTCTCGGCATCGACCAGTACAATGCGGAAGGTGCGATTCTTTAGCATACCGTCAAAAGCACCGCTGCGAGCACCGATGGTGAGTGTCTTGGTCTTGTCGTTCCATGAAAAAGGAATCTCCGTGAAGTGTCCTTGCTCGTAGTTATAGTTGTCGCGCTCGTCCTCATAGAGGGTGAATGTGCCATCGGCACCGGGGTAGATACGTATCTCAAGGTTGTCCCAGTTGCTCTGTTCGCTGTACTGCACCTTGGGGCCCCATGGCATGATGGTACCCTGTCGTACATAAAGGGGCATCAGTGCCAGATTGACATCGCGTTTCACGGTCTGTCCACCATCATATTGCTGTCCGTTCCATACATCCGTCCAGCCATCGCCCTTTGGCAGATAAACACTTCGCTGTGTAGCCTGCGACTTCACGACGGGAGCTACAAGCAGATTACTTCCAAACATGAACTGGTCTTTCAGGTTGTGGGTGACTGCATCAGTTGGATAAGCAATACCCATCGCCCTCATGAAAGAATAACCTTCGTTGTAAACCCGTCGGTCCATGCTATAGATATAAGGCAGTAGGGCATAGCGCAGGTTGATATATCTGTTGATGATGTCATAATAACTCTCGCCTTCCTTGCCAAACTGGTAGATGGCACGATCGGTGCTTGAACCATGACTGCGCATGATGGTGCAGAATGTGCCGAACTGAATCCATCGGCAGTAGAGCTCGTTGTAGATATCCTGTCCGGCGCCCTTGAATGAACCGTTGAAGAAACCGCCGATGTCACTGTTCCAACTTGGAATACCGCAGGCAGAATAGTTTAGGGCTGCTGGAATCTGATTTCCTAATGTCTCCCACGAAGCAGTGATGTCGCCGCTCCATGTTCCAGCGCCATATCGTTGCATGCCGATAAAACCAGAACGGGTCATAATCATCACACGGCGGGCCTCGGTCTCAGGAGCTTTCTGTCCACGATGTCCTTCATATACGCCGCTGGCATGCATCAGCGGGAACACATTACGCATCGCACGCCACGTATGGGACGTTTCGAGCGAATGAGGATTTAATGTGGCATTGTCTTCATCATCTTTGTTCAACACGATGAAGTCATTGGTCTTCTCCCAATCCTCACCACCTTGGTAGTGATCGGGTTCGGAAGAATCCACCCAATATGCATCCACACCTTTGTTGACCAGTCCTTCATATAGACATTGCCAGTAGTATTTGCGAGCCGATTGCTGATAAGGGCAGTAGATGCCAACCCCCTCATTGTTGGGCCATGTTGACGACATGATGTCGTTGCCCATCTTCATCAGTTGGTTTTTCTCCTTAAAGTGTGCAAACTGCTTAGTATCGCGTCCGAAATTCGCCCAAATGGAAATCAGCAGATGAGCACCATCAGCGTGCATTCCGTTAATCATCTGAGGATATGTGGTCTTGAATTCTGGATTAAGGAATTCCATTGCGTTCCATTGGTTGTTACCTCCCCAATACTGCCAGTCCTGCACCACGCAGTCGATGGGTACCTTCTGTGAGCGATACTTTTGCAGCACGCCTAATGTCTCTGTAGCGCTCTTATAGCGCTCCTTGCTTTGGAAGTAGCCGAAGGTCCAGAGCGGCACCATCGTGGCCTGTCCCGACAACTGGCGTACCAGTTGCTGCACCTCGTCGCCACGCTCCGCTGCACCCACCAGTACGTAATAATCTACGGCATGTGCTGCTTCGGTTTTGAAGGTGGCACCATTGGTTGCGTCGTCGCTGAAATCGCAGGGACCGTAGAGATCCCAATACAGGCCGTAGCCGCGGGTGGAGTGGATGAATGGAATCCATACCGACATGTTGTTCTGCACCATGTGGTTGTAGTTCTTGTTACGATGGTTCAGTGTGCCGTCCTGAACCTGTCCCAGTCCGTAGATGGCCTCGCCTGTCGATAGACGAAACGATTGCGATACGTTGTAGGGATCTATGGTATGCGTCGTGCGCTTGGTGAAAGTGGGCTTTGTGCGCTCCTTGATAAGTACGGTGCCGTCTGGACGGAAGAAACCAAGCACGCCCGTCTGCTTGTTGCAGGTCACCATCACCTTGCCTGTCAGCAGCGTGTCTTCCTTGGCGCCCTCTCTCTTAGTTGGGTTCACCTTCTGTGGTTTCATCGTCACCACCACCTTCGGGTCGGTCTTGCTTAGAGCATCTGCCTTTTGATACTTTGTTACTCGCACGATGTTGGGCGAGTAGAACTTAACTTCTGTCACGATACCACCTGTGGTTACCGTGTAGTCCTGAGCTTTTGCTTGCGTCAGGGTGGTGGCTAACAAAGCCACAAGGAACATTCGTTTCATAACACTTTACTAAAAGATTGTTTTCTGCTGCAAAAGTACTGTTATTCTGCAAAATAGCCGTAACAACCATGTTGAAACAAATGGTAACCATGTTGAAAATAGGCTATTGGCGCGCATATTCAGAGGGCTTGCACCCATATTCCTCTTGGAAACAACGGCTTAAGTAACTGGCCGATGAGAATCCTGTCTTTGTGGCAATCTCGGCCAGAGAATGGTTGCCTTCACGTATCAGACTAGCAGCATGGCTCAATCGTATGCTTCGCATGAAAAGACTTGGCGACTTATCCACAATGGCTGAGAGTTTCTTATACAGACCGGTTCTCTCCATGCACAAATCGCTACTCAACTGTTCTACCGTATATTGTTTGCCAAGATTCTTCTCAACAAGAGCGATGGCTTTTTTCAGAAATTCAGAGTCCTGGGCATCCATATCGTTCTCTGCTATTTCCTGTGTTGGCTTTGCGCTTTGATGCTCATCTTCATAGCGGGCACATTGCTCCATCAAGCCCTCTATACGGGCCATCAGTCTTTCCTCCTTCATCTGTCGCATCATCCGCTTGCGCTGGTTGTACGAATAGAGGGCCATACCACCCACCACAATGCAGATAGTCAGGAGTGTATATATCACATATGCCCATGTGGATTGCCACCATGGAGGCAGAATCTCAAAAGATACTACTTTTGCCTTCCCCGTCCACCGGTCAGCATCGAGTGATGCCTCCACCTTCAGTTGATATTTGCCAGGTTTCAGCTTCAGTAGCGTCAGATGTAGCGCACCATTGTCATCAATATAACTTCTGTCAACGCCAGGTCTCAGTATCGTAACGGTAGAGTCCCTGTCTAGCGTGAGCGTATATTTATAATATGTATGCTGAGGAAAAGCATAGTTAAGTGCCGAGAAGTCAAGAGATATCTCATGATCATTCTTCGTCATTCTTCTGAGTATCGGATTTAATTGGATGTTTCGCATCCTCATCAGTTCGTTGGGATGGAATACTGTGCAGCCGTTCTTTCCTTCCATAGCGATGCTTCCATCATCGAGCAACTTCGCCCTGCCTATGATGTAGTCGCCTCGTTGCACCCCATCTGCATGGCGATAACTGTTGATTTTCAGACCTCCGTCCTTCTTCACTTCGATACACGAAATCCCGTTTGCCGTTGAAACCCACATACAGTGCTCTTTGTCCTCTACGATAGCGCAGACGCAGTCGTTCGACAGACCATCCTCAGAATACACCATACTAACCTTCCCATTCCTTGTCAGTCTGAGACCATCAGTGGTACACTCCCACAGATATCCACGGCTGTCCACCACACTAGTGGCTTGTGTATCAAAACTGAGGGATGTGGAATCTATGTTGCGGAAGGGGTACCTGTCGGGATGTGCATATAGCAGTCCGTCGCGATATGTGCCTACCCAGACACCTCCCTGGCGGTCGAAACAGATAGTATTGGCTGAGGCACTCATCTTGTTGCCATCAGAAAGCGTGTAGTTATCTATTTCTTCTCTTGTTTTATTCTTTACATGATATCGCCACAGCCCTCTGGAACTGGTAAAGTAGATATCTGCATCATCCTTTACTGCCAGCGTGTGGAGCGTGAAGTGTGCCGTGAACAACTTGCTCCATGTCCTGCTCTTTGTGTCGAAGCAGAGAAACAGTCCCTCGATACCATTGCGTATCTGATAGAAATGACCATCTGCAGTTCTCACTACCATGGATGTCATATCGTATTTCTTGGCCTCCTGCGATGAGTATGCTGCCTTGGCATAGACTACTGATGAGGTTTTCAGGTCAAGGCAGACAATATGGCCAGTACTGAAGAACACATAACCGTATTGGCCATACACATCCACGTCCTGTACCTCTCCCCATGCTGGACTCAGATTGACAGACTTGCATGAATAGTCGTTCCATAATGCCCTGCCCGACAATAGCCAAAGGTGGTAGTCCGTGTCAACAAAAACATCTGTAATGGTATTCTTTTCAGGCCATATCTCCTTGATGAATTCCGGAATATTAGTAATGTATCGGTTCTGCTGTAGGTCGAAACACATGAGTGACTGCGTGTTCTTGATCCACACCATCTGCCTCTTATCCACATACACATGGTAAAACCCGTGATAATCTTTCAGGTGGAATGGCTCGATGTCGGCATGATGTATATGACTGAAATTCACTCCATCATAGATATTGATATTCCCTAACGTCGTAAACAGCATCCGTTCGTCGGGCAGCTGCATAACGTGCATCACCTGATTGTCACACAGTCCGTCCTCTGCCGTCAAGCGGGAAAACAACAGTTTCGATACGTCTGCCTTTATGTTAGTTGGGACAGACAGAATAATCAATAAGGAAAGTATAACAATACGTATCATTTGTTGTGTCGTAAATCTTTGTCTTTATAAGGTTTTTTGGTAAAAGACCACAAAGATACGACGAAGCAATTAAAAAACCAAATTTTTTTGATTTTTTTGAGCAATGACGTATGGAGGCTTAAATCAGGTTGATGGGGGCTCTTTAGCGAGGAAGGCGACTCTTTACTCCTGTGACAAGAGTCCCTTCGTCTATAGTGAATAGAATGCTGACATCAGTTGTGTGCGGTAGTTCTTGCTGATGCGCAGTTCGGTGACCGACTCCATGGGCTCCATCAGGATACAGGCAGACTCCTGTATCTTCTTGATCTGATTGATGTTGACAATGTAACGCTTGTGTATCTGAACAAAATCAGTAGAGTAGTTCAGAATCACGTCGGCCGTGGTACGATGACGCAACAGGTAGATGGCTCCATCCATGCAGATGGTCTCCCATATTTTGCGTTCCTGGTTATAACGGAAATAAGCTATGTCACTGATACGCAGGGTGGTATGCTCATTCATGGCGTTGACAACCAGAATGATAGGAAGCTGTTCGGCGTTTGACCCTACAGATGGAATGCCAGCCAGTTTGTTTTCATAGTAGCGTGTCATGATCTGGCTGAGGTCTTGCTCTGTGGGTGGCTTCATCAGGTAGTCGAAAGCCTGGTGACGGATGGCGTCCAGCATATATTTCTCGTGACCGGTATAGAATACGACCTTGGTCTCTGGCTTTTCCATCGCTTTATCCATACTTTAGCCATAGTCTATCCATACTTTAGCCATAGTCTATCCATACTTTAGCCATAGTCTAGCCATACTCGTGAGTAAGGCTAGAAGCAGGCTAAAGCATTTCTTAACTGGATGAGCTATCCCTGTTTTGATTCGTCGGATTACCTGTATGAGAATAGAACG
>CAMOGP010000136.1 GCA_946614175.1 uncultured Prevotella sp. | reverse complement strand
ATTTTGTGCTCGGGGAGTTCACCAGGAGCAAGTATCCTGAAGTGTATAACATTCCCAGTCATGAGGCGATTGCAAATCTTAAGCGATTGTGTGAGTGGCTGGAAGTATTAAGAGAGCGAGTAGGGCACTCGATTGTCATTAATTCAGGTTATCGATCACCGCAGTTGAATCGCAAGGTTGGGGGAGCGGCCACCAGTAATCACCTAACGGGCTGTGCGGTGGATATCCGCACCAATGGTATGGAGCAGGCGATAGAATATGCAGCCATACTGATAGCCTATGCCAAAGAATCAGCACAGGACTATGATGAGCTGCTGATAGAAAAGAATCACCATGGTGCCATCTGGGTACATTTTGCGGCGCGTCCGAAAGAACGCTCGGCGACGCAAGGAGACGCTTGCCTAAGCAAGAACAGGCGAAAGGTCGCGTTTCTAAATGCTTAGCTGCGACAATACCCGACAAATACCCGACAAGTAACATAAAAATATGTTTTATTAAAGCCAATTAACATAGTTTAAAGGAAGAAACGTTAAATATTAGTGTCGAAAGCTGCTACTTTCGGCACTATTTTTTAAATTTGCACCTTGTAATGAAAGCGAAATTGACAATCGTACTTTTGCTGCTTGGGGTAATACAGGTATTGGCCCGTCCGCAGTTACACGACCTGGACATACGGGTGGTGCTTGACAGGAATGGCGACGCCCTGATTACTGAAACACGACAGATGACCATCGATAGCGAGGGTACAGAGTGCTATATTGGCTTGGCTAACATGGGGCCAAGCATTGTAAAGAACCTGACAGTGACCGACGAAACGGGCGCCCGATATGTATATACGGATTGGGACGTGAACCAGACGCGCAGTTGGAAACAGTACAAATGCGGTATTGTTACCACCAAGCGCGGCTTTGAGCTGTGCTGGGGCCTGGGTGCCGAGGGCGAGCGTACGTACACCACCACCTATGTGATGACTGGACTGGTGCGCGGCTATCCCGATGCGTGTGCCATCCGCCATGTGTTCCTGGATACCGCTGTATCGCCAAAACCTGAGCATGCCCGTGTGGCCATTACCACTGCCGACAGTACGATGATAATCAATGAGGACTCGTGCGGCGTGTGGGGCTTTAGGTTCGAGGGTGAGATATGGATGCAGGACGGCTTTGTGATGGCCGAGACCACCAAACCCATGAGCAGCGAGGCTGGACTGTACCTGATGGTGAAATTCCCCAAGAGCATGTTTGAGCCTACCGTATGGGAGAACGATACCTTTGAGAACAAGAAGGAAGAGGCCTTTGAGGGTAGCGACTACGTGTACGATGAGGACGACGAGGATGATATGAGCCCCTTTGAGTGGGTGCTGTTCATCCTGTTTTACGGCGGTGCAGCCCTGGTGGTAATTGGTGGCGCCGTGTGGCAGATGTACCGTGTATGGCGGGCCAAGCGCCAACTGAACAAGGGGCTGATGTGGTATCGTGATGTGCCCCTGAACGGCAATCTGCAGGAGGCTAACAAGATACTGAATGCCTATAAATATTTTAACAGCGATTATAATAACCTGATGTCGGCTTGTATCCTGAAATTGATCAGCATGGGCGTTATCACCATTGAGACAAAACCTAACTCGAAGGGTAAGATGGAACCCAACTTTGTGATGCACGACTACAAGGATATTGACAAGCAGCCTGTGCTGATGCGCCAGCTGTACAAGATGTTTAAGGATGCGGCAGGCAGCGACAGAATACTGGAGCCATGGGAGCTGAAATCGTATATGAAGAGCAGAACCCATCAGAGTGCTATCGACCAGTTTATCACTACCTTGCACGCCAAGAAGGATCTGTCGAAGTATCCTCCATACGATAAGGGTGTGAACGAGGTGTTTGGATTGCGAAAATTCCTGAAAGAATTTACGCTGCTGGATGAGCGCGAACTGAAGGAAGTAAAGCTGTGGAAGGATTATATGATATATGCCACGCTGTTTGGTATAGCCGATAAGGTGATTAAGGAGATGAAGCAGGTGAACCCTGCCTATTTTAATATGGACCGTGTGGCAGCTGCCATGGCCGACGACCTGACACTGCCACTGATTTACAGTACGCTGCACCGTGGCACATCGAGTGCGATGGCTGCCAAGGCGGCACGCGAAAACCGTGCGGCTGGTGGTGGCGGGCACTCGTCGTGGGGAGGCGGCGGAGGTGGCTTCTCGGGCTTCGGCGGAGGCGGCGGAGTGAGGTGATTGACAATTAAGAATAGTATAGGGAATGGAACTAAAAGTGAATCGTACAAACATCGAAGTGTTTGAGGGCGCAGAGATACGCCACGCACTGTTGACTTATCTGACCAGAAGGCGGATGAGTTTGAAATTTTTGGAGCAGTTTGATATACGCGATGAATGGGGCCACGAGGTGAGTCTCGACGCGCCTGCAAGTGCTTTTACACAGATTAAACTGAGTTTTAAGAGTTAAGGTGGGAATGAAGAGATTTTGGATAGCATCGCTGTTGATGTTGTTGGCGTTGGGAATGCAGGCTGGCGAAAAGAAGCAGCTGCACATTCTGAGCGCCAACGATATGCATGCCGCCCTGGAGTGCATGCCGCGACTGGGGTTTGTGGCCGACTCGCTGCGTGCGCTGTATCCCGACTTGCTGGTGCTGAGTGCCGGCGATAACCGGTCGGGCGACCCGCTGAACGATATGTATGAGATTCCGGCCTATCCCATGGTGGCACTGATGAATATGATTGGCTTTAAGGCCACCACGCTGGGCAACCACGAGTTCGACTCGGGGCAGGAGGGGCTGGCCAAGCTCATCGGAATGTCGAACTTTGTAACGCTGTGTGCCAACATGCAGCCCGATGCCAAGTGGAACATGCACGTGAAGCCTTATCAGGTGTTTGATTGTGGTGGCATCAAGGTGGGTGTGATAGGTGCTGTGGCACTGGGGACGATGGGCATTCCTGAGAGTCACCCGATGAACACGGTGGGCATCAAGTTTACCGACCCTTTGCAGTCGCTGCAGCAGTATCACTTTCTGCGCCAGGAGTGCGATGTGGTGCTGTTTCTGTCGCATCTGGGCTTCAATACCGATGTGGAGCTGTCGGCACAGTTGCCTTGGGTGGATATCATCGTGGGCGGGCATAGTCACACCCAGCTCAAAGGGGGCGAGATGCACAACGGCTTGTTTATCACTCAGAACAAGAACCGTCTGGCATGCGTGACCCATACCACGCTGACGCTCGAGGATGGCAAGGTGGTGGATCGCCAGGCCGAGAATATCACCATTCGTGGTGGCAAGAACGAGAACAAGGTGGTGAGAGCACTGGTGAACTACTTTTCGAACAACCCGGCTTTCCAGCGGGTGCTGGCTCAGGTTGACACACCGTTTGAGTGCTACGAGGAGCTGGGCAGTATGATGTGTGATGCCTACATTCAGGAGGGCCATGCCGACCTGAGTTTCCAGAATTCTGGTGGCGTGCGCTTCGAAACCAAGCCCGTGGGTGGTTTTAGTGTGCAGGATGTGCTGCGGCTGGACCCCTTCCAGAACGAGGCCATCGAGCTGCAGCTGACGGGGAAGGAGCTGATTGACATGCTGACCATGTGCTACAACAATGATGGACATGCGTTTCCCTATGTGGGAGGCATGAAAGTGGAATATACCATCGACCCTGCCACCAAAGCTGTGAAAAAGGTGGTGCTGCTGGGTTTGGATGGTAAGAAATTAAGCACTAAAAAAGTTTATAAAGTGGTTACCAATAGCTATACAGTGGCCATCTGTCCAACCAGCCGCAAGGACATGGGGCAGGGAATGGGTAAGATAACGGCTCAGCTGATTATGGACTTTCTGGAGCACCAGGGCCACGTGAGCTATAACGGTACGCGACGACTGATAAAAAAGTGAAGCCTGACATGAAGAAAATGATAACGATATTGGGACCTACGGCTTCGGGCAAGACGCCTGTGGCTGCCCATCTGGCTGCAAAGATTGGGGGCGAGATTATCTCGGCCGACTCGCGCCAGGTGTATCGCCGTATGGATATCGGTACGGGTAAGGATCTCGCCGATTATGGCGAAGTGCCTTACCACCTGATTGATATCTGTGAGCCTGGTACCAAGTACAATCTGTTTCAGTATCAGCAGGACTTCTACGATGCCTATCTGGACATACAGAACCGAGGAAAGGTGCCTGTGCTGTGTGGCGGAACGGGACTTTATATCGAGGCGGTGCTGAAGGGCTACAAGCTGTCGCCTGTGCCACAGAACCAGGCGCTGCGCGACAGTCTGGAGGGCAAAACACTGCCCGAGCTGACGCAGATGCTGCAGGAACTGAAGGCCAGAACGGGATCGAACATGCACAACAAAACGGATGTGGATTCGTGCCAGCGTGCCATCCGGGCCATCGAGATAGAAACCTATAATCTGGAGAATCCCGTGCCTCGCCGTGAGCTGCCACCGGTTGACTCGCTCATCATCGGTATCGACATCGATCGCGACCTGCGACGCGAGAAAATCACCCGCCGACTGAAAGCCCGACTGGATGAAGGAATGGTGGATGAAGTGCGCCGTTTGCTCGACGAAGGCATCGCACCCGAGGACTTGATTTATTACGGATTGGAGTATAAATTCCTGACAGAATATGTGACAGGGAAACTCACCTATCAGGAGATGTTCAGTAGGCTGGAGATTGCCATTCATCAGTTTGCCAAGCGCCAGATGACGTGGTTTCGCGGCATGGAGCGCCGTGGGTTCACTATCCACTGGATAGACGCCACGCTCCCCATGGATCAGAAAATAGAAGAAATCCTAAAGCTTAATGTTTAATGTTTATTGTTTAATGTATAATGTTTAATGTTTAATATATACCGATGGCAGTAGAATCAACAAGATGGGGCATACTGTATTGCCCTAAAGCATACCTCTTTGACACCCACAAGCGTTGGGACAAAATTAAGAAGGTGCTCGACGAGCGCCATGTGATGTACGACTTTGTGCAGAGCGAGGCGGCCGAGAGTGTGGAACGACTGGTGAAAATGATGATTCAGAACGGCTACAAAACCATTGTGATTGTGGGCGGCGACTCGGCACTGAACGACGCCGTGAACTGCCTGATGATGGAAGAGAAGCAGGTGCGCGACGAGATTGCACTGGGCGTGATACCGAATGGCTTGCTGAACGACTTTGCCAAGTTCTGGGATTTTGATGGCGACAAGATTGAGCAAACCGTGGACTGGCTGATACAGCGACGTATTCGCAAGATCGACCTGGGATGTATTAGATATACCAATAAAAATGGCGACAAATGTCATCGCTATTTCCTGAACTGTGTGAACATCGGACTGACGGCTGACATTATGAACCTGCGACGCCAAACGCGACGCTTGTTCGGATCGCAAACCCTGTCGTTCCTGGTCAGCTTGTTTGTGATGCTGTTCCATCGCATGGAATATAAAATGAAACTGAAAATCAACAGCGAGGTGATAGAGCGCAAGGTGATGACCGTGTGCGTGGGATCGGGCCCTGGCTACGGCCAAACGCCTAATGCTGTGCCATATAACGGTATGCTCGACGTGAGCGTGGTGTATCACCCCGAGGTGGTGCAGCTGATCGAGGGTCTATGGCTGCTGGTGGCCGGACGATTCCTGAACCATCGCAGCGTGCATCCCTATCGCACCAGAGAGATAGAGGTGGAATATGCCAAGAAAGCTGTGGTGGGTATCGATGGGCGCATGATGAAAACGCCCGTTGGCAAATTCAGAATCACCGTGGAACAGGAAGTGGTAAATTTCTTGATACCAAATTAACAAATGGGGTGCGCAAGGCTTGCGCACCTTTTTTGTGTGAACTATCAATAATTGTTAAATATCGTTTTGATTTCTTTGAATTGTGCATAAAAATGCCTACCTTTGGAAAATCAAACTTGAATATTCACTAATAATTACCTTTTAGACAGGAACTATGAGCTATCTACGTTTAGAAAAGGCCGTGATGACTAACCTGCAGGAAAGTCTGGTCCGCGAGTACCTCCGAACAAATCGTTCGGGCGCCTATAGCAGCTCTACACTGGTGGACTGTAATACGCGAAAGTACCACGGATTGCTGGTAGTGCCCGTGCCTGAGTTGGATGACGAAAACCATGTGTTGCTTTCGTCGCTCGACTGCACGGTAATCCAGCATGGCGCCGAGTTTAACCTCGGCCTGCACAAGTATCAGGGCAACAATTTTAGTCCTAACGGACACAAGTACATCCGCGAGTTCGACGCCACAAAGGTACCTACTACTACCTATCGCGTTGGCGGAGTAATTTTACAAAAGGAGGTTATCTTCCAACACTACGAGGATCGTATCTTAATTCGTTACACTTTGGTGGATGCACACTCAGCTACTACACTACGTTTCCGCCCATTCCTGGCTTTCCGCAGCGTGCGACAGTTTACACACGAGAACGCTACTGCCAGCAGAGAGTACAGCGAAGTTGAAAATGGAATTAAGACCTGTATGTATGCCGGCTATCCCGACCTGTACATGCAGTTCTCGAAGAAAAACGAGTTTATCTTCCAGCCCGACTGGTATCGTGGCATAGAGTATCCGAAGGAGCAGGAGCGTGGCTACGCTTCGAACGAGGACCTCTACGTGCCTGGCTATT
>CAMOGP010000135.1 GCA_946614175.1 uncultured Prevotella sp. | reverse complement strand
GACAGTTCCACATCACGCAGCAACAACTTCAGGCCGGGAGCCATATTACAGTTGTACACATAGTGAGGACTCTTCCAGCCAAGCACGTGCTTAGCACCTTCTGTAAGCATACCCTTGAAGCCCAAAGCAGCAATCTGTGCACCGATGTCATCACTATAAATCAGAGAAGAGTTACGTGCCACAGTAGGTTTCTTGCCAAAGTACTCCTCCATCTTAGCACACTGTTTCTTCATATCACGGGCAAAAGCCTCTGGATTAGCCAATGAAGAAAGACCATGACTATAGGGCTCTGCCAGGAACTCCACACAACCTGTCTCATTGAGTTCCTGAAGCTTTTCAATAACCTGAGGAGCATGATATTCCAACTGTTCAATACCTGTACCAGAAAGAGAGAAGGCTACCTTGAAGTAATTTCCGTTCTCCTTTATCATCTGCAGCAGGGTGTTGAGTGCTGGCATATACGAACGCTCTGCTATGTCGCAGATGCTTCGTTCGTTCTCATAGTCATCATAATAATAATGATCGGTGCCGATATCAAAGAAACGATATCTCTTCAGATGGATAATCTGATGTATCTCGAAATATAAACAAATCGTCTTCATAATTGTTTAATGTTTAATCTTTAATGTTTAATGTTACTCTTCCCATCCTAAGGTTCTTCTGTAGAGGGTGCGTATCCAACGCCCTACTTTCTCCCATGTAATCTGGTCAACCTCTTTCTTTCCTTCTTCCTTGAGGTAGTTGAACAGCGAGTCGTTCACACAGATACTATAGATAGCATCAGCCAAAGCGTGTACATCCCAGTAATCCACCTTGATACAGTTGTTTAGGATTTCAGCACAACCAGACTGTTTAGAGATAATAGAAGGCGTACCACACTGCATAGCTTCCAATGGCGAGATACCAAACGGTTCTGAAACAGATGGCATCACATAGACATCAGAATCCTTCAGACATTCATACACCTGCTTGCCACGCATAAAACCAGGGAAATGGAAACGGTCTGCAATGCCACGCTCGGCAGCGAGATATATCATCTGATCCATCATATCACCAGAACCGGCCATGCAGAAACGCACATTGCGTGTGCGATGAAGCACCATATTGGCAGCCTCAACAAAATATTCTGGACCTTTCTGCATCGTGATACGTCCAAGGAAGGTCACCACCTTCTCCTTACCAGTATGGTCAGGACGTGGTATATCTTGATATTCTTGAGGCAGGGGATATACCGCATTGTGCACCGTGAAGCACTTACGGGGATCCTGATGATACTGATTGATAACCGTCTGACGAGTCAGCTCCGACACGCACATGATACAGTCAGCATTATCCATTCCATTCTTCTCAATAGAGTAAACTGTGGGATTCACTTTTCCGCGACTACGGTCAAAGTCAGTAGCATGAACATGAATACATAACGGTTTGCCACTCACTTGTTTAGCATGTATGCCTGCAGGAAAAGTCAGCCAGTCGTGTGCATGGATAATATCAAAGTCCTCCGTACGCGCCACGACGCCCGCAATGATAGAATAGTTATTGATTTCCTCGTGCAAATTACCAGGATAGCCACCGGCAAACTCCATACAACCGAGGTCGTTCACATGCATATAGTTGAAGTCGGCATAGATATGCTCCCGACACTTATAATAGTATTCTGGAGACATGATATTACCCACACGCTGTTTCACATAGTCATAGTTCACATCGCGCCAGGCAATAGGCACTGCGTTCATGGCTACAATACGGCAGGCATGCTGACTCTCGTCACCAAAGGGACGAGGCAGACAGAGCACAGTCTCTATATCACCCTGAGCCTTTAAGCCCTCAGAAATACCATAGTTTGCGGTAGCCAGACCACCAAATACATGAGGAGGATACTCCCATCCAAACATTAATACTTTCATCGTCGGTCCTCCTTATTTTTGATATGAATACTTTTCAAGCAACTTCATGGTACGCAGAATCTCGGCTACGTTCATAGCAAACGACATGGCACCACGTCCATGGAATGGTGGGTTACCGTCGAACAGCTCCGAGATTGTGCCGATAGCATGATAATCCATCTCGTCCTCATAACCTACCATCTGACGCTCGATAAACGACAGACGACTACGTTTGTAGAGTTTCAGACATGCCTCCATATAGAATCCACCCAACCATGGCCATGCCGTACCTTGATGGTAGGCATAGTCACGCTGTGTCTGCGGACCTACGTACATAGGATTATATCCTCCACTCTTAGGCGACAATGAGCGTAAGCCCTTTGGCGTGAGCAACTCGCGCGTACAGATATCTACTACGCTCTTCATTTGCTGCTGACTCAGGGGCGAGTAGTCCAAAGCCACTGCGAAAATCTGGTTGGGACGCACACTCCAGTCCATCATGTTTCCATCTACATAATCCAGCAGGTAGCCATACTCGTTGACAAATGTGTCAACAAACGATTTTTTCGTCTTAGCAGCCAATTCCTCTAGCACCTCTGCACCTTTGACATCACCTTTCTCTGCAGCCATCGATGCGCAGAACTTCACAGCATTATACCATAGGGCATTAAACTCTACGATATAGCCAGAACGAGGCACAACGGGCTTACCGTTGGCCTTAGAGTTCATCCATGTGATGGCTTTGTCACGACCGTTGGCATAGAGCAGGCCATTATCGTCCAGTCGAAGGTTAGGATGTTTGTCGTCCTTGATATAAATAATGATGTCCTGCAATAACTTGCCATACTTCTCAAAGGCTTTGTCGCGCCCTGCATAGCGGGCATATTGCTGCATGGCCCATACAGCCCATAAGGGGACGTCAGGCTGGTCCATCTCGTAAATTTTCACCGTCAAAGGCTTGCCTTCCATAAATTCACGCAAGCCACGCTCTGCAGTGCTCATCACCAGTTCGAAATAGTCCTGCTCGTCAATAGCCAATGTCAATCCCGGAAGCGAGATAAATGTGTCACGAGCACGACATTTGAACCATGGATAGCCGGCCAACAGATATCGGGTATCATCAGCCTCACGATTATGAAACTGATGGGCAGCCGTTACCAAACAGTGGTAGAAATTGTCACGCGGCACACGCAAATCCAGTTCCTTCTGGAACATACTCTTCAGAGAACTTGATTTCACCTGTGAGGTAGAGGCAGCAAAGACAATGGTCTCCCCCTTTTTGATAGGCACTTCAAAATAACCAGGCACATATAAGTCCTCATTAGAAGCATAACCTCGCTCCTGCTCCTTCGGATACTCTATACCACGATACCAGTCGGGTTGGAAGATAAACTCATTTTTCTTATTGAACTGCATGAACAAATCGGGATAGCCTTTGTACATACATGTCTTGATACCATTGTCGATCAACTGATAATCACGACTGGCTACCGAGTTCTCATGGGTGAACTGACGTACACTGCGGAATGCCAGGAACGGACGGAAACGCAACGTGGTGGCTGAATGAGCATCTTCCAACGTATAACGAATCAGAATACGGTCCTCGTAAGCCTGGAAAATCGTCTCACGTTTCAGTATCACACCACCCACACGATAAACAGTGGTAGGAATAAGACTGGCATCGAACTCGCGAATGTACTTGTGTCCCTTAGGACTGAAATTGTTGCCCTGATACTTATGGATACCCAGGTTGAATTCCGCACCGTGCTGCACCACTGTACAATCAAGCGACGACAAGAGCACATGGTTCTCATCGTCAATCTCAGGCACAGGGACCACCAACAATCCGTGGTACTTTCGCGTATTGCAGTCAACAAGGGTAGACGCACTATACGCGCCACTTCGATTGGTGCGGAGCAATTCACGACGCAGACTCTCCTCCAGGTTTGTCATCACGGCTTTTTCAAATCGTAAATAACTCATAGTTCCTATCTTAAGGTTGTATTTTTATTAGATATAATAGTCGCTTTAGATTTATTTGATTTCCAAAAGTACGAATTTTTCCTTGGACAGCAAAACATTTAGGCAAATATTTTTGTTTTTCGTCCGAAAAAAAACAAAAAAGGAGGTGCAACCGCCTCCTTTTCCTATATTATTCGCTCAATCGGGTATCAAGAAATTAATCACCTCCGGCTCTAAATTAATATGATATTCGCCTACAGTACGCTCCGCCTGACGACCATCAATGCACAACAAAGCCTTGTCAGATTCTACCGACATCTTTCTAACTCGATAGGGATGTACGCTCTTGTGATTCAATAGGCGCCCCGTCACCAACAGCCACAAACCTGCCAGCAGTTGCTTCACTCGCGGATTATAGACCACCGAAACATCAAGCATACCGCTATAGGGCACGGCACTAGGTGTTTGTCCATATCCCAAAGCATTACCTACGCAGACTGTCATGACGCTGCGTTCCATCACTTCATAGTCTATATTCAGACGCATCTTATAGTCATGCCGATGAAACAGCATTGAAAGAAAAGTATACAGGAAAGCTATCGTCTTCGACCCCAACACTTGCCTTCCCTGCCGACGCAGGTTCTGCAGATCTGCCGTCAGTCCGATATTGACACAGTTCAGGAAATAGCGTTTCTGCTGTTCACCTGCTTTATTCTCATATTCAATACATCCAAGATCCACCTTTCTTACACGGTGATTCTTCAACCACATCACAGTCTTCTCGTCATCACGCTCATCGAAACCCCAGAATCGGGCAAAGTCGTTCAGTGTGCCATTGGGAATAACCCCCAATGCCACTTGCTCACGCATAGCCCTATCCTCCCTCATCAGACAGTTCGCCGCATCGTTCAGCGCCGTGTCGCCACCCATAATGACAATGGTCTTATAACCATTGTGTATCAGCATCGTCACCAGTCGCTCCACACTATCGGTCGATTCACTTTGTACAAAATCATACTTCACTCCCTGCGCCGCCAGTTCCTTTTGAAGGTGCTCCCAACGTCTGCGAGAACGGTAAATACCTTTTCTGGGGCAATACAATATAGCCCATCGATTATCTTCCATCATACCATTTGAAGTATTTGTTCTACTTTCTCATCCATCGGCAACACAGCATCTATCCAATGAATGGTGAAACCACGTCGCTCCATACCACGAAACCACGTCATCTGACGCTTGGCAAACTGATGGATAGCTATCTCGAGCTGACGGAACATCTCATCATACGACAAATTCCCGATGATATATTCCGTCAGATACTTATATTCCAAACCATAATAAATCAGGTCTTCTGCAGGTATTCCTTCTGCCATCAATCCTCTGACCTCCTCAACCATGCCCTCATCCAAACGGGCTTTCAACCTGCGTGTAATCTTTTCACGACGCAAGTCACGATCTATATTGACTCCAACAATCAAGGAATCTATTGGTGGCAACTCGCGTAGCGGCATAGGATGTTCAATATTATAAGTTTCAATCTCAATGGCACGGATAGCACGCTGACAAGAGTCCACATCGGTTTTATTATGCATCACAGAACCGGCCTTTTGCTTCAAACTGGCAAGCATGGATGTCAGTTCTTCAAGCGTCTTACCTTCCAGACTGTCACGCAAAGATTGATTCTGTGGCACGGGCGACAGTTTATAGCCCTTCAAAACAGCCTCAATATAAAGTCCGGTACCACCGCAAAGGATAGGCGTCTTCCCCCTTCCAATAATATCATTATACGCATCAAAGAAATCCTGCTGATACTGAAACAGGTTGTACTTTGTGCCAGGTTCACAGATATCAATGAGGTGATAGGGAATGTTTATTGTTTCGTGATTGACATTTAATTTATAATCACCAAGGTCCTTTCCCGTTCCTATATCCATACGACGATATACCTGACGCGAGTCTGCAGAGACAATCTCTCCACCTATTCGTTGAGCCAGTGCAGCAGCCAATGGCGTTTTTCCACTTGCCGTAGGACCTAATATAGTTATCATCCTCATTACCAATACTATAGAGAAATATTTTCAATACGAAGTTTAAGTAAACCTGCAGGTACACGAACCTCCACCTCATCACCTACTTTCTTGCCTAAGAGAGCCTCTGCAATAGGCGATTTGATAGATATCTTACCCTCACGCAGATTAGCCTCATGAGGACTTGCAATAGTATAGGTCATACGCGCATTGGTGTTAAGGTTGGTCATCTCAACCTTACTCAGCAACCCGATACTACCTCCACCCAGTCGCGACTTGTCAATCACCCTGGCATTTTCAAGCACACGCTGCATAAAGCGGATACGCCCCAACAAGCGCCCCTGCTCACGCTTGGCTGCATGATACTCAAAGTTCTCACTCAGGTCACCCTTGTCGCGAGCCTCAGCAATAGCATCCCTCACTTGTGGCAGTTCCACGGTTTCTAATTGCTTTAATTCAGCCACGAGTTTATCGTAGCCCTCTTGTGACATATATTCCATGACTGCAAAGGTAACAAAAAAAAGCCACCCGACAAAATCGAGTGGCTAAATTTTACCTATATTGGCTTGGATTACTTCAGCTCAGCGAGGTACTTGATAGTACGAACCATCTGAGAAGTGTAAGAGTTCTCATTGTCGTACCAAGAAACAACCTGTACGAGTGAGTTACCATCCTCCATCTTGCTTACCATGGTCTGGTTAGCATCGAAGAGTGAACCGAACTTCATACCGATGATGTCGCTAGAAACGAGCTTCTCCT
>CAMOGP010000134.1 GCA_946614175.1 uncultured Prevotella sp. | reverse complement strand
ACAGCACAAGGGTGGACAGCATAGAAATGAGAAACCTGCTCAGGAATAGTATCCTTATACTGATGGCGGCGCAGCTGGTACTGGCTAGTTGTAGCCGCCAAACGGTTTACAGTCACTACGAAAGCATCGACACGGAGGGATGGGAACGTAGCGACAGTATGTCGTTTGTAGCGTGTATCCGTGAGGATGGCACATATGCTGAGGAGGTGGGCATCCGCTCTACAAGGATTTATCCCTTTATGAATATTGCGGTGATTGTCAATCAGGAGGCTCTGCCATCGGGGGCCCGACACACAGACACGCTCCATGTCAACCTGACTGATGCCGATGGACATGCCGATGGTGAGGGTGTCAGCTACCGACAGGTGTGTGTACCTGCAGCAACCATCCGTCTACAGGCGGGCGACTCGCTGCGTGTGAGCATCAGACATTATATGCACAAAGAGAACCTGCCTGGCATCACGGACGTGGGTTTCCGCTTGAAAAGAGTTGAGGAGGAGGGGTAATCAGTTGATTACCTGTTGGCCGCATTCCGGCCGGCATCAATACGCAGGAAGATAAACAGCAGGAGGGTGAAGCCCCACAACGACGAACCGCCATAGGAGAAGAAGGGCAAGGGGATGCCTATCACAGGGGTCAGACCTAATACCATACCTACATTGATGAAGACATGAAACAGGAATATGGACAGGACGCAATAGCCATAGACGCGCCCAAAGGTGGTGGGCTGGCGTTCGGCCAGATGGATCAATCGCAGGATGAGCGCCAGGAATAGCAGCAGCACGCCGGCAGCGCCCACGAAGCCTTCTTCTTCGCCAACGGTACAGAAAATGAAGTCGGTATCTTGTTCGGGCACGTATTTCAACTTAGTCTGTGTGCCATTGAGAAATCCTTTGCCTTCCAATCCGCCCGAGCCAATGGCAATCTCGCTTTGATGCACGTTGTAGCCAGCTCCCTTCAGGTCTTCCTCCAGTCCGAGGAGCACGTTGATACGGGTGCGCTGGTGCTTCTCCAGGATATTGTTCAGGGCATAGTCGGCCGAATTGAAGAATATCAGCGAACCGGCAGAGAAAGCGAATATCCATAAATAATTATGTACGCGCGTACGCAGGCCGTGCCACAACAAGTAGCCCATCAGAAACAGGGTGAGCAAGAGTTGTACCCAGAACAGGTCAAACGGCACCACAAAGAAGGAGAACAGCGTACACAAGAGGGTGATGCCGATGCAGACGGTGAGGCATAGGAAGGTCTTGTCCCATCGCTCACAATAGACGCCAATCATCACCGACGAGAACAGTTGAATCATCAGGAACACCACGTAATAGCCTATGGAGGTGGGGGTGTGCCACAAGGTGGGCTCGGCATAGCGGATACCGATAACAAAATAGAGCACCATAGCCACGCCCGTGAAGAGGATGCTGCCTGTCATGCCTTCTCTGTAGAACATGAGGAAGAAGGCAAGATAAACTAGGGCGGAACCTGTCTCGCGCTGCAGCACGATAAACAGCATAGGGGTCAAGATGATGGCGAGCGTTTTGATGAAGTCACGCGGCTTGGTGATGTCGTAGCCGTAGGTGCCCATAAACTTGGCCAAGGCAAGAGCTGTGGCAAACTTGGCAAACTCGGCTGGCTGCAGACGTAGCGGTCCGAGTACAAGCCACGATCGGGAGCCCTTAATGCTGTGGGGGTTGAAGATGGTGGCAAAGAGCAGCAGTAGCAGGATGGCGAAGATGACATAGGCAAAGGTGTCGTAAAGCCGGTCGTCGAGCAGCAGTAAGACGGTGCCCAGCACGATAGAGGTACCTATCCACACAATCTGCATGCCAGAACGGGCAGAGAGCGAGAACAGTTCGGTATCGCTGCCATAGTCGTAGCTGGCACCGCAGACACTGAGCCATCCTAATGACAAAAGGGCCACGTAGATAACGATTGTCCACCAGTCAACGGAACGTATGACGCTGTATTTTCTATCTGTTGGCTGTACCATAGTTTATACGTTTTTCCTGTATCTCCTGGGCTTTTACCTTCGATGCTTCTGAGAGTTCTCCGTGGAGATACTGTTCCATAATCAGTCCGCCAATGGGCACGCCATAGGTAGCTCCCCATCCACCGTTTTCTACATAGACGGCAACGGCAATCTTGGGATTGTCCATGGGGGCAAAGCCCATGAAGACAGAGTGGTCGTGCCCACGGTTTTGGGCTGTACCAGTCTTACCGCAGGCCATGAAGTCATATTTTGCCAGTTCGTGGCAGGTGCCTCCCAACGCAGCAGAGCGCATACCTTGTACCACAGTCTCATAGGCCTGCCTGCTGGCCATCGTGTAGCGACGCTTGGTGTAGAGAGTGTCTAGCGGATGGTCTTGAATCTTCTTCACCACATGGGGTGTGATGAAATAGCCGCGATTGGCTATCGTAGCGCCCAGATTAGCTATCTGAAGGGGTGTGGCGTTCACCTCACCCTGTCCGATAGAGATGGAGATGATAGTCAGTCCGTTCCACGACCCTTTATAAGCTTTGTCGTAGAACATAGCATTGGGTATCAGTCCGCGACGCTCGCCAGGCAGGTCGATGCCCAGGCGATAACCGAAGCCCATAGACACCATGTAATCACGCCATTTGTCCATTGCCACTTGCACGGTGGGATATTTCTTACGGTTGCCTATCATGTGGTAGAGTCCCCAACAGAAATAGCCGTTGCACGAGGTGGACAAGGCGGGAACAAGGGGTAAAGGGGAACCGTGACCGTGACAACCTACGCGCAGACCTTTATAGACAAAGCCGTGATAGCAGGGATAGGCTGTATGTGGGGTGATGATGCCTTCCGACAAGAAGGTCAGGGCCTGGGTGGTCTTGAAAGTAGAGCCTGGGGGATACTGCCCCATGATGGAACGATTGAGCAGGGGTTTCCAGGAATTCTGACTCAGTGCGCGGTGACTCTTAGAGCGCTGGCGTCCTACCATCATACGGGGATCATAGGTGGGTGAACTGACCATGCAGAGCACTTCACCTGTCTTTGGCTCGATGGCTACAATAGAGCCAATCTTGCCCTCTAGGAGGCGTTCGCCCAGGGCTTGCAAATCGATGTCGATACCGAGGGTCAGGTTCTTGCCTGGTACGGGTGGGCGGTCCAGTTCTCCGTCCTTATAACTTCCTTGAATGCGTCCGTGGGCGTCGCGCAGCAATATCTGCATGCCTTTCTCGCCGCGCAAGTATTTCTCGTAATAGCGCTCCACACCCAGTTTGCCGATATAGTCGCCCGACTGGTAATAGTCGTCTTCCTCGATATCTGCTGGCGAAACTTCAGCAACATCGCCCAGTACGTGGGCAGCATAGGGATATTCATATTGGCGGATGCTGCGTTTCTGTACGTAGAAGCCAGGGAAACGATACATTTTTTCTTGCAACACACTGAAATCGTGATCGGAGAGCTGACTTCTGAATAGTTGTTCGGTGAAACGGGAGTAACCGGGATTCTTGGAGCGGTCTTTGATGATACTCATGCGCTCGTCGAACTCTTCGCGGCTGATACCTAAAGCTTCGCAGAAAGCCAGGGTGTCCAGGTGATTCTTGGCTTCGTTCATCACTACCATGATGTCGTACGAAGGCTGATTATAGACCAACAATTTGCCGTGCCGGTCTTTAATGACGCCGCGCGAGGGGTAGGCTATCTTCTTCAGAAAGGCATTTGAGTCGGCATTTTTCTTGTAGTCGTCGCTCATCAGCTGAAGGGTAAACAGACGGATGATATAGACGATGACAATAAGGGTTGCCACGCCAGCTATCACAAACCGCCTATACTCCAGTCCGTAATTCTTCACGTCTGCTTACTTACTTTTTCTGAAACACTCGAGTGTAAAAATGAAGATAATCGTGAGAATGGTGCTGCCTGCCACACACTGCAGCCAGTATAGCCATTCGAAGATACTAAACGACTCAAGGGCGAAGAATACCGCACAGAAAAGCAGCGTCAGAATGCTGGTGAGATGGGCAAACTTGCCAATGCTCAGCGTCTCTGCTGAAACCTTGATATGGTCGTCGGCATCGCGCGGTAGAAACAGTTCCAACAACGCTGGTTGCAGGGCACCTATCAGTGTCATGGAAGCTGAGGCCACCCCAGGGGTGTTGGAAAAGGTGTCTATAATGAGTCCGATGGTAAAACACCACAAAAGGATAGCCCAACGGGGATAGTTGCGCGGAAAAATGATGGCGAAATAGACGTAAAGCAGCGGTGTGGCACAATTGAACACATGGATGCGATTGAGCACCATGACCTGTACCAGACAGAATACTACCATCATGATAAAACGCTGTATAATCTCCGTCATCATACTTCTTGAATGATTGTCTTTTTATTGTCTACTCTTCATGGAATCCACTGCAGCCTCTTGTAACTGCATACGCTCGGCAAATCCTTGTTCGGTGATGATGCATACATCACGCAGACAGGAGAAATCGGTCGAAAGATTCAACTTCAGACGATAGGACAGTCCGTCGTCAGAATCCTTAATGTCCACTATCTTGCCTACCGAGATTCCTGCGGGGAAGATATTGGAATATCCACTAGTCTCAACCCAGTCGCCTTTCTTGAACTGTGCATGGCGAGGGATATCTTCTACATAAGCCACTACAGGATTACCGCCATCCCACGTCAGGTAACCGAAATAGCCGCGGTTGCGGATGGTCACGCTAATATGTGAGAGGTGATTCAGTACGGGGATGACTACGGAATAGTGCTCGCTGGTGAGGTAAACCACACCGACAAGTCCGTTGCCGCACGCCACACCCATATCAGTCTTCACACCATCGGCACTACCTTTGTCAATTGTTATGAGGTTATCTTTCCTGTGAATGGAATTGCTCACCACCTTGGCCGGTATCAACGAATACTGACTGAGACGGGCCATCTCATTCTTTTGAAACCAAGAAGAGTCGGCTGTCGCCCTTACCAGACTTTTCCGCAGAAACAGCACTTCCTCCTCCAGGAAGATGTTGCGCTGGGTCAATTGCTCACTGCTCTGGGAGAGAGAGAAGAAATGCTCGATACCCGACTGCCATTCATAGACCTTGCCAACCACTGCGTTGGCTGTAGAAATCCATGCGCTACCCTGATAACTGTTGTATTTTAACAGCATCACACCACTGACCACTTCCAATAAAAGGAAGATGAGCCAGTGGTAGTATTTGCTAAGGAATGCCAGTAGGTTGTGCATTCTATCTCATTAAGAACGAGAAACGGTCAACGTTCTTCAGTGCGATACCGGCACCCTTTGCTACTGAATGCAAAGGATCCTCGGGCACGTGGAACTCAATGTTGATCTTGTCCTCCAAACGCTTGTCAAGACCTCGCAACAGGGCACCGCCACCACTCAGGTAGATACCGTTCTTCACGATGTCGGCATACAACTCTGGTGGCGTGTTCTCCAAAGCAGAGAGCACGGCGTTCTCAATCTTTGCGATGGTTTTGTCAAGGCAATGGGCTATCTCCTGATAGCACACAGGAACCTCCATGGGAAGGGCGGTGATACGGTTTGGGCCGTGGACTACATAATCCTCGGGACCTTCGTCACCCAGGTCGGTCAGCGCAGAACCCACATTGATTTTGATACGTTCTGCCATACGCTCAGATACCTTCACGTTGTGCTGACGAGACATGTATTCCTGAATGTCGGCTGTCAGGTCATCGCCTGCAGTACGAATGGAATTGTTGGATACAATACCGCCAAGAGATATAACGGCAATCTCGGTAGAGCCACCACCGATATCCACAATCATATTACCCTCGGGAGCCTCTACATCGATACCGATGCCGATAGCTGCTGCCATAGGCTCGAAAATCAGATAAACGTCGCGTCCGTCTGCATGCTCGGCAGAGTCGCGTACTGCACGCAGTTCTACTTCAGTAGAACCGCTGGGTACACCAATCACCATACGCAGAGAGGGTGAGAAGAAATGATGACCTGTATGCACCATTTTTATCAGTCCACGCATCATCTGCTCGCAGGCAGAGAAGTCGGCTATCACACCGTCGCGAAGAGGACGGATGGTGCGGATATTGTCATGTGTCTTTTCATACATCATCTTGGCCATCTGTCCTACAGCAATCATCTTGTCCGTACGACGGTCCAAAGCCACCACAGATGGTTCATCTACCACGATCTTGTCATCACTGATTATAATCGTGTTGGCCGTACCGAGGTCCATGGCCAGTTCTTGTCTAAAACTAAAAAATCCCATTCTAAAAATTTAAGATTACGAAATGTGTCTCTTCTTATTTGTTGGCTACAAACCAACCGTGAATGGCTGTGTCGTAATGACTGCTCACTCCGAATGCGCGGGCTGCAAACATCTTGCGATCCTCAATGTCTGTCTGAGCGCCTTTCTTGTTCAGAATATCGAGCAATACACTGTATTCAGCCTTAGAGGGTACAATGACGACGTCCTTGAAGTTCTTGGCTCCAGCACGAATCAGAGAGATACCGCCAATATCAATCTTCTCGATGATGTCGGCCTCGCTAGCGCCGCTAGCTACGGTCTGTTCAAAGGGGTACAGGTCAACAATGACAAGATCAATCTCGGGAATCTCGTACTTTGCCATCTGCTCACGGTCGCCCTCATTGTCGCGGCGTCCCAGGATACCTCCGAACACCTT
>CAMOGP010000133.1 GCA_946614175.1 uncultured Prevotella sp. | reverse complement strand
AGAACGATCAGATTGAGACTTCATTCGGTTTCGATACCGCTTGTAAGACTTACTCTGAGCTGATTGGTAACATTGAGCGCGACTGTAACTCAGCCCGTAAGTACTGGCACTTCATCAAGGTGATGGGTCGCTCAGCATCTCACATCGCCCTGGAGTGCGCTCTGCAGACTCAGCCCAATATCTGTCTCGTTTCTGAGGAGATTGAGAAGAAGGCTATGAGCCTCGATGATATCGTTGCATATATTGCTGATGCAGTGGCCGTTCGTGCTGCTGATGGTAACAACTTCGGTACAGTAGTTATCCCTGAAGGCGTTATCGAGTTCATTCCTGCCATCAAGAAGCTGATTGCCCAGCTGAATGACGTGCTGGCTCTGCCCGAGGCTAAGAATATCAGCCGCGACGAGCAGGTAGACTTCGCCAAGAGTCACCTCACAGCCGAGAACCTCGCTGTGTTCAACAGCCTGCCCGAGGGTGTTGCCCGTCAGTTGGCTCTTGATCGTGACCCCCACGGAAACGTGCAGGTGTCGCTTATTGAGACAGAGAAACTGCTGTCAGAGATGGTTGCTAAGAAGCTCGACGCTATGAAGGCCGAGGGTAAGTTCGTTGGTAAGTTTGCTGCCCAGCACCACTTCTTCGGATACGAGGGACGTTGCGCTGCTCCTTCAAACTTCGATGCTGACTACTGCTATGCCCTGGGTACCAGCGCTGCCCAGCTGATTGCTGCCGGCAAGACTGGCTACATGGCTATCGTGAAGAATACGACCGCTCCTGCTGACCAGTGGATTGCCGGTGGTGTGCCCATCACGATGATGATGAACATGGAGAAGCGTAATGGTGAGATGAAGCCCGTTATCCGTAAGGCTCTCGTTGAGTTGGACGGCAAACCCTTCAAGACCTTTGCTGCACAGCGTGACCGTTGGGCTCGTGAGACAGCTTACGTTTATCCCGGTCCTATCCAGTACTGGGGTCCCACAGAGGTTTGTGACCAGCCTACGAAGACATTGGCTCTTGAGCAGAGCAAATAATGCCAGGAAGTCATTCCAAATACACTACATCGCGAAGTCAGGCGGGCAGAAAGAAGCCTCGTCTGACTTCGCCTGTTCGTAGAAAGAAGCCAGGCTTTTTTATACGTCTTCTCCGTCATGTGCCCCGTTGGGCGTGGTGGATAGGCGGACTGGCTATTATCTCTGTCTATATTGCTTTCTTCTATTACTTGTTTGTATCGCCTTACGGATTCCGCTGGCGTGCGCTCTATGGTGAGGTCAACTATCCCGAGGGTTTTGACATCCATGGTATTGACGTCAGTCACTATCAGGGTGAGATAGACTGGGAGGTGCTGCGTAATCAGGGCACTATCGATGATTGTCCTATCCGTTTTGTGATGATAAAGGCTACGGAGGGTGCCACCAAAGTTGACGAGAATTTCGAGGATAACTTCTTCCAGGCGCGCGAGTACGGGTTTACACGTGGTGCTTACCATTTCTACAGCACCCGTTCAAGTGCTGCCGACCAGGCCCGCTTCTTTATCCGCAACGTGAAACTGGAGAATGGTGACCTGCCTCCAGTACTTGACGTAGAGCATAAGCCTAAGGGGCAGACAACGGAAGCCTTCAAGCAGAGTGTCCTGGAATGGCTGCAGATTGTTGAGAAACACTATGGTGTAAAGCCCATCCTTTATACCTATTATAAATTTAAGATGGAAAACCTTAACGACTCGGTGTTCGATCAATATCCTTACTGGATTGCTCATTATTATGTGGATAGCGTGGAGTATCAGGGACAGTGGAAGTTTTGGCAACATACTGATGCGGGTAGTTTACCAGGCATCAGGGGACCTGTTGACTTCAATATCTACAACGGGTCGTACTATGATTTACGTCAGTTGACCATAGGTAGTCAGGAGACTATAGGGGTTGACGCTTATCGAGATAATGATTAATGTGATGGATTATAAGATTCTTATCGATAAATACTATCCGGAGGACGACGACTTGAAGGCGCTGCTGATGAAACATTCGCGCCAGGTGGCTGATAAATGTATCATGGCCTGTGAGCGTCATCCAGAACTGCAACTTGACAGGGCTTTCGTTGAAGAGGCTGCTATGCTCCACGATATCGGTATCCGCTGGTGTCATGCGCCCGGCATCTTCTGTGAGGGCGAAGAACCTTATATCCGTCATGGACTTATTGGTGGGGAGATACTTCGGAAGGAGGGCTTTCCGCAACATGCGCGTGTGTGTGAGCGCCATACGGGCACAGGACTGACGCGTGAGCAGATTATACGACAGAACCTGCCTCTTCCTGAAGAGGATTTTACCCCAGAGACACTTGAGGAACAACTGGTATGCTATGCCGACAAATTTTTCTCGAAATCTCATCCTGACAGAGTGCTGTCTGTAGCGGATGCAGCCCGTAGTTTGGAGAAATTCGGTCACGAGGGCGTAGAAAAGTTCCTTGAATGGGCTAAAAAGTTTGAATAAATGCGAAAATGACGGCATAATTCATTTTTTATTTGTACTTTTGCACCCGTGAAACGCAAATCGGTCATATTTTTAATGCTTTCCGCTTTCCTTTGTATGCTGGCGGGAATACCTTCAACACCATATCAGGATAATTCAAGGACACTGGATGGCGATTCGTTGGAGGTGGCCGATTCTATTCTGTTTGACTCTATTCTCGCATCTCTTGATACGGTCCCAGCATCATTTGATTCCCTTTTTTCGGACACGACGATATCGCGTGGCGCCCGTCAGGCTGCAGCAGCCCTGAAGCGTGACACCACGGTGATGGACTCGCTGGAACTGGCTATCTATCTCCATAATAAGGCTGTTGACGACTCGCTGGCACTCGACAGTATCAATCGTCAGAGAAAACATGGTATTGATTCGCCCGTAGAGTTCTCTGCTAACGACTCTTTGCTCTATGAAGCCGGCAATGGCATGGCTTATCTTTTTGGTAGTTCTCATGTGAAGTATCAGAACATGGATCTGCAGAGTGAGAATATCTATATGAGCCTTGATTCTTCGCTCGTTCATGCTACAGGCGCTCGTGACTCTGTTTCTGGTAAACTTTTCGGTAATCCTGTGTTCCAGATGGGTAGCGATACATATCAGAGTGACACGATGGCCTTCAACTTCAAGACGAAGAAGGGTTTTATACAGCAGGTATATACTGAACAGCAGGAGGGATATCTGTCTAGTCAGCTTTCTAAGCGCGGTGCTAATGGTGAACTCTATCTTCAGCATGGTCGCTATACCACTTGTGACGAGCCGCATCCTGATTTCTATTTGGCACTCTCACGTGCCAAGGTGCGTCCTGGTAAGGATGTTGTGTTCGGTCCCGCATATCTTGTGGTGTGTGATGTGCCCCTTCCATTGGCTATTCCCTATGGTTTCTTCCCGTTTACCAAGAGCTACTCCAGTGGCTTTATTATGCCTACTTATGGTGATGAGACCGAGCGTGGTTTCTATCTGCGTGATGGGGGCTACTATTTTGCTATTAGTGATAAGATGGATTTGAAGTTGCTTGGTGAAATCTATACGAAAGGTTCATGGGGAATAAGTGCGGCTTCTAATTACCGCAAGCGTTATCGTTATAGTGGTTCTTTTTATGGTAGTTTTCAGAACTCTGTGACAGGTGAGAAAAATCTACCTGACTATTCCAAGACGACCAGTTTTAAGATACAGTGGAGTCATCGTCAAGATGCAAAGGCTAATCCTTACTCAACGCTCTCGGCCTCTGTCAACTTTGCTACGAGTAGTTATGAACGCAACAACCTGACCTCTATGTATAATCCTCAGACGATGACACAGTCAACGCGTACATCATCTGTCAGCTATAGCACCTCTTTTTCCAGTATCGGTATGAGTCTGAGTACCACAATGAACTTGAATCAGAATATGCGTGACTCAACTATTGCGATGACCATGCCAGATTTGAATATCTCTATCTCGCGTTTCTATCCGTTTAAGCGTAAGCATGCGGTGGGTAAACAGCGTTGGTATGAAAAAATTGCGATGTCTTATACTGGTCATTTTAGTAATTCCATTTCTACAAAGGAGGATAAGTTGATGCACTCCAATCTGATTAAGGATTGGCGCAATGGTATGCAGCACTCTATTCCTATAAGTGCTAGTTTTACTGTGTTTAAATATATCAACTTGACAGCGTCATTCAATTTCACGGACCGCACCTATACAAATAAGGTTATGCGTTCTTGGGATGGTACAGCGGAGCAGAGAGATACCATTTATGGTCTTTATAATGTCTACAATTGGAATATGTCGTTGGCTGCTTCTACCAAGTTGTATGGATTCTTAACACCCCCACGTGGCTTCTTGGGGGGGAAGATTCAAAAGATTCGTCATGTATTTACTCCTCAGATCAGCTTGAACTATGCGCCAGACTTCAGTGCTTCTCGTTATGGCTATTACGATACCTATCAGAAGACGGATAGCGAAGGTAATGTGACACTGGTGGAGTATTCCCCTTTTCAGAACTCGCTGTATGGCGTACCTGGAAAAGGAAAAACGGGTAGTATTGCTTTTGACATGTCCAATAACCTGGAGATGAAGATGTACGACCGTAACGACTCTTTGAAGAAAATCAGTCTGATAGATGAGTTTGGCGCTTCTATGTCGTATAATATGGCAGCGAAGATTCGTCCATGGAGTGACTTATCCACACGTATCCGATTGAAGATTACAAAGAATTATACCCTTAATCTCAATGCGGTCTTTGCTAGTTATGTTTACGAGGCTGACTCTGTTGGAGCCCGTCCGCGTCTGAGTGAGAATACAACCTATTGGCAGCAAGGAAAGATTGGTCGTTTCCAAGGTATGTCACAAAACCTTTCGTACACAATCTCAAACGAAAAGATTTCGAAAATCTTCAAGTGGCTCAGAGGGGAGCGAGATAATAAAAAGGAAAAGGACGATAATGAGTCAGAGCTTGACGGATTAAATACGATAGAATCGAACGTAGATCCTGAAATGGAGAAGGCTAAGCATGGTGCTAGAAAACAGAATGCTGGTTTGGCAGAGACTGATGAAGAAGGTTATATGACTTTCTCTATGCCTTGGTCTATTAGTTTCGGCTATGGTATCACGATGCGCGAAGATACTGATGTGAAAAAGTTCAATTACAACACGATGCGTTATCCTTATAAGTTCACGCAAAACTTGAATATGAGTGGTAATTTCCGCTTAAGCGACGGATGGAATATCTCTTTCTCATCTGGTTATGACTTTGAGAATAAGAAGATTTCCATGACTACAGCTTCACTTTCGCGCGATTTGCACTGCTTTAATATGTCGTGTTCGGTAGTCTTATCCCCTTATACCAGTTATAACTTCTCATTCCGTTGTAATGCCTCTACACTTACGGATGCCTTGAAGTATGATAAGCGTAGTGGATATAGCAATTCTGTTCGCTGGTATTAAAAGCTTTTTCTCTTATAGGATAGAAAAGTCGTCTTTGGCGAGTTAGTTTTTTTATTGATGTGCAAGCATCAAGGCATCTAGTGACTCCTGCTCACCCACAATCCAAAGGATATCTCCCTCTTCAAAGCGTCGCTTAGGACCTACAGGCGATAGGTTCTCCTTGCCTTCTTCCATGCCTACCACCATGCAACTGTAGTGACTTCTGATGCCACTTTCCTCTAATGTCTTGCCAATAAAGGGACTGTCATGTACGATAACAAACTGTCGTAGTTTCATCTCGCGCTTTTCCGGTTCATAGTCTTCATGCAGCAGTTCATTCTCTATGGCATTGCGGAATTTTGTCAACTGGTCATCACTGCCGATAGCTTGCAGTTTATCACCTGGGAAGATTATATAGTCGCCATCAGGGATATTCAGTCGACTACCGCCACGCATAATACTACTGATGTGAATGCCATATTTGCTTCCCAATTTCAATTGTTTCAGCGTCTGTCCCATCCACATGGAGTTGTAGGGTACGTCAAAATCGGCAATGTGGATATCTCTATCCAGCAGTTTTCCTTCATACAGAGGCTTCTTTCTGCCGCGAACTTGCGCTTCAATATCACGGGAACGCAGATTATTGATGAACAGACGTTCCAAGAGAATACTGCGTCGCTTGATGGATCTTGACATGATGATGAAGATGACAGCGATGCATCCCAATGTAATCAGTAAGGCCGGACCAAAGTTCGTTAGGTAGTTGATAATGTAGAAAACGAAGTTGACAGCAATCATCATTCGGAAGAGAATCGTGAAAAGCAGTGGCAGACGGTTACGATTGCTTTCTCTCCACAGAGCCTTAAACTCCTCACTTCTGTTTTTCTTCATGACCATAGCTCTGAGGAATGGTGCTATCAGGACGACTGTGACACAGCCGGTAATAGCAGATCCATACCATTTTTCGTGGAATACCTGAACCATGATAGGGTGGAAGAATGTCAGCATCAGCACGATGACGGCCGTAGAGAGAATGCTGTAGATGATGGTGTTTGTCGTCATCTGAATGAGCAGTTGTTTCCATTTGTTCTGTTCTGTCGTGTTGGGCCTGTTCATTGACAGATGATTCAGTATCTTGATGAGTCTCGAAGGCAAATGTGGCTCTAGTGCATTATAAACCGGAGTGGCAAGCCGTATCATGTAAGGTGTGAGAAATGTTGTGATAACGGATACGGCCACCACCA
>CAMOGP010000132.1 GCA_946614175.1 uncultured Prevotella sp. | reverse complement strand
TGAAACGTACGGGAGCCTGGTAGTGGCTAGCGGGAAACCTAGGAAATTTTCTGAGTCACACTTTGGCTCCCTGTACGTTGTTTCTGTTTATACTCAGCGTCATCTTGTTCGAGGTACGTAGGTCGAGCCCATCGAGCTACGTAGGTCGGAATGGTCGAGCTACGTAGGGCAAAGGCATCGAGCTACGTGGGTCGCCATGAAGCGGTTTATCTGCAAATGCTGTGACTTGGAGTACGTGATACCCCTGCCTGCACGAGACAGGGGAATGAAATTTGGACATTCAAAATCACACACAAGAAGCATAGCCTCCCACGTCTGCACATGCAAATACTAAAGATCGCAGTTCTTTTTTATACTCAGCGGCCAGGGCTTCAGGCCCCGCCCGCCGAGTGAATGTAATTCTGTCTGCTTTTCGCATTTCGACGGCACAAAAGCAGTCCTAAATGTGTTTTAATGTGTTATGACTTTAATTCATCAACTAAAAATATTTATTCAGACTTTTCTCTAAACAGTCTTACTGGGAATCCCCAATAGATTGCTTGTGGATTGAAGGAAGTACGAGACGTTTTTGCCACCGTCTGATCCACATAACCATCATAATAAGTAGGTGTATAAAAAGTCCAAACATCTGTTGCAGTTGAAGCTTGGGTTGTACACCAAAAGTCTGTTCTGGAAAATTCTGGATCATAAGTATCCTTCGTTGAAGAGCTATTTGCTGCCCCGTTACCCTCAGAGGGATTCGACGATGTGCTATATCGATAGCCCACGTTATAAAAATAACGTTGTACAACCCCTGCTTCTTCATTGTCTATCCAGTAATTCTCATCATTTACTTCATCAATTTTTACTTGCGAGATAATTTGTGCAAGTTCACTAGTGGATGCTGTTTTTTCCACACGTCCTATCAATTTTGATGAAATGATAAAATAATCATAATGCATCTCGTATTTCCAAACACTGCAATAGTTTTCACCAAGGAACCGTATAGCATATCGTTTAAATGATCTAGTTGTTAGATCATATGGCAACAACTCATCATAATATGAAGTATAAGAAGTGGGAACTTTTGTTGCGCCATTATACCCAAATGTACACTTATATTCTGTTGCTACTTCTAAACTATGAGCATTCTCTATAAAGACTCCAGCTTTATTTGTGTTGATAGTATATTCTTCCGAACCCACAATACTTGCTGAATATCTATGTACAAAAGGTAAGATACTAAGTCCCTCTTGTAAAGTCGGAAGATGATATGTGAATCCGCTATTCTCAGAATCAATGACATCGCTCGACTTATAACCATCATATTGGGTGGCTGTATGATTATTTGCGAAATATGTCATTGCGGTACTCCAGTTAAAACATTGTGCACTACCTTTTACTTTAGGATCAGGTTCTAATGTAACAGTCCTATTTGTTGTATTATAGCTTACAACATTAGATTTAGCTACATACCACAATGGATTCCAGCGGACATCAAAACTTCTAACCTTGAACTCACGGCTTCCTACTGCTGTGTCATCAAACACATTATGAACCTTAAATGTAAGATAATCAGATCCTTCCATTGAAGTTATAATAGTTTGTGGAATTGTAATTTTATAATTCTGTACAATATTGCCGTCTACAAATTCTGTTTCACCAACAGGTTCTATTGAAGCACCATCAACCCCCAAGAAATCATAGGCGACTCCTGACTTATTCATAAATGAAACCTCTGAAGCGACCTTACCGTGACTTGTTATCTTCAAAGTAATTTGAGTAGGACTATCATCTCTATTCGCTAATATCTTATTAGGATTGAGATTAGAACTTGTAAATTCAGATGCAATATGTCCGCTCGTTACAATATAATCAGGCTTTTCGTGATCTGTAAGATCGGTGTATGCCAGATTGACGCTGTCATCCCAGTCCTCAACAGTGATAGAAGCTACGATGTTCTGTAGCGTTGGTGAGAGGACTTCATTTGTCAACTTAACCGTATAGATATTGTTACGCTTGATAGCCTGTCCTCCATTGATGGTGCTGAAATCCAGGGTGGTAGTTGAGGCGACACCATTGAGGGTATGAGTAATCTTCACAACTGTATTTGTATTGATGTTCTCATAGCCATATATGACACCCTGCCACTGCCGGTCGTTCACCAAACCTGTACCATCATTCAATGCATCCACTTCTCCGGCGCTCGTACCACGGGTATAGGTCTTGGTGTCTGTAGGAGTTGCAGCTCCCAATGATGTGTCATCGGGATTATTACCACGGACAAGTAATGATTTCTTATAGCGGTTTTCAACAACAACCTTAGTCACTTCCAGACCGTCAATCTCCGTAGCGTCGATGTCGATACGGGCAGCGGAACGGATAAGACTGACTGACCCCAAATTGGTGTCAGCATCACCATCCACATCTAACAGCGTGCGCTTAGATGTCATCATGAAATTGGTCGATGCTGCCAGGGCTGTGCCCGGGTCAGTATCTTCAATAAGGTTGTATAACGCATCCTCATCGCTGCTGCCTTTCGTCAGACTGGCGCTTGTCAAATCGATGCTGGTATTGGCCACAATATAGCCGTAGAATACACCTGCTTCTGAAAGCGTGAACGAACATGTGTTGTCGCCAGGGTTGTAATCAGTAATCTTTATAGCCTCAAAGAACTTTCCCTGCTGGTCGAAAACCACGGCATAGAGTTTATCGCCGTCAATGGCTTTTTCGCGAGCGAAACCGCCCAGGTCGGTGGGTTCTGCAGCACGAGTTTTTGCGCCACTACCAATCGTGAGGCTTACCTTATGGCCTTTACTTTGGCTAACTGTGGAGTCATTACTCAGCTTGTCTGTGCTACACGAGCAAAGCCCCATTAGTGCCGTAAAAGCAAAGATACCTATATATTTTATACTTTTCATATCTTTATCTCTTTACAATCTTTAATCTATTCTGTTATTTATCAGCTTCCAGCAGCCTGTGCCACTGTGAATTCCATATACGTATCGCGATTCAGCAAGTTCTCTGCCCTGAAAGTAATCGTGCGGGCTGTTCCAGTATTGGCATCTATGGCCACTGTGAAGGTCTGCGTGGTAGTGCCGTCGAGGTTATAGGTAGTAGAGCCTGGCGTAATCAGGATGCCTATGCCATCATTAGGATCAACACATACAAGTTTTGACGTGGTGGAGCCTGAAGTGGTTACCGTTGCCGTAAAGCTAATAGCGGCAGCATCGGTGCTTGTCAGATTACTGTTGCCATCATCAGTGCAATTTGCATTTGATATACCACTGATAGCGACAGTTGGAACTGTCGTTCTATCTGTCAACGCTGCTGTGGACTTGGCAATTTCTTCACCTGTAGTCCAATCAACTACTGTGATGGTTGCCTGCAAATCCTCAAGCGTTTCCGTCAGTACCTCTTTTGAAAGCGTAATGTTATAGATATGATTGCGCACAACGGGGATTGTAGTTTTTGGTGCTGCCCTGACAGGATCGTTGAACTTCACGACGGGATTCACGTTATGACCATTATAGGTGCCATGAATCACTAACTCTGTAGAAGCTGTAGGATCCTCATAAAGATAGATTTTCCCTTGGAACGGCACAGATGATATCGCGTAGTAGTTATCATTAGATACGGAACCACAAGAGGTCATACTCACGTTACCCAGACTGCGAACCAGCAAACTCTGATTGTAGCGGCTGTTCACTGTTACGCCTGAAATGGTGAAGCCCGTGGGCAGTACATCATCGATGTCAATACGGGCAGCGAGACGCTTGATCTCAACACTACCAATGTCTGTACCGCCGGCAGTCTGCGTGTTGATAGTTGCCGATACCTTTCCTATCATTGGAAAGAAGCCGTCAGTGGCCGTTGCCACATAGGCACCCGGCGTCTGGTCTGCAGTAAGAGCTTCCAACTCGCTCGACTGTGATCCTGCAGCAAGAGAGGTGATGCGGTCTGAAAGTTTTCCACTGCCTTCCTCGACATTTGCAATAAAGTAGATGTCAAGTACGCCTGATGCCGCAAGATCAGCTGTAAACTCATCGGCGTTGGCCGTAGCTGTTGCCTTAATAGCCTTGGTCATTCTGTTGTTCTTGTAGGCCACTACATAGCAGTTCTGGATGTTCTTCTCATAGTCCTTACTGGTGAGGGCATCCTGAGCTCGTGTCTTGCTGATTTTAGCACCACCGTTCAGGCTGAAGGTTATGCGATTGTTCGAATTCGCGCCAGCTGCTTCGCCCTCGCTGGAGGTGACAAGGTCTTCGCTTCCGCAGGAGCCAAGTCCTAGAAGCATCGTAAAACCTAATGCGAAAATAGAATATCTATTCATAACTGTTAGTCATTAAGCGTTTGTATTAATCAAGAACCCTTCTGAGTAATCGTAAAGGTAATATACTGATCTGCTGCACCAGCACTGGTGTTCTTGTAAATCAGACGGATAGCGCCATTACGGTCGGCTCCCGTTCCGTTGGCTGTTGCGGAAATTTTAATACGTTTACCCGTCGCATCAGCAGCTGTAAGAGTAGCGTTGCTGGTCATCTCGGCTGTAAGCCAGCTGGCAGTAGCTGATGTTCCAGCTGTTGTCCATTCGCCATCGGTGAGCACCTGTATCTGGTCAATGGTAACGCCTGCTCCGCCATCCCAATATGTATCAGCCACGTCGATGCTGACGCCATCACCATCTGCCAAAGCTGCCATAGGAATTTCAAAATGCTGAGTAACCTTATCGTAAGATACGCCTGTTACATTATTTGTCACTCCTGTAAATAGCTCTGAATAGAATGTACCGGCCACATCCGTGTTGTCATCCCAGTCAGCAACACTCAGCGTAGCAAGCATCTTCGTATTAATGCCTACTTTCGTACCGTCACCGATGGTCACTGTATAGAGATGGTTACGGGCAATCTCAATACCCTCGGCATCATCAGCACCAGATACATGGCCAACAACATTGCCCTTTGCAAATGGAATCTGATAGTAAACGCCAATAGTATTGCTGAGTTTGCCTTGCACGAGGAGCGTCAGCACACCATCGGTAGCATTGTCAACATCTTCGTAAACATAGAACGCCTTCTTGAAGTGGGCAGGAGTAAGGACATTACCTGTACCAAGGTCTAAGGCAGACTGCAACGGCATGAATTTGCCTGTCTCACAATATTCTGCAGATGTAAGAGAAGCAATAGTGTTGTATGGCTGCACACCATTAATCTTTGTCATCGCTGATGGAATAGCGATTCCATTAGGAGAGGCGGCTCCTGCAGTGCCATGCTGTTTGATGTATCCATTAGGATTGGCATTGATAATCTTTAGGTCGGTAATCTCCAGATTGGGGACATTGTTCTTCACATCGATGCGGGCTACGATACGAGTCAGAGTGACCTCTGCCTGAACATCAGCCGTCCGTGACATATTGATGATAGGAGAACCGTTTGTGGTTGCCTCACCGGACATGGGCAGATAACCGCTGGTGAAAGTGCTGCTCTGCAGTTCAGCAGCTATAGCCTGTGCTGCAAGTGCAGAAGACAAGTTGGTGTAAGTGCTGGTATTAACTGTGAGATTAGCATCAGAACAAGCGTCGTTAGCTACAAAGACGAAGCGACGAGCCAGTGTTCCATCTGCCATTGCGGCTGTGTAAGTGTACTGATAGTCATTTCCACTAGCACTTGCCTCTGTCGGATTAGTTGATGGGTCAAGAGGATTAGGAAGAGTAATGTCTTGCTTGTCAATCAACTTCTCGTCCTTGGCATCATAAACTAGCATCATCAATTTTGTAAACTGATACTCGTTCCCATCCTGCAGGGCACGGGTCTTGTAGTGAACGGGATCTCCTGTGGGCAGTGAAATCTTGAACGTAACACTACTTTTTTCCTGTAGTTCCTGACCACTTCCTGTAGTCTCGGCCTCATTTGTGCACGAGGTAAGTCCTGCTGAGGTCAGCACTGCGGTTGCCATCAAAATTAATAGATCTTTTTTCTTCATTTTAGTTACATTTAAAAAGTGAAACATATTACAAACTGTCTTAAAAAAATAAATATCCTCTTAATAACCTATCGTACCTCCGTCTATCCAGTCGCTGACATTAGCCCTGCCTCCAGCTCTCATATCTACTGAGCCGTCGTTGCCGATCAGGAGTTCTATCCAATAGTCCTGTATCAAGGCCCTGTCCGGATACCATCCCCATTCCTGAAATGCCTTTTCCAGATCCATCAGTGGGGATGCGGGTTCGTCATCGCACCATATCTGTAACGCAGGCAGGTCGGAGTTTGTCCAGCGGCAGGTGATAAATTCGGCCTCCAGCTCAAAGTTGAAATTGCTGGTTCCTACCTGATGATTTGTCCTGGCCATGCTCATCACAGGATGAGAAATATGCCTGATGACAAGTCCCACTTCGCCGGCCAGAAACTCCGTTGGAACTCCAAAGAGCCTCATCGTCCATCTGCCATTCTGTTGTGGCAGGCCCTTCCACTCTGCTCTTACGTGCAGATGGCAGTGGATATTAGCCAGCGGACAGTCGATAACCTTTGGCTGATTATCTATGGTGAAGCTCACCATGTGCCAGTACAGCTCATCGCTGTTGTCGTGGTTAGTCACTTCGGATCGCGTACCAGCATATTGTCCGTCATGCCGTAGCCGAAAGGTGCTGAGCTGGTCATAGTTTTCAAAGAGCGTCTTGTCTGTGGCAT
>CAMOGP010000131.1 GCA_946614175.1 uncultured Prevotella sp. | reverse complement strand
GTTGAGGGTCTGATCCACGTTTCAGAGATGTCATGGAGCCAGCACCTGCGTTCAGCTCAGGAGTTCCTGAAGGTTGGCGACGATGTAGAGGCTGTTATCCTGACTCTCGACCGCGACGAGCGCAAGATGTCTCTGGGTATCAAGCAGCTCCGCGAGGATCCATGGGAGGCTATCGAGACTAAGTATCCTGTAGGCAGCAAGCACACCGCTAAGGTTCGCAACTTCACCAACTTCGGTGTATTTGTTGAGCTCGAGGAAGGTGTTGACGGCCTGATTCACATCAGCGACCTGAGCTGGACCAAGAAGGTTAAGCATCCTTCTGAGTTCACAAAGGTTGGCGAGCAGATTGACGTTGTTGTACTTGATATCGACAAGGAGAACCGTCGTCTCTCTCTCGGTCACAAGCAGCTCGAGGACAATCCTTGGGACGCTTTCGAGGAGAAGTACACTGTAGGTTCTGTTCACACTGGTAAGATCACAGAGGTTCTGGAGAAGGGCGCCGTTGTTTCTCTCGAGGAGAACGTTGAGGGCTTCGCAACTCCTAAGCACCTCGTTAAGGAGGACGGCTCACAGGCTCAGCAGGGCGAAGAGTTGGAGTTCAAGGTGATCGAGTTCAATAAGGACAGCAAGCGTATTATCCTCAGCCACAGCCGTACATTCGAGGATGCACAGCGTGAGGAGAAACGTGCTACACGTAAGGCTGCCGCTCCTAAGAAGAGCGACGCTCCTAAGATTGAGAATGTTGCAGCTAGCACCACTTTGGGTGACCTCGATGTTCTCGCTAATCTGAAGGCTCAGATGGAGAAGGGCGAGTAATTCGCATCTACATCCTAACATCATAGAAGCCTGGCTCAAATAAGAGCCGGGCTTCTTTCTATTTAAATATTCGTTAAATCTATGAGCAGTAGAACACGCTTCTCATTTTTTTTCACTATCTTTGTATGCTAATTTGCCTGAATAGACGAATTTTGCACCTAAAGCGCGAAATTAAAAAGAAAACGATATAATGAATTTTAAATGGAATTACGAACCACCAACACCCGATCGCAAGCAGCAAGCTGAGGAACTGGCAGAGAAAATAAGCATGAGCCCCATACTGGCAGAGCTGCTTATTCAACGCGGCATCAAGACCGAGAGTGCAGCCAAGCGGTTCTTCAGGCCAATGCTAAACGAGCTGATAGATCCGTTCTTAATGAACGATATGGATATCGCTGTGGACAGACTGAACGATGCTATGGGGCGAAAAGAGCGCATCATGATTTATGGCGACTATGATGTGGACGGTTGTACAGCTGTAGCATTAGTTTATAAATTTCTGTTGCAGTTCTATTCAAACATAGAGTACTACATACCCGACCGCTACGAGGAGGGTTACGGCATTAGTCGTAAAGCATTGGACTATGCGGCAGAAACTGGTGTCAAACTAATCATTGTGCTTGATTGCGGTATTAAGGCAATCGACGAGATAGCATATGCCAAATCATTGGGCATAGACTTTATTATTTGCGACCACCACGTGCCAGACGATGAACTGCCATGCGCTGTAGCCATTCTGAACCCCAAACGCCAGGATTCTACCTATCCTTTCAAGCATCTCTGCGGATGTGGTGTGGGCTTTAAGTTTATGCAGGCCTTTGCCAAGAATAATGGTATTCCCTTTTCACAGCTCATTCCCCTACTCGATTTCTGTGCCGTAAGCATTGCTGCAGATATAGTGCCTGTAACGGGTGAGAACCGTATCATGGCATTCCATGGTCTGAAACAATTGAACCAGAACCCATCCGTTGGTCTGAAAGCAATTATTGAAATTTGCGGACTGACTGGACGTGAACTCACCATGAGCGATATCATCTTCAAAATTGGTCCTCGAATCAACGCTAGCGGACGTGTTCAGAATGGTACCGAAACGGTAGATCTTCTTGTAGAGAAAGATATGCAGAAGGCATTGGCCGAGGCCATTCATATTAATGAATATAACGACCAGCGCCGTGATATCGATAAGCAAATGACGGAAGAAGCAAACCAGATTGTGGCACGTCTGGAGAGTCAGGAGCACCAATCAGCAATTGTCCTTTACGGCGAAGGTTGGAAGAAAGGTGTCGTCGGCATCGTGGCATCACGTATGACGGATATGTATTTCCGCCCTACAGTTGTTCTTTCATGCAACGATGGAATTGCCTCTGGTTCAGCGCGTAGTGTTGCTGGATATGACGTTTATGACGCCATCAAGAGTTGCCGTGATTTGCTCGAGAATTTTGGAGGTCACACTTATGCTGTAGGTCTCACCTTGCGTGTAGAGAATATCCCCGAGTTCCGTCGCCGTTTCCAACAATATGTCAGCGAACATATCGGCACACGTCAAACGGAAGCCACCATCGACATAGAAGCTGAGATTGATTTTAAGGATATCACAAAGAAACTGCTAAACGACCTGAAGAAGTTTGCTCCTTACGGACCAGAAAATCCCAAACCGCTGTTCTGTACACGTGGTGTTTACGACTATGGTACATCAAAGGTTGTGGGTAAGCAGCAGGAACATATCAAACTCGAGTTGGTGGATTCACGTTCTAGCAACGTCATGAACGGTATCGCCTTTGGTCAGAGCCAGGCAGCCCGTTATATCAAGTCGAAACGTTCGTTTGATATCTGCTACACCATTGAAGAGAATATCTACAAACGCGGCGAGGTACAGTTACAAATAGAAGATATCAAGCCAAGCGAGTCGGACAATTGATAAAGAAGATTTGAAAATTGATAATGGATAATGAGAACAGCACATCAAGTAATTGCCAAGTGTCAATTGCCAATTATCAATTATTATTAAAGAAATACTGGGGTTACGATGATTTCCGAGGCATTCAGAAGGAAATTATCACTTCCATTGGTGCCGGCAAGGACACATTGGGACTGATGCCAACGGGTGGTGGCAAAAGCATCACATTCCAAGTACCGGCATTGGCACAAGACGGAGTTTGCATTGTAATCACCCCACTCATTGCCTTGATGAAAGACCAAGTGAGCAACCTGCGTCGCCGTGGAATTCAAGCATCAGCTATTTATTCTGGTATGAAACATGACAGTATTCTCATGACGCTTGAGAATGCTATCTTTGGAGGAGTAAAAATACTATATGTGTCACCAGAACGCATAGCCACCTCATTATTTATTGAGAAGTTGCGTCATATGAAGGTGAGTTTCATCTGTGTAGACGAGGCTCATTGCATCAGCCAATGGGGCTACGACTTCCGACCATCTTACCTATCCATTTCAGACATTCGAAAGGAACTGCCCGAAACGCCAATCTTAGCACTTACAGCCACGGCTACGCCAGAGGTTATTGACGACATACAGCAACGTTTGCACTTTCGCGAAAAGTGTGTGTATAAAATGAGCTTCGCGCGAAATAATCTTGCCTATGTTGTACGTCACACATCCAATAAAACAAGTCAACTCATCCATATTCTGAATAATGTACCTGGTTCGGCTATCGTCTATGTGAGAAGCAGAAAACGTACAAAGGAATATGCGGAATTGCTTAACACGTCAGGTATTTGTGCCACATTCTACCATGCCGGTTTGGACAATCAAGAGAAAGATCAGCGTCAGAAAGCATGGCAAGAGGATAAGGTGCGTGTGATGGTTGCTACAAATGCCTTTGGCATGGGTATTGACAAACCAGACGTCCGTATTGTGATACACATTGACTGCCCCGACTGTTTAGAAGCTTACTTTCAAGAAGCAGGACGCGCCGGACGTGATGGTAAGAAATCATACGCCGTACTGCTCTATGACAATAGTGACAGAGCAAAGCTTCAACGTCGTGTTGTGGACACATTCCCTGATAAAGAGTTTATCCGGACGGTTTACGATCAGTTGGCCTATTTCTACCAGATAGGCATTGGTTCTGGATATAATGCCTGTTTTGAATTTCCCTTGGAACGCTTCTGTAGAATCTACAAGCATTTTCCGATACCAACAATCTCTGCACTAAATATTCTGACGCGTGCAGGCTATATTGATTTCAAGGAAGAGGATGATATGCAAGCACGAGTCATGTTCTGTGTGGAACGTGATGATCTATACAAACTGCGTGGCAATGAGCCACAAGAAGACGCTGTCATCGTTGCATTACTAAGAAACTATACTGGTCTGTTTCAAGGATATCAGTATATCGACGAGGGCATTATAGCAGAGCAGTGTAAACTGACGCAACCACAAGTTTATATGATTCTGCGTTCACTAACCCAGAAACACATTCTCAATTTCATCCCCCAGAAGCATATCCCTTTCATCCGCTACACCCAGCGACGTGAGGAGTCAGATAGACTGACTATTTCAAATAATATCTATGATGACCTAAAAGTACGCTTTGCCAATCGCATAGAAAAAATGTTGGAATATGCCAACTGTGAGAACATCTGTCGCAGCAGGATGCTACTGAGATATTTCGGTGAGACAGACACGGAAGATTGTGGACAATGTGATGTCTGTTTAAACGAGAAACGTTCGTGGACACCACCTAAATCCTAAAAGATTATTCTATTCGCGACGTCGGTCCACAAATTTATAACCTTCTTTATAACGATCGGCAGGAAAAACAAACTGAGCATCAGCAACACCACCAGAGCGGAAATTACTGATTTTTATCTTCACCCAAAAGAAAGCCACCTTCAGTTTCAGGCTCTTTGGCGTATAAGTCTTTGCGTCTACTTGTGCACGTACCTCTTTTACCGTACCCTTAGCACCTTTCTGTTGTTTCAGAGTGAAGATGATATCCTCACCATCATTCTTCATAGAATATCTGAAATCATCAAGTGAGAATTTGAATTTCCCTGAATACTTATCTTTTTTATCAGATTTAGCATCATGAATCTCTACGGTCTTTTTCTTCTTAAACACCATATAGGCAGTAACACCATCATTCCACGTATTGACACGTTCATCAGAGAAACATTGTTTGTTACCCTTATACCAAATAGTGCCATGAGTTTTGTAGATACCAATGATATTAACATCATAGCGCAACGTGGAACCTTGCGGTCCAAAGACCATATTATAGATTTTTTCAAATTCCTGACGCGCCTTATTTGGTGTAACCTGAGGTGTAGCCGCTACCAATTCTAATGTACAAAACACCAAAGAGAAGAGAAAGAAGAATTTCTTCATGAAAGACTTATGTTTCGTGAAAAAAGGGGCATCCAAATACAAGACTCGGATGCCCTTTGAAAAAGAATTATTGATTTAGTTATTACTTGTTCACCTGAAATTTAGTATCACCATCCTTAAAGAACGCATTAATCTGCTTGGCAGCAGCAATACCAGCATTGGTATTAGCCTCGGCTGTCTGAGCACCCATCTTCTTAGGTGTAGAGAAATAGCGGCCTTCAAATTTCTGGAAATCAGCGTTGGCATCAGGCATAATATCAGTAACGAACTTCAGGTCCTCACGTTCAGCCATCAACTTCAGCAACTCTGGCTCATTGATAACCTCCTTACGTGCTGTGTTCACCAAGATACCACCCTTCTTCATCTTACCAACAAGAGCATAATTGATACTCTGTTTGGTCTCTGGAGTAGCAGGGATATGAAGTGACACAACGTCGCAAGTCTCGAAAAGAGCCTCCTGATTAGCAACTGCATGGACACCAGCTTTCTCGATAACCTCTGCAGGACAGAAAGCATCGTAGGCATAAACATCCATTCCAAAACCCTTAGCGATACGAGCCACATTACGACCTACGTTACCAAAAGCCAAAATACCAAGTTTCTTACCCATCAATTCTGTACCGGCCTTACCGTTGTAGAAATTACGAACGGTGAATACCAGAAGACCGAACACAAGTTCTGCCACAGCATTAGCATTCTGACCAGGTGTATTCTCAGCTACCACATTGTGAGCAGTAGCTGCAGCAAGATCGATGTTATCATAACCTGCACCGGCACGAACCACAATTTTCAAATTCTTAGCAGCATCCAACACCTCTGCATCAACCTTATCACTACGGATAATCAGCGCATCAGCATCCTTTACTGCATCGAGTAACTGTGATTTCTCTGTATATTTCTCCAGCAGGGCCAATTCATTGCCAGCTGCTTCAATCTCTGCCTTGATTCCATTCACAGCAGCTGCTGCGAAAGGTTTCTCTGTTGCAACTAATACTTTCATAAAGATTTAATATTTAATCTTTAATGTTTAATCTTTAATATTTAATCATTAATGATTAGCCTCAAACTCCTTCATGCAAGCAACAAGAGCGTTGCAGCCTTCGATAGTCTGAGCGTTATAGCAAGAAGCGCGGAAACCACCAACATCGCGATGACCCTTTACACCAACCATACCCTTAGATACAGCAAAGTCAAGGAACTCCTTCTCCAACTCCTTATATTCAGGAGCCATTACGAAGCAAAGGTTCATCAAAGAGCGATCCTCTTCCTTAGCAGTTCCTACAAACAGTTTGTTACGGTCAATCTCACCATAAACAATCTCTGCACGCTGCTTAGCCAACTTATCCATAGCCTCTACGCCACCCTGTTTTTTAACCCAACGCAGGTTCTCAAGAGCGCAATAGATGGGTACCACAGGAGGAGTATTGAACATAGATCCCTTAGACACGTGTGTACGATAGTCGAGCATGGTAGGAATCTCACGAGGAGCCTTACCCAGAGCATCGTCCTTCAC
>CAMOGP010000130.1 GCA_946614175.1 uncultured Prevotella sp. | reverse complement strand
GGAAAGCACCGCCTGCCATGGGTTGCATGGCAAACACGGTGACACGTTTTGTGTCGTCGTCTGTTTTGCGAATAATATCGCGTACATTATTGTATATAGACTCATCAGGAATGACCATCACTCGTTTTACGTCTTTTTGCTGCATCACGGTTTGGATTGTGTCTAGAAAGAGGGTATCTTTATCTACGAATCCTTCGCCATTGGGTGTGTAGAAGCAAAACTCCCCCAGATTACCTTTAAAGGCTTTTCCTTCTAATTCCTCAGCAAACAGCCCTGGCATAAAGTTCTTCAACGCCGTCATTTCCTTGTCGTGCGTCAGTATGACGGTCGTCTGATGTTCACCGTTTCTTATTCCGCCGTCCAGAGCTATACACTCTGCCCATTTTGCAGTGTCAGCCTGAGGAATTGGCCTTTCCAACATCCTTTCAAAATTCACAATCAGGTCGAATGCCACTTTGTCAATAAAGGTCGCATCCGCTATGATAACATTCTCGCTCCATTGTATATTATTCATAAGTGCAAAGGTACAAAATGACGGGTAATTAACCAAATCTTTCGACATATTTTAATTTAATTTCATGCGATTGACATAAATCAAACTTTAAATCATAATTCGGGGGTTAAAAATCAAATTATTGTGTTAGGTGCTTAAAAATAGGTATACCTTTGCAATTGCAAAGAAAAGTATAGATTATGAAGAGTATCTTAGAGGGACGTCCTGCCTTGAAGGCGGAGATAGAAAAAATCGCTGAGGTGGCTGGCTACCTGTGGCAAAACGGATGGGCTGAGCGCAACGGCGGAAATATCACTGTAAATATTACAGAGTTTGTTGACGAGGAGATCCGCAGTATGGCTCCTATCAGTGATGTGAAGCAGATTGGCGTGACATTGCCTGCTTTGAAGGGATGTTATTTTTACTGCAAGGGTACAGGTAAGCGTATGCGTGACTTGGCTCGCTGGCCTATGGACAACGGATCTGTGATTCGCATTCTTGACGACTGTGCTTCGTATGTGATTATTGCTGATAATGCTGTGCAGCCAACTAGCGAACTGCCTAGTCACCTCACCGTTCATGCTCGTCAGATTGAGACTAATTCTGGTTATAAGGCAACTGTTCATACGCATCCTATCGAGTTGGTGGCTATGAGTCACAATCGTGCATTCTTAGGAAAAGATGTGCTGACAAAGATTCTTTGGAGTATGATACCAGAAACAAAGGCTTTCTGTCCGCTGGGTCTGGGTATCGTACCTTATACCCTGCCAGGTTCAAATGCGCTGGCTGATGCCACACTGAAGGAACTGGAGGACTATGATGTTGTGATGTGGGAGAAGCATGGCGTCTTTGCAAAAGGTACGGACGTGATGGATGCTTTCGACCAGATTGATGTGCTCTCAAAGAGTGCAAAGATTTATATCAACTCTAAGTGTATGGGTTTTGAGCCCGAGGGTATGAGTGATGAGCAGATGAAGGAGATGACAAAGGCCTTCAATCTGCCAAGATAGCAAAAACAACTACTGACTACATATTATATGATTACTTATTAACGTAATTAAAGAGGCCCCAACGTTGTGAAACGTTGGGGCTTTTATTTGTGTCTGTTTAAGATATCGTGTGGTGAAAGTTACTTTTCGCCAAAGGCAATTACGACGCGGTTGTCGTCATTATTGGCAAATGGCTGTTCTGCATCACCTTTTACCTCAATCTTCAGACGGTCAGCAGCGATACCTTTCTCTACGAGAGCCTTTTTCACGGCATTGGCACGTTTTGCAGCGATGCGCTTGTTGACTTTGGAGTTTCCTGTCTGTTTGTCTGCATAACCCGTGAGCACGATGCTGGCCTTAGGGTATTCGTTGGCCCATTCGAAAATATTATCAATTTTGCCTGCCTGCTCATCCTTGATGTCAGCCTTTGCCAAGTCGAAGAAGATATTCTCAGTGATCTTTACGGGTTTCTTAACAACAGGCAGGGGTTCCGGCTTTGGCTCGGGTTTGGGTTCTGGTTTGGGCTCCGGCTTAACCTCGGCGGGTTCCTCTACAGGGATATACTCTTTTTCTTCGATAGTAGTAGGTTCTGCAGATTTGGCTTTCTTGTGCCCGAACTTGAATGTCAGACCAGCCATGGCATAGGGCCACCATTTATTGTTGTCAACATAGACTTCATTATTTTGGCGGATATAATTAGTACCAGCCTCGATATTGAATCCCCAGTGCTTAGACAGGTTGATGTCAACCATACCACCCACTTTCCATGCGGTGTTCCAACGATTGCTGCCATAAGCAGTGGCACGTGCGTTGTTGTCAACCCACGCATGGGGCAGAGCCAGTTCAAAGGGAACGCCTGCGATAGCAATCAGGTTCACCGTGTTTTTCTGGTGGGGAAAAATTAAGTTGGAGAGGTTGAACATCATGTCGAGGTCGATGTTTCCTATCTTGCTCTTATATTCAGTACCATCAGCCAGTGTTGCTTTCCATGTGCTACCATTGGCTTGCAGACGCATACCATATACACTGGTGAAGTTGTATCCCAAAGAAACCGCAGCCATGGGATTCCATTTGCGATCGATTCCCTGACCATTGTAGGTTCTCATCACACCTCCTTGCACGCCAATAAATGCGTGAGGATAGTCTTTTGTTTCTTGTGCAGAAACGTTGATAGCAAATAGCATTGCTACCATTGAAAGTAAGATTCTGTACTTCATGTGGTTATTTGTATTGTTTAAGTTTCGTTAACTAGCCGCAAAGATAATGCGTTTTTTCGAGAAACGCAAATGTTTTGCTCGAAAAAACGCATTTCCTTGATTAAATGCTACTTGTTATTTGCTGAGACTATCAATGATAGTAGGCAGGAAAGTCGAGATAATCAGTACGACAATACCCGCAACCAGAACGCTGATAGTTTTGCTGGAGCAACCTTTCCACTCTTTGAGAATGATGCCCCATACATTAGAGAATACCACGTTGAGAGCCATTAGGATACAGAATGACAAGACAAACATTGTGCCGCCCTTCTCGAAGAAGCTCTGACCAAGTGATAGTCCGAAGAACTGTGAGTACCATAGTGCGCCGGCCAGCAGACAGAATACGATATTATTACCCCATACATTGTTTTTTTTGTAGTCGCCCCAGGTCTTGTTCTTCTGGTTCTGATAGAAACAGTAAATGGCATTTGTGATAAAACCACCCAGCGTAACAAGGAAGGTTGCGGGTAGAGCGGCAAACATCTCCTGAGTCTCATCAAACTTGATGTCGGCACCGAAGGTGAGGCCTACGTTGAAGCAGCCACTCATGAAACCGGCGAGCAGCGCGATGGTAAGTCCCTTGGGGAAGTTGAAGTCCTTTACGGCAGCTTTCTTCTCTTCTTCAGAGAGACCTGCTGACTTCATAGAACCAGCCACACCGATGATGGCGATACCTACGAGCGTGACTACCACGCCTAGAATTACAGAAAGGGTAAGTTTTGACAATGGATCCTGCTCAGGAAAGAAGATGTTGAGCAACACAGGTCCCATGATGGTGCCCAAACCAGCGCAGGTTCCCAATGCGATGCTCTGACCGAGGGCAACACCCAAATAGCGCATGGAGAGACCGAAGGTCAGTCCGCCAACGCCCCACAGCACACCAAAGAGGATGGTCATCCAGATGTTGAATGACTGTTCGGCAGTGAATAGTTCAAACAGAGAATGTCCTGCGGGCACTGCCAATAGTGCGCCTAAAAAGGGCAGTAGCAACCAGGCGAAGACACCCTGCACAATCCAGTAAGACTCCCAAGACCAGTCTTTGATCTTGTTGATAGGTACGTAACATGACGACTGGCAGAAGGCGCCAATTGCAATAATGATTAGTCCGATAACAATTTCCATGTTGTTTAGTAAAGAATTAGTATTGTTTGTTTGTTAAATAATTATTTTTTGATGATCTTGCGGTTGTTGCTCACCACGATGCCGTGAGCTTGTGCGCCCTTCACCTCGCGTCCCTGCAAGTCGAACAGACGTTGAGGCTTGTTGGCCTCGTCTTTTATCATGCCAACGGAAGTAGGTATAGCAGGCGTCACGTCGATATAGTCCATATCGGGCAGCCAGCCACTGGTATTCACTAAGCGGATGGTGTTCTCACCTTTCTCCAGAGTGATGTTGAGCGTTTTCTTGCCAACCTTTTCCCAGTCACCAGAATTACAACTGAGTCCTTTTGCTTTCTTGCCGTTCACATAGACATTGATGGTGCGATTCTCACCACAGATATAGCCGATGGTGAGTTTGTAGTCACCACCTTCCTTGCTGTACACATTGCTCCACTCCAGATAGTTGTTGCTATTGCTTCCACCTATATAACCCACTTTGTAGCCACCTGAGCAGTAGGATGCCTCTGAATATCGGCAGATGTTCCCGTCAATCTCAGAGTAAGCCTTGCTATAGCCCGTCTCTGCCTCGTAGCGAGTACGCTCCAGACGTGTCTCTGCTTCGGCAACATAAATCTTTGTACCATGCTTGGGGACTGTCACTTCATAGGTTTCGTAAAACTTACCGATATCCTTCTTTGTGAAACAATCGTGGAGAGCCACGCTGTCGGCTAAGTCAATATCACTGAATTTCAGCGTCACCTTCTTTGCCGCATCATTAGGATTGTAAATGGCAAAAGCACGCTTGTTGCCATAGTGCTTCTCGATATCTTTCACCATGATGTAGCAGTCGTTTACCTTGGCTGCCAGATAGGCCTGCTGGTAGAGCGTGTCCTGGTTCAGGGCAATCAGATCCTTGTTCTTCAGCAGGTTGAGGTTGGTGGTGCTGAGGCTATTTATATTACAGCCGATAAGCAGAGGCGAGTTCATGATACACCACATGCCGAAGTGGGTCTTGGCTTCTTCGGCGGTGAGTTCATTACCCCATTTGTTGACACCCACTTCGAGCATATCCATGTCGTTGTAGTGCCCCTTGCTGCTGTAGGCACTCATATAAAGGTTTTGCTTCAGGATGTCCTTTATGGAGTCCCAGTTGGAGAAGATGTCCTGCGTGGTGCGCCATGAGAAACCTGCATTGTTGACCCATGTGCCAGGGTAAGCCCAACGGCAGATGTTCATGCGTACATCGGTGCGACCGGTATTTTTGATAGCTTGGGCGATAGCGGTATAGCGGGCCTTCTCGTCAAGATCCAAACCGTCCTTATTATGAACGGGGTCGCCACCACAGAAATCCACCTTAATAAAGTCGAACCCCAGCTCCTTGAAGAAAAAGTCGCAGTCCTGCTGGTCGTGCTGATACAGACCCACGCCTTCGCCTGTCTTGTCGCCGCCATGGTAACTGCCACAGGTGTTATAGCCTCCATCACTGTAGATGCCGGCCTTCAGACCCTTTTCGTGGATATAGTCCACAACAGGCTTCAGTCCGTTCTTGAACCGTGTGGGGTGAATCTTCAGCTGACCTGTTTCTGCATCGCGTCCGCCAAAATAGCCGTCATCAATATTGATATGGTCGTAGCCCGCGTCAAACAGGCCCTTCGAGACCATTGCAGTTGCCTGTCCCTTGATAATCGATTCACTGATGTTGAGTTCAAACGTGTTCCAGGAGCTCCATCCCATTGTTGGTCCATCCTGTGCTGTTGCTGTTGTGACAGACATTGCTGCAAACAACACCAAAGATTTTATTTTTTTTCTCATCGTTTATAGTTTAGGTAATAATACTCGGTTTTAAACGGATGCAAAATTACAATTTTTTCAACAATAAACGACCTTTTTCCCTACATTATTTATATAAAAGGATGAAAAAAGGGCCCCCGGAATAAGTCGGGAGCCCACCAAAATTACCTAAAACAGTGATTAGCGCTTGCTCGTCACATTCTTCTCGTACTCCTGGATGGCAGCGATGTACTCTTCGCCAACGGGTACGTTGTTCTTCAGGTTGAAGTAATCGAACACGGCACCGAAAGGCATAGACTTAGCCTCTTCCATCAGTGCTAGACGCTCGAAATACTGACCGTTGTCCTCATATTCGCGGAGCTTAGCCTTTGGTTCGAGCAGAGCCTGCAGAATGCATTTCTGCGTAGCACGGCTACCAATGATATAAGCACCGATGCGGTTGATAGAAGCATCGAAGTAGTCGAGACCTACGTGGGCACGATCCAAAGCATCACTGCGAACGAGTTCCTTGAAGAGGTCCAGAGTCTGGTCGTTCATGATGGTAACATGGTCAGAGTCCCAACGTACAGGGCGGCTCACGTGGAGCATCAACTCGGGCACGTACATCAGCAGTGTAGAGACAAAGTCAGATACGTTCTCTGTCTGCTCATAGTGACCAGTGTCGATAGTGTACATCTGCTTACGTGTAGCACAGTATGCGGTATAGAAATCGTGTGAACCAACAGTATAGCTTTCCAGACCGATACCAAACAACTTAGCCTCAAAGCAGTTCTTTACACCGTCGAGCTTCTCTTCCATAATCTCGTCGAGAGAAGCAGCCAGCAGCTCACGGTACTTCTTGCGCTGTACGGGCATATCTTTACTACCGTCGTGTACCCAGATATTCATGATACAAGGGTCGTTCTGTGCCTTACCCATGGCGTCAGCGATACGACGACAACGCTTGGTGTGCTCAATCCAGAAATCACGGATACTCTTATCGGGATTGCTCAGCGTAAGGTCGCCACTCTTGGGGTGAGAGAATGAAGTAGAGTTAAAATCGAGCTTCATGTTGTTCTCCTTGGCCCAGTC
>CAMOGP010000129.1 GCA_946614175.1 uncultured Prevotella sp. | reverse complement strand
AGTGTGAAGTGAGCTCGGGTTCGAAGCCTGAATAGCCTGTGATGCAGAACAAGTTCTGTGCCTGGGCATAGAGTCGGAATGAAGTGATGCCCAACTCCTTTGGCCAGCGCTTTGTCTTGAAACTGTAGCCTACCGACAAGCTCTGCAGGCGGATAAAGTCACCACTCTCTATCAAATCGCTGATAAGATTGGCTGTACCGTTAGAGTAGTTGTCGTTGTAAGAGGCCTTCGCATATTTAGCATGGTCACTGGGCTGCTGCCAGATGTGGTCGTACCAGTCTTTTGCGCCGCTCCACATACGACCGTCAGAGAGTGTAGCACGCATAGCATTCAGGATCTTGTTGCCACCAGAGAAGTGGAAATTTATGTTGGCATCCCAGTTTTTATAGCGGATAGAGTTGCTCCAGCCACCATACCAGGTAGGCTTGGTGTTGCCCGATATCTCGGGTTTCCAGTCGCTCAGCGTGTACTTCGACTTTGTTTCGCCGTCCATCTCGTAAATCTGAGCACCGCCCTGACCATACTTATAGATGAGTAGCTGACGGTCGTAGCCACCATCTTCGCGTTTGATGAGTACCACGCGACGACCCGTCTGTGGGTCTACACCAGCTGTGGGGTAGGTGTAGAGCTGGGCCAGTGAATAGCCTTTAGTAGTGATGTTTGCTCCAGTACTGCTGGTATAGATGATATCATCAGCCAACTCGAGCACCTTGTTGCTGACGAAAGAGATGTTAAATGTAGAATTCCATGAGAACTTCTTCTTACGGATGATGTCACCGCCGACGCTCAGTTCGATACCCGTATTGCGGGTTTTGCCGAGATTGGTGCTGATAGAGGCACCGACGATACCGGTAGAATAGGCCTGAGAAGCATTCAGGATGAGGTCTTTCGACTTGGAATAGAAATAATCCACGTCAACAGTGAGGCGCCCTTTGAACAGTGAGGCACTGAAACCGATGTCGGTAGTAGCCGTCTGCTCCCAGCCCAGATCGGGGTCGTTGATACCTGATGACACATAGGAAACATCGCCGTTATAGGTTGAGGCAGAGTAGACACTCTTAGAGGCATACCAGTCGACATTGGCGTTACCCACAATACCATAGCTCAATTTCAGCTTCAGGTCGTCGAAGATACCGTCTTCGCGCAGACTGCGGAAGAAACGCTCGTCAGAGATACGCCAGGCACCGCTAAGGCCATAGAAGTTACCCCACTTGCGACCCAGTTTCGAAAGTCCGTCACGACGCCAGTTGGCTGTCAGGTAGTAGCGGCTGTTCCAGTCGTAGGTGAGACGACTGATGTAGCTGAACATGCTACTCTCCTGGATGTTGCCCGAGCCACTATAGGTGATATAGGGGGCCTCGACATACATCTCGTCGGGATTGCTCAGTGTGGTGCCGGTGCGCGAGACAGTGTTGCGTTTATTCTCTGATGCCTCTACACCCACGAGAATGTCGAAATGGTGCTTCTTGATATCAAACGTATAGTCGGCTGTGTTCGTCCAGGTCCAGCTTCTCAGGCTCGACGTTCCCGTGTTACTCCGTCCATCGGGATAGCCGCCACCATGGAGAGGGGTGCTGAACGACTCGTTCTGAACCAGCGTCCAGTCAATGCCATAAAGAGACTTCAGGGTAAGACCTTTTATTGGGGTGATATCGACATAGCCATTGGCGAGGACACGGTGGGTTTTCGACTCCGCATACTGTCCGCCGTCAATCAGACCCATGGCATTGTAGTAGAACACCTCGATAGCATTGTTTCCTTTTCCCAAGTTCTGAGGGGCAATGGTAGAACGGTAGATACTCCCATCTTCATTATAGGCTGGGACATTGGGCAGATCGACGTATGCCAGACGCGTCAGACCACCCATGGCACTCAGCGATCCACCACGCGAATCGTCGGCAGTGTGAATTTTGCTGTAGGTGTAACCGCTGTTGAATCCCACCTTCACATATTTATTCAGGCTGTAGGTGCCATTGCCCTTGAATGAGAAACGGTCGTATTTGGCATCTACCGTGATACCCTCCTGAGTGGTGTAGCTGCCTGAGAGATAATAGGTGCCCTTGTCATTACCTCCCTGCACGTTGAGGTTATGGTTCTGGGAAATACCTGTGCGGAAAATCAGGTCTACCCAGTTGGTGCTTACGATACGGCCCTGGCTATCGGTCATGGTGGCATAGGGAAGCTTGTTGGGGTCGCCGCCATTGTTCAGCCATCCACGATTCTTGATGTCAGTGAACTCCTGCGCCGTCAGCGGCTCCAAGAGTTTGGTGGCAGAGTTGAAGCCGAGGTTGAAGTCGTAGGTCAGCTTCGTCTTGCCGGCATAACCCGAGTTGGTGGTGATAAGGACTACGCCTGCAGCTGCCCTGGAGCCGTACATGGCACTGGCGGCCGCATCTTTCAAGATGTCAATCGACTTGATGTCGGCTGGGTTGATATCTGCTACGGGGTTATAGTCGGTGTTCGATGCGATGTCACTGGTGTTGATGGGCACGCCATCGACCACATAAAGCGGTGTCACACTTGAGGTGATGGAGGCCACACCACGGATATTGATAACGGGCGCGGAACCAACTTGAGAGCCCGCAGTGGAGATCATTACACCTGCAGCCTTACCTTCCAACAAGTTGTCAATACTGTGGCCTGTCACGCCTTCGAGCTTCTCCTTGCTGATAGATGAGATCGAAGAAATGACGTCACGCGACTTGGCTACGCCGTAGCCCACTACCACCACCTCATTGAGCAGGCGGCTGTTCTCACGGATATAGATATCCACGGCAGAACTGGCATCGTAGACTTCCAGATCCTGCTGGTTGTAGCCGGTATAGGTCACTACCAAGGTATAGGGCGACTTCCCTGCCAATATGATAGAGAACTGTCCGTTGATGTCGGTCACGGCAGCGTAACGCGTACCTTTAATTTGTATGGCGGCACCGATAATAGGCTCTTCGGTACGCTCATCGAGTACCCGTCCTTTCAGCACGTCTTGAGCAGACGCGCTGAGGGTGGTTACCAGGCAAAAGATATATAATACAAGTCGTTTCATAATGTGGTTATCCTGTTTGAATTAATTTTACGGACGGTAGCGGTTGCCACCTGATACATTCTTCCCGAAGAAAAGGGCATTGGTCAAGATACGGCTGGTGCTGAACCAGTAGCCACGGTAGGTAGGCGACTCACTGAAGAGGACAACTGTGCCCTGCCCCAAATTGTCGTAAGCTACGACTGTGGCATTCTTAAGTCGTTTCTGGTTCTCCTTGGTCAGATAACCACCCAGTTGTTTGTCGCCTTTCAACTGAACAAGCGAGGCAAAGTTGTTGGTGGGACGAGGCAGCACGTAGTTGCCCGACTTCATGGTGAAGAGTTCACGGCTATGGATGCCGTAGGCAAGCGGATTGGTGATATCAAGGTCTGCAGCGTAGAGCACACCGCCTATACGGCTCGGGCCATTCACTTCGCGCTGCTTTGCATAGTCCAGGCGCTGGAATTCGTCACGGCCGGCCTTGGCATCCTTCTTATCAGCAGTCTCCTCTTTCTTCTCCGACTTTTCAAAGTGTGGTGCAAGCCCATTGGCAATAGCCCACTGGGTGGCTCTTTGCGAGGTGATCAGCACACCACCTTCACTGACCCAATGGCGCAAACGCTCTACAAACTGTTTGGAGAAGCTCTGATAGGTGCCATCGACAAGGATGATGGCTGTATAGCGATTGAGTGGCGTACGGTCCGCATAATCGCTGTAGATCTTTGTCAAGGGGATATGATGGTGGTTACCCAGCAGATTCCATGTCTCGCCGATGGCCGTCCAGTTGATGCCACCATAACCGCCTGTGCTGACAAAGGTTGCCACGACGGGTTTCTTAACCTCGATGAGATTGTCGCTTCCCAGATCGATGCCTGCCTGACTCAGACCTGTCTTCAGGCTATAGACCTGTACGTTGGTGCCTTCAACAGCCTGACGGATAGTGTTGTAGACGCTATCGACTGACACAGTCTGATATACCAGGGGAACAAGTAGGCTACCAGTAGATGCCTGTTTGAGGCCAGCCTCAACAGTCTCAGTGGTCAGAGGCTTATAGGCTGCCTTCACGTAGATTCCCTTGTCGAGCAGCTCATAGAGCACCTTGGTAGCATAGAAATCAGAGAAGTCGATGAGATAGGCGTAGTCTGATTTCCCGAAACGGGCAGTCTCGGCAGCAGGCAGCTCGGACACCAGTTCTCCGACACCAGCGGCCGGCGTACGAGCAAAGGGTACGCCAAACCCGTGGGCTGTGCTCCAGGCAGTAATATCCATGAAGATGCTGTCGACAAACTCTGTATGCTCATCGAAAGCGGCATTTACCAGGCGCCACTGGGCTTGTCCCAGGGGAATCACATAGGCACCAGCGGCCTTGAACTGTTTTCCTGCCTGACTAAAGTCCTTCGACAGACGATGGACTTCAATCTTATGGCGCAGCAGATTGTCAAGGAAGAGATTGGTGATGCCCTTGTCTTCAGAATTGCCAAATACGATATAGCCCTTTCCACCCTTAGCGACAGCACTCTTGAAGAACTCTTGCTGATGACGCAGGAACACGGCCTTCTGATCGGTGCCAGCCTTCAGAGCACCTATAGCACTGCGGGTATGGTCGCGCAGATTCTTGGCAAACTTGTGGATACCAATCGACGACTCCACCTGTACGCCCTGTGAGCTGCCCACCTCGATGGTAGTACCCACGCCACCTTCAAAGTCGGGATAGGTAGAGCCATAGATGGGCGAGATGTTATCATAGTTCTCCTTCGTAAAATAGAGCGAGCCAATCTTGTCGAGCTCTGAGCCGAAATACTTGGCTAGGATGACGTTCAACTCCGCATAGGTGCTTTCGGGAACGGTATAGTTCCATGTGCTACGCTCTGGCGAGGGTTCGAAGTAATAGCTGCTGTTGGAGCCCATCTCATGGTAGTCGATGTAGATATTGGGATACCACTGGTGATAGTAAGCGGCACGGGCACGGCTCTCGGGATGAACAAGAGCAAACCAGTCACGGTTCAGGTCGGCGTAGAAATGGTTGCCACGCAACGGGGTGAAGCTCTGCGTGTGCTCTATATCAAGGGCATCGCTCACCGGTGGGATACTATGGAACGAATTGAAATACTGTGCTGCACGCTCACGGCCATCAGGATTCAGGGCTGGCTCTATCAGTATGACGGCATCACTCAGTCGATTCACGATATCGGCATTTTTAGTGGCCGTGAAGTAATAAGCTGCCAGCACCGAGGCATCGGTTCCAGCTAATTCACCGCCATGTACATTGTAGCCCAACTGGATAATGACTTTCTGATCGTCGTAGCCCGATGCAAGGGGCTGGTCGGGATCGACGAGCCGGACATGATGCTGGCGTATCTGTTCCAGATTCTTGATGTTCTCGGGAGTTGAGATATGCAAGATGACATACTCACGGTTCTCGTGCGTATGACCAATTACCTTGAACTGTGCGCGGGCGGAGAGCTTATCCAGCAAACGGAAATACTCTACCACACGATCGTATCTTACCAAAGCCGAACCAATAGGAAATCCGAAGAACTCCTCTGGGGTGGGTATTGACTCGTCGAACTTTTCATCGCTACCAAAATAGTAGCTTGACTGGGCCTGTGCCACCAGACTGATGAGCACAGCTATCGCTAATGAATAAATCTTCTTACTCATTTCTTTGATCTTTAAGAATTAAAAACAAATACTTTACTTCTGCGCCGTCAGGGCCTTATTAGCCTTCAGGAATCCGTAAGGAGACAGATAGCCCTGTCCCTCTGTCGAGGCCCAGTCTACGAATCTGCGCAACTCCTGATTGTCGGTCTTGATGCTGATATTGCCAATGGGCAGGCCAGTGTGCGGCAGCTTATCAAGATAGTCTGTCAACTTGTCGAGACTGCTGATAACCGAACGTTCTTCGTCACTGATGCGCCCATTGCCGTCCAAATCGGTAGCCAGAACGGTCAGTCCCTCAACGGGCTGATAGGTATTGCTGTCATAAGCAAGACTTGCAACATTGAAGGCAATAGCATCCTGATGACTCCTGACAGCACTAATCAAGTTCTCCTCACTGCCCAGGATTTTCTTTCCCTTCACTCGGTTGGGAGTGATGCTCAGATCTCTGGCCACAAGAGTTGTCGTGATGGCATGGCTGCCTGTCAGCGAATAGACGGTGCCCGGCAATTGTTTCTCGCCTTCTTCCTCTGCATCAAGTTCCTCCAGAAGATCACGCTCTACGAAGATTTGATGCTTCAGTTTATTACTCAAGCCCTTTACCACCTTCTTATTGCGTAGCAGTTCGTTCTCAGAGTTTGCGATGGGCAGGATAGCGAAGCGTCCGATACTATTCACATCGTCCTGTCCGGAGAGACTCACCGAGGCATCTGCCTTTTCACGAGTGTCCACAACAGTTGCAGTAAACTCAGGATTCACCTTATTATATTCTTTAATGAGTCGTTCCATCATCTGACGAGTGAACTGAGCGTCGCTAACGTTAATCTGCAAGTTTTGCGCCAGAGACATCATGGGGCAACACATCAAGCCTGTCAGCAATAATGTGGTTACTTTACTCTTTGCCTCCTTTACATTCAGAATTACTTTCTTTCTCATAATTTCACACGTTTTTTTGTTTAACTTATGTTTATGTCATTTTTCGACGGTGCAAAGGTACGGCGGTTTTGAAACACCAACAATCCCGACTTTGCGGCATTTCATATACC
>CAMOGP010000128.1 GCA_946614175.1 uncultured Prevotella sp. | reverse complement strand
AAGAAAGAAATAATTATGAGTTACACAGCAAGTGATTATAAGAAAGGACAACCGCGTTGGTGTCCGGGATGTGGTGACCATTTCTTCCTGGCATCGCTCCACAAGGCCATGGCCGAGATAGGCGTGGCACCCAAAGACATTGCAGTAATCAGTGGCATCGGCTGCTCCAGCCGTCTGCCCCACTACATGGCCACCTACGGCATGAACACCATCCACGGGCGCGCCGCCGCCATTGCCACCGGATGCAAGGTGGCCAACCCACAGCTCACCGTATGGCAGGTGAGTGGCGACGGCGACGGCCTGGCCATCGGCGGCAACCACTTCATACATGCCAACCGCCGCAACATCAACCTGAACATGATTCTGCTGAACAACCGCATCTACGGACTGACCAAGGGCCAGTATTCGCCCACGTCGCCCCGAGGATTCGTGTCGAAGTCGAGCCCCTACGGAACGGTGGAAGATCCCTTCCGCCCCGCTGAGCTCTGCTTCGGAGCGCGCGGCCACTTCTTCGCGCGCGCCGTGGCCACCGATGCCGCCGGAACGGTGGACATCCTCAAGGCTGCCTATGAGCACAAAGGCGCCTCCGTATGCGAGATTCTGCAGAACTGCGTCATCTTCAACGATGGCACCCACGAGGCCGTATACAACAAGGAAGGCCGCAAGAAGAACGCCATCTACGTGCGCCATGGCGAGAAGCTCGTCTTCGGCGAGAACAACGAGTTTGGACTCGTGCAGCAGGGCTTCGGACTGAAGGTGGTGGAGATAGGCAAGGACGGCTACACGCTCGACGACGTGCTCACCCACGACGCCCACTGCGAGGACAACACCCTGCAGCTGAAGCTGGCCCTCATGGGCAACGGCGACGGATTCCCCGTGGCCCTCGGAGTGATTCGCGACGTGGAGGCTCCCACCTACGACGAGGCCGTGACGGCTCAGATAGAAGAGGTTTCGGCCAAGAAGAAATATCACAACTTTGCCGAACTGCTGGAGACCAACGACATCTGGGAAGTGAAAGAAAGTTGAGAAGAAGAAACTTTAGAGGAGCGATAATAGTAGTTATGAGCGCAATGGCATGCGCTGGCAGCATATCATAATTACTCTCTACTCATTAATCATTTGACTCTCCTCTCTCCTCATAACAACCGCATCCTCGGGCTTTGAGCGAGGGTGCGGTTGTTTTTTTCTCATCACTCGACAAAGAACGATTCCTTGTCAAACAATCCGTTAAATCCGTATAATCCGTTGTTATGAAATGTTAAATACTAAGGGCTGATAGATAGATTTGTCAGCGTTTTTCATATATTTGTATTCAATAACCGCAGAATGGCAGTTTGGCCATTCTTTCGTCTGGAGTTATTCGCTCCTCGACAAGGGGGGGCTTGATTAAAATTACTCTCCAAAACTATTAATGTTTCAAATATCACATCAGCAAAAACAATTAGACTCTATATGATCACTACTACTGAACATTTCCTTAGTATGGCCATGTTTGGCTACGTGTTGTCGTGCCTCACCTTTGCCGTGGTGGGCTGGTTCCACATGTGCCGCCCTCACAACAAGACCCCCAGATACAGCTATCCCGGCCGACCGCTGGCCACCACCATCTATGCTTTCTCGCTGCTGCTGGTGCCTGCCATCCTGCACCCCTCCGACACCGATACCCGGGTGCTGGTGAACGCCTATTTCTTCGTCCTCGTTCCCTACTACAGCGGCGTGCTGCTCTACAAATACTTTGGCTCCGTGATGCAATGGAATGGGTGGGCTCGGCCGGCACTCATCCTGCTCGTCCCGATAGCCCTCTTCATCGCTGTGCTGTTTCTCTATGCCGCTGTGCCGGGGTTCGACTGGCTTTATGGCCCCCTGCACTACGTCACGCTGACGGGTGTCGCCCTGGGTGCCATCACCACACTCTTCAGCATACGCTCCATCCTCACCGTCCTGAAGTGGGGCAAGCTGATGGACGACGAAACCTACTCCAACATGGACGACTTCCCCATACACTATGCCAGGAAAATCATCACCATGCCCATCATCCATGCAGCGCTGCTCTGGCCACCCATCCTCTCCGGCAATCCCAGGCTGCTGGCCGTGGCCTGCCTGATGCTCATCCCCTGCAACATCACCATGCTCATCTTCAAACTGCATCCCCACAGGGTGTGGAAAGAAGAGAGCGAAAGCCTCCAGCCAAAACAGGAGAAAGAGGGCAACGCCCCGCCCAAGCACACCATTGACAACATTGCGAAGAGCATTCGCCACACCGTTGATGAAGAAGAACTCTATCTTGACCCCCATCTTTCCATGCAGGACGTGGTGGACCGATGCGGCTACGGCCGCACCTACGTGTCGTGGGTGTTCAAGAACCGGCTGGGCGGTTTCTTCAACTACGTGAACGGCCTGCGACTCTCCTACGCCGAGCAATACCACAAGAAGCACCCCATGGCCACACTCGACGAAGTGGCCACCGCCTCGGGATTCACCACCCGCCAGTCGTTCTATCGCGTGAAGCAACGGCTGACGGCTAACAAGCCGAAATAAGAAGAAGCAATATGTAAGCCCCGAAATAGAAATCGTCGCCTTCGCTGCCCAACCCTTCGCCATCATCGACCCATCCGTTGGCCCATGGGGCGACGCCAAAGGCGGCCAATTCATCGATGAAGCCGACGAGGAACAAAAGCCCATATTCGACAAATGGGATAACCCCCTCTGGGAAGAGTAATCACGAGAGAATGAATGCAAGCTCCGTCCGTAGATCATGCGGGCGGAGCTTTTTTTGTGCTCTGGCCCCAAAGGAGCTATGCCTTCCGCTTCCCGTCAATTCCCCGATGAATTGGCGTTTTTTGTTTCAACTGAAATGATTGATTCGAACTCTGAAACCTTTGTTTCGCATTTGAAACCAATGATTCGCCTTTGAACCCCGTGTTACGCATCGTTTGGAAATCTTTTCGTTTCTTTGCATTGCAATAATGTGCGGGTGTGCTTACATTTTACAATGTATTGCCGTGCAATCGTAAACAATTAACTGTTTTCTGCCGGCAAATAATAACATTTTATCATGCTGAGAGGCCCTATAATTCATTACTTTTTAACTCAATCTTAATAGCTCAAACGAAAAATACAATATTCTCACTAACTAATTATTCAAAAATACAACTAAGAAATAATATGAAAAAAAGAATTACAATCAAGCATTTATGCAGCATGATCTTCTTGCTGCTTATGTCAGCTACCGTAGCACATGCACAAAGAGTACATGTGGCCCTCAATAACGGTAGCTTGGTGAACGCCACCATGGGAGGTCAGGACACTGGTGCCGGCTTTGCGGCCTTGTGGCGTCACGAGCAGTTGTCGCTGTCGATGACAGGAGCCGACAGAGACTCACTCTTGGCTTCCGGAGAAGTCGGAATTCCGTCTTCTGTGTTTGGCAAACATCGTCAGACCAGTGTAGGAGGAGGGGAAAACGACAGTTTGATCACCATCATCGGTGGTCACCGTCCCTCGTTCATTGTCGTTTCTCTGCCCAAAGGCTATCGTATAACTGGTTATAAGATGGTTTTGTCAAACGACCTGATTGGCGCCAATGTAAGCGAACCTCTGCAGGGTAATTATTCTAGCAATTATCGTAACATTAATAGTTCAAACGGTGGCATCATGCGTTTCTATGAGACGAAACCTTGGAAAACCGATGGCACGAATAGCGGATCCACTGGTGGTACCAATGGCGAAGGCTATAATCAAACTTATGTCAACTACATTGAATCTGGTACGAACTGGCAAGGTGGACAGATAGGACAAACAGAAGAGGATATCCTTGCGAAAGCTGTTGATACTGGTGGTAATTTCGATATTAGAACTTCCGACACGAGAGGAAAAGAATATACCATTCAACGCACAAGCCAGTCTGATACCGATATGGGCAACCAGCTCTATTTCCGACTTGTAAAGAACTACAACTATTATGGAATAACCATTAAGGAGTTTTGGGTATGGTTTACTGCTGAAGGCACTTTCGAGGCAGACGTGAAACCCGATCATATAGGACAGAAGACGAGCCTTGTGAGAGCTCCATTCGACACCAATAAAATTGATATCGGAAAGTTAGAGCGAGTTTATGATGAATTTACTGGTTCTACATGGTTCTCATATGTTGCTGACAGCGTGAAAGATCTCACTGCCTACAACTATCTGTATCAGGAGCAAGCCGTACAAGACGGAAAACCCGCAGACGTAGCACCTAATAAGCACATCACTCCTGTGAAAGTGGACGGCCAGTTGCTCTATGCACTGGAAAACGATACCTATTACATCGAAACACCTATAGATTTAGTAACCGGCAGCGGAAACACAGCCCCCATAGGCTATCGCATCGTTGGAGCTCAATTCACTCCTCTTTGGGGAACAGAAACTGCAGGAGAAGAAATACCAGGTGGAACATACCATTACATTAAGTATACCTCAAATAGTACAGATTATTATTTAAATAGTTCTGGAAGGTTCACTACAACAAAATCTACCGCTTGGGTATCTGATGATAATGGTGTTCATCATGGAGATACATATCTGGTATTAAGCGGAAATGGAAATAACAGGACCTTGCAAACAGGTACTATTGAAACGAATCAAAAAATTCGTTTAGATAACAATAATCATTTGTATTGTACAACAGGCAACTGGAATCAGACCACTTACTATTTGCATGGAACAACTGATGCTAGTTCGGCACCATCCATGGCGACCGGTACCACTGGTTTGGCTGAATGGACAACAGAACAAACAGAAGCTACCACCACCCCAGGATTCTCTCCAGGTTCATACACATTGAAGGTGTGGAATCGTGAAGGTACATCTGTACAAAAGACCATTGAAATTGACGGTGCCGATGATTCAGAAGCAGGCAAAATCTACGACATGGGCTTCTGCAACAATGATGCCATTAAGTTCGAAATCACCGACCTTGATGAAGGCAAGCAAGCTCTGGTTCAAATAACGCTGCTGCTTCAGGCTCTGGATCCCTACATCAACAAGATGGACATTACATGTACCGACAACCGCGAGGTGCTCCATCTGACGCAGCCTTTCACAGCCGACGACTTCTCGGTGAGTGGCGGTAAGTTCATCTTCTATGTTCCGGAAGACTATGGTAAAGAAGATCTGACGTTCTCGTTCTCCAATCTTTACAGTAGTTATGGTGACGAAACCTATTACGATGGCGGCACGGGCTTTGGACGCTATAGCTTCGTAACGTCAGAGTATTTCACACCCGTTAATGGTAACCGCAATGACGGATTGTATGATGATGCTTACAGCCCAGATGCTTCTTACGTGAACAAGGTAATAACCTCTGTAGCTGGTAACAACCGCTTCAAGTTCAACAATGCAGAAGACATTGATCCCAATGGTTCTGGTTCACTGTACCTTGAGGAATATCCTTTCTCGGTTGCCACTTATCTTACCACAGAGAACCCTGGCGATCCAACTGCTGATCCCGTTATAGCACCTTCCACAAGACTGGGTGAGTTTAAAACCGTTGTGTTGAATGCTGACCCGGATAAAGATCAGGCCACAGGAACCTTCTATGTCTTCACTGCCGACGAGACGCGTTGGAACATTGCTCCTACAAAGAACTGGCAGCACCGTTTCTATGCATTCTATCGCATGGAGATTGAGCTGAAAGCTAAGACCTTCAAGCCTGCCTTTAGTTGGACCAAGATTTACGACAAGACCTTCTACGAAGAAGATGGTGAAGAGAAGGAAGAGAGCATGTGGGGTCTGACGCTGGATGTATCAGATATAGATGTGAATACAGGTAAGAAGGTACAGGGTTACTTGACCTATCAGGAAATCATCGACAACATTCAAGGCCGTGGAGAATCAGGAGATGATGATTATATAGCAAGTAAGCTGGATCCTAATAACGAGACAGGACCTGCAACCATTAAGCAGATTCTCTATATCGACGGAACTCCGCTTTACGCAGTCATTAAGAGCTCTGAGTCATCTAATGTAATTGATTATGAAGACCTGATGCCGTTGCTGTCGCCTAACGCTCTCCTCTTCTTGCCCGAGAACACTAAGGAGATATTCAAAAACGTTGCATACGATACAGGTAGCAAATCATTCCGTACTGGTGGAAACATCATCCTGACTGACAAGCAGCCGTTCTTCTCACCATACGACATTCAGGTGGATGCAGCCAACTATGCTACCTACAAGCGCACAGTTCCTGGCACATCCGACGAATTTAAGAACGTTACGATGATGTTGCCATTCACCATTGCAGTAAGTAGCGGTGTGCACACCAATGCAGACGGACTGCCCGGTGCAGGCAATACCTTCACGGTGAATACCATGGATGCTACCAACGACCTTGCCTTGAAGGATGGCAGCTCCGTGAACTATGGTAATGCCTACTTCAAACCGATTTCGGGCAACGCCACAAAGGCCAACACACCTTATATGATTAAGATTGACGGCACCACCGATGACATAGATTTTATCGTTTCGCAGAAAGGTGCGTTTATAGAGAAGACACCTGCAAGAGTAGATGGTGTTGAGCCTATTGGAGTACTGGCCAATGTTGTTCCTACTGGAACGAACGAGATTACGAAAGAAGTAGAACCTATCTGCACAGGTGCTTTGATTGAAGGTGCAAAGACTGAAGGAACCTTCGACAGTAAGGCCTACCACTTCACGAACTTCGCTTCCTACTCTGGTAACAAGTACGATCGTGCCGTTTCAGAGG
>CAMOGP010000127.1 GCA_946614175.1 uncultured Prevotella sp. | reverse complement strand
CTTTGAACACATAGCTTCCACTGACAAGCACGTCAACACCAGCAGCAACCAGACGTGGTGCTGTTTCACCTTGCACACCACCGTCGACTTCTATCAATGCACGACTGCCCGACTCATTTATGAGCTGACGCAGTCGTTTTACTTTCTGAATCGTATTCTCAATGAACTTCTGTCCACCGAAGCCCGGATTCACACTCATCAGAAGCACCATATCCACATCACAGATCACATCCTCGAGCACAGAGACAGGCGTTGCCGGATTCAGCGTCACACCAGCCTTCATACCAGCCTGATGAATCTCCTGGATAGTACGATGCAGGTGCAGGCAGGCCTCCTGGTGCACATTCATCATCATAGCACCAAGCTTTGCCGTCTGCTGAATATAACGTTCCGGTTTCTCAATCATGAAATGAACATCAAGCGGCTTCTTACATGCTTTCGCCACAGCTTCCAATACGGGGAAGCCAAACGATATGTTGGGCACAAACGAACCATCCATCACGTCCAAATGAAGCCAATCGGCCTCAGAACGGTTTATCATTTGAATATCTTGGTCGAGATGCAAGAAATCGGCCGCTAGAAGAGAAGGTGAAACTAAAGTCATTTTTTCTTTTCCTAATTAATTGAGGCAATAAGCCTGCTTATTTTCTACCCGATAGGTATAAGCTATTTCTTTAATCAGCTTGAGCGTCTTCTCGCTCGGATGCGTTTCATCATAAGTAAATATCTGCATAGGCATCTGCTTTAATATGTTTACATTAATAGTAACGTGATGCCCGGCAAAATATTATATTATACGACGGAATATTTTTCAATCTCCTTCATACCATTGAGGAAAGCCTGCGCATCCATACGTTTTTTACCAGCCAGCTGCAGCTCGTCGATTTGCAGCCAGGCATCTGAACATGCGATATACAGATGTTTCCTATCAGCCATTAACGTGCCAGCCCTATCATTTACCTGTTTATCAGTTTTAGTGGTGCGGAATATTTTCAAAACCGCTTCCCCACCCTTTTCATCTTTCAAGACCGTCCATGCACCAGGGTAAGGCGACAAGCCACGCACGAAGTCATAAATACGTTTGGCAGACAGGCTCCAATTAACCTGGCACGTCTCCTTGAAAATCTTTGGAGCCGCTTTCAGTTCTGCGCACTCATCCTGCGGAATACTTATAGGATGCCCGTCTGCTGCAACGATAGCCTCAAGCGTCTCCATGCAGATTTCAGCACCCAGGTGCATCAAACCATCATAGACAAACTCTACATTAGCATCATCAGGAATAGGAAAATGCTTTTTCATGATAATACGTCCGGTATCAATATCATGATCCAGAAAGAAAGTTGTCACTCCAGTCTCTGTTTCACCGTTGATAACAGCCCAGTTGATTGGAGCCGCACCACGATATTGAGGCAACAAAGCAGCATGAACATTGAAGGTTCCATACTCAGGCATAGCCCACACCACCTCCGGTAACATACGGAATGCTACCACGACCTGAAGGTTGGCTTGATACGAACGAAGCGTCTCTACAAACTCGGGATCTTTCATCTTTACGGGCTGCAGCACGGGCAGATTGTGCTCCAACGCGTATTTCTTCACCTCTGAAGGCTGGAGCTCATTCTGATGACGGCCTACGGGTTTATCAGGTTGGGTGACAACAGCCACCACATTATAATGATTTTCAACAAGTGCTTTCAGGGTCTCAACGGCAAACTCCGGAGTACCCATAAATACGATTCTTAAATCTTCTTTTTGCATTTTCATTTCGCTTTCAGAGTGCAAAGATAGATAAAATTTCTATTATAGGCCCTCAAAGTCGATTATTTTTTGTACTTTTGCACCCAAATAATGATTAACAACTTTTTATGGCAGAAACAACAAACAGTATTTTACAGAAACTTGACGGATTAGAGAGCCGATTTGAAGAGGTTTCAACACTCATCACCGACCCCGCTGTGATTGCCGACCAGAACCGTTTCGTGAAACTCACGAAGGAATACAAGGACCTGGGCGACATCATGGATGCACGTAAACGATACATCAACTGTCTGAACAGCATCAAAGAAGCAAAAGACATCCTGGCCAACGAGGACGATCCCGAGATGAAGGAGATGGCTCGCGAGGAGCTGGCTACCAACGAGGCTCTGCAGCCTCAGCTGGAAGAGGAAATCAAAATAGCCCTCATCCCCAAAGATCCAGAAGATGCGAAGAACGTACAGATGGAGATTCGTGCCGGAACAGGTGGTGACGAAGCATGCCTCTTTGCCGGCGACCTGTTTAAGATGTACAAGAGTTTCTGCGACTCAAAAGGTTGGACTCTCTCTGTAACTAGCGTCAGCGAAGGTGCTGTAGGCGGCTACAAGGAGATCGACTTTGCCGTGAGCGGTGCCGATGTCTATGGCACGTTGAAATACGAGAGTGGTGTACACCGCGTTCAGCGTGTGCCTGCTACCGAGACCCAGGGCCGCATGCACACATCAGCAGCAACGGTTGCCGTTTTGCCCGAGGCCGACAAGTTCGAGGTACATATCAACGAAGGTGAGATTAAATGGGATACCTTCCGCTCTTCAGGTGCCGGTGGACAGAACGTGAACAAGGTGGAATCTGGCGTCCGTCTGCGCTATATGTGGAAGAATCCCAATACCGGCGAGACTGAGGAAATCCTCATTGAGTGTACTGAGACGCGCGACCAGCCCAAGAACAAGGAGCGTGCTCTCTCGCGCCTGTACACATTTATATATGATAAGGAACACCAGAAATACATGGACGATATCGCCAGTCGCCGTAAGACGCTCGTCTCTACTGGTGACCGTTCGGCTAAGATTCGTACATACAACTTCCCTCAAGGACGTGTTACCGACCACCGCATTGGTTATACCACACACGACCTGCAGGGATTCCTTGGTGGCGACATCCAGGCAATGATTGATGCCCTCACCGTGGCCGAGAATGCCGAGCGCATGAAAGAGAATGAGCTATAATACAGAAACCTACAAAAACATATAAAAATGACAAGACAAGAGTTAATCCAGCAGATTAAGCAGAAGCGCAGCTTTCTCTGCGTCGGACTAGATACAGACCCCAAGAAGATGCCTCAGTGCATCTTCGACCTGCACGATCCTATGTTCGAATTCAACAAGGCTATCATCGATGCTACAGCCCCCTACTGTGTGGCTTACAAGCCCAACCTCGCTTTCTACGAGGCCTATGGTATCAAGGGTATGGAAGCTTTCGTGAAGACCTGTGAGTATATCAAAGAGAATCATCCCAACCACCTGATTATCGCAGACGCCAAGCGTGGCGATATCGGTAATACCAGCCAGATGTATGCCCGCACGTTCTTCGAGGAATACAACATCGACGCACTGACCGTGGCACCATATATGGGTGAGGATTCTGTGACACCCTTCCTGCAGTACGAAGGCAAGTGGGTTATCCTACTGGCGCTAACCAGCAACAAGGGCTCACACGATTTCCAGCTAACAGAGGATGCCCAGGGCGAACGTCTGTTTGAGAAAGTATTGAAGAAGAGTCAGGAATGGGGCAACATCGACAATATGATGTTTGTAGTAGGTGCTACTCAGGGAAAGATGTTCGAGGATATCCGCAAACTGGCTCCCGACCACTTCCTGCTCGTGCCTGGCGTAGGCGCTCAGGGCGGTTCCCTGCAAGAAGTATGCAAATACGGAATAAATAAGGACTGCGGTTTGCTCGTCAACTCCAGCCGAGGCATTATCTATGCCTCTAACGACGACCACTTTGCAGAAGTGGCAGGCAACAAAGCCCGCGAACTGCAACAGGAGATGGACGAGGAACTGACAAAAGCAGGCCTCTAAGAGACACTAACAGGTTAAAAAAACATAAAAGTATGCCATTATTTCGGGCGCAACATGTTCTATATAATAGAAAATTAGTACCTTTGCACCCCGAAATGAGTCCGTGGAGGCAGGGTTAAGTGTGTACGGACGTACACCGCCTTACGGAAAAAACCCTATTTACAAACAAAATTAAATGTACGCAATTGTAGAAATTCAGGGTCAGCAGTTCAAAGTTGAGGAGGGCAAGAAGCTCTTCGTGCACCACATCAAGGACGTGGAGGCAGGCAAGACTGTTGAGTTTGACAAAGTGCTGCTCGTAGATGCCGACGGCGCTGTCAAGGTTGGCGCACCCACCGTAGAAGGTGCAAAGGTAGTAGTAGAAGTAGTGAACCCGCTGGTAAAAGGCGACAAGGTGATTGTCTTCAAGATGAAGCGTCGCAAGGACTCTCGCAAGCGCAACGGTCATCGTGAACAGTTCACTCAGGTAGAAGTTAAACAAGTAATCGCTTAAGGAGGAACAGCAGTATGGCACATAAGAAAGGTGTAGGTAGTTCTAAGAACGGCCGCGAAAGTGCAGCTCAGCGACTTGGTGTAAAAATTTGGGGTGGTCAGAAGTGTATCGCCGGCAACATCATTGTTCGTCAGCGTGGTACAAAGCACAACCCCGGTAACGGTGTTGCTATTGGTAAAGACGATACCCTCTATGCCCTCATTGATGGCACGGTGAACTTCCACAAGGGTAAGTTCAACAAGAGCATCGTTTCAGTAATACCCGAGGCTGCTGAAGCATAACACAACTTACAAACAAAACACTTATTCCAAACAAACAACAAAGCCCTGTCTTTCGAGACAGGGCTTCTGCGTTATATATGCCAGAGATATATCTTATAGCTTTACCATTTTCTTAGCCGGCTTACTCTCATTCTGCAAACGATTCAGGGCTGTCACCACATAATAATACTTTGTGCGACCATCCTGATAAGGCAGTTTGTAGTAAGTCTGCGACGTGATTGTCACAATCTTGGAAGGATCCTCAGTATTCACCTTCTCACCCTTGGCAAAACGATAGACCACATATTTCGTTGCCTCGTCATTCCATTTCTTACTCTTTGGAGCAGTCCAGAACAGAATATAGCCATCGCGGGTCCATACAGGTTTCACCTTACGGGGTTTCTTTGGCCGCACCTTGTCAATAAACGACATATCAGGCTGCAAAGCGGGATAACGCCAGTAGTTCTGACGCAGCATCGTACCATAGTTACCCGTATTATCCACCGCAGCCTTAGCATACCAGAGTACAGTACCCTTCACATTCTGCATCTGCTGAGTCAGACGATGCTTTGCCGCCTGCTGATGCTGATTAGGATTCTGTAGATCCACATTCTTTACTGTACGCTCTATATCCTCACCGATAAACAAAGGACGGGCACCAGCATATTGGTTCCACCAACGAATCAGCGTCTCGTAATCGGCAGCCTTGTTACCAATCTCCCAGTAGATTTGCGGCACACAATAGTCAAGCCAGCCATTATTAACCCACATCAGTACATCAGCATACAAGTCATCGTAATTCTGCAAACCATTGGTGTTACTTCCGATAGCTGCATTCTTCTTATTCCGGTAAATGCCAAAAGGAGAGATACCCACCTTTATCCAAGGCTTCACAGCATGTACTGTCTCATAGAACTGTTTGATAAACAAATCCACGTTATATCGGCGCCAGTCGCCACGATCCCTAATACCATTACTATGAAGACGATACTGCGCATCATCAGGAATAATCTGTCCTGCTGCAGGATAAGGATAGAAATAGTCATCCATATGAATGCCATCTACATCATAACGAGCCACGATATCCTTTGCTACATCACAGATATAGTCACGGTTCTCAGGAATACCAGGATTCAATATCTTCAGTCCGTCGTAGTCGAAACATCTCTCTGGATGCTGAACAGCCACATGAGTCGTAGCCAGTGCCGTGGTGCCCTTTGTTTTAGCACGATAAGGATTAATCCACGCATGCAGTTCCATGCCACGCTGATGACACTGTTCTATCATCCACTGCAAGGGATCCCAATAGGGTGACGGAGCCTTACCCTGCTGACCTGTCAGAAAACGGCTCCAGGGTTCAATACTACTCTGATAGAGTGCATCACATTCTGGACGCACCTGGAAGATAATTGCATTGACGCCATCTTTTTGGAGTTCATCCAACTGATATGCCAGGGTTTGCTGCATTTTCTGCGTCCCCATTCCCTGAAACTGCCCGTTCACACACTGAATCCAAGCACCACGAAACTCTCGTTTTTTCTGAGCACTTGCGTTAATGGCCAAGAAAGCCAATAGAAAGATAAGTAGTTTTTTCATTCGAAAAGTTTGGTTTTGCGGCGACGTGCCTCGTCGAGCGAGAGCAGTTGCTGCTGTTCTTGAATATATTGTTCGCGCAGGTGCGCATAAGTTCTGTTCAGTTCCTCGTTATACCCCTCTGCATCCGCCATCAGTCGCTGAGCCACCAGGGGATTCTGTGAGGCATCCTTCAGCCATACCACCGGACCGCCATATACCGGCGCAATCTTCAGTGCCACATGCAGTTCGCTGGTCGTAGCACCACCAATCATGATGGGTATATCCAGTCCCGCCTTCTTCAGTTCGCTGGCCACATTGACCATCTCTTCCAGACTGGGCGTGATCAATCCCGAGAGACCAATCATATCCACATGTTCCTCCTTGGCACGGGCCACAATCTGGTCGGCAGGCACCATCACGCCTAGGTCGATTACCTCGTAACCATTACAAGCCATGATAACCCCCACAATATTTTTACCAATGTCATGAACGTCACCTTTGACGGTTGCCAGGAGCACCTTCCTCTGATTCCCGGTTGTTCCCGTCCCTTCCGATTTTCCAGAGTCAATAAACGGCTGCAGGATCTCCACCGCACGCTTCATTGTACGAGCCGTCTTCACCACCTGTGGCAGAAACATCTTTCCT
>CAMOGP010000126.1 GCA_946614175.1 uncultured Prevotella sp. | reverse complement strand
GCGTGATGGCTACAACAGCCTTCCCCAAATTCACGGGTAATAATGAATACAAGACCACCGAGTTCACCGTTGTTCCTGGAACTCCCTCTGGCATCAGCAATGTTACAGCTGCCAAGCAGATAAATGGTAAGTACTATAACCTGCAGGGTGTAGAGATACAGAAGCCCATTAAGGGTGTATACATCCAGAATGGCCGTAAGGTGGTTGTGAAATAATTCAAACCATCCATAAGAAAAGAGAAGCATCTCAGTACGAGGTGCTTCTCTTTTTTAGTGTTGTCTGCCTTAATGTTTCTTGGCGTTGTCACGATATTTGCAGCAGCCAGGCAGTTTGTCGTAGACCTTCTGGTCGGCCTTGAACTTACCACAGTCGTGCCCTACGGCAACTAATGCCTTCTGAACTTTTTCAGGAGACGTCTTCTTGTTGTCATAGACCAGCGAAAGCTGACCGTCTTTCTTGTTCCAACGTGCGGAAGTGACACCGTTAACAGCTTTTGCAGCATTCTCGATGCGCTTCTGGCACATGTCACAATTGCCCTTTACTACAAATGTTGTCTTTACCGTCTTTGCTTCAGCGGCACCCATCATCATCAGGGCTGCAGCCATTAAAATAATCTTTTTCATAATCTTTTATTTATTAATGTTTAATCTTAAATGTTTAATTATTTATCTTCATTGTTTCATCATTGAATGCTTACCGTCGAGTTGTGCTGCGGCATCAATAGCAAAGGCTCCATTGGTAACAATCTCCTCACCTTCAGCCAGTCCATCGAGCACTACATAACCGTCGGGTAGTGACGGACCAAGCGTTACCTGACGTAACAGGAAGGTGGGCTGCTCTTCTACGTCGTCCTTTACGTAGACCACAGAGCGCTTACCCGTCCACAGTACGGCAGACTTGGGAATGACAACGCCTTCGTCAGCATAGCGCTGCATAGAGGCTGCCACATTGCCTACGAGCAGCATCTCTGGTTTGAAGCGGCCTCCACTATTAGATATTTCTACACGGATGCCTGCAGTACGTGTCATACCGTTCAGCACAGGGTCGACAAATGTCACACGACCTGTAAAGGTCTCACCAGGTAATGCCTCGGCGGTGAATTGTACCAGTTGGCCCTTGCGGATAAAGGGCAAGTCGCTTTCATAAGCCTGGAATACGGCCCATACCCTGCCCAGATTGGCAATCTGGAGCAGTGGCTGGCCTTGCTTTACGTAGTCGCCCTGCTCAACCTGTTTCTTGACGACCGTACCGCTGGTATTGGCTTTCAGCTGTACATACGGTGAAGCTTTCTTGCTCTTGATGATTCCGTCAATCTGCGATTTGGGAATATTGAGCAAACGGAGTTTTTCCACAGCAGCATCAATCAGTAGTGATTGGTTATTGGAGAGTGGGGCATTAAGAGCAGAGACCAGTTCCTGTTCTGCTGTATACAGTTCAGGGGAATAGATGACGGCCAGCGTCTGTCCCTTGCTAACAAAATCGCCTACAGCATTGATATTCAAACGCTCAATGCGGCCGGCCACGTAGGCTGACTGTGACTGTTGTAAGCGTTGGTTAGGTTCTATCTTGCCAAAGAGACGTATCTCGCGACTACCATTGACCGCACCCACTATGGCCGTCTCGACATTAGCGAGTGCCAGTGCCTCGTCGGAGAGCATTACGGCATTGGGGTCTACGGTGGAAGAGGGTGTTTCGCCTTTCTTCATCATGATGAGGTCCATACCGCAAATGGGACATTTGCCGGCTTGGGGCTGCTTCACCTGCGGATCCATGGAACACGTCCAGACAGCGTCTCCCGCCTCCGTTTCTTTTGCAGTGCTCCCACCACAGCTGATGCAGCTGCGAAGTCCTACGCCCAGTAACAGTCCAGCTAGGAGAGTCAACACATAATAGCGCCATTGTTTATCTTTCAGCATGTTCATTGTGTCATTTTTCTTTACTCATTATACTTTTCTCATTGCTTACTTTCGTAGAAGCTAACTTCTCGAATTCAGCCACAATCAGATTGTACTGTGCACGGGCCTCGGCGTGCATGTAAGCATAGTTCAGTTGTTCGCGCTCCGTCTGCAGGATATCGCTCAGCGACGTAATACCTGTGATGTACTCACTTTTCATCAGCTCAAGAGTATTGGCCAGAATGTCCATATCCTTACGATAGAGGCGCAACTTGCGCTGTACGTCGGCAGCGCGCTGGCTAATGGCCAGTAGTTGGGATCGCAGCATGTCAACACGACTCAGATACGTCTCATCGGCATTCTGTTTCATTAATTCTGCCGCCCGTCGCTGGGCCTTGATTTTATGACGATAGATGGGCAGCGTAACCTTGACCATACCCATCCACATATCCATGCCGTTCATGTCGGGCATTACCATGTCGTCATCACGCTTCTTATTCAGCATATACTGTACGCCAAGACCTACCATGGGCATTCCCATGCGACGTGCCTTGTCCTCTTGTGCTACATATTGTTCCGATTGGGCTTTCAGCGACAAAAGACCAGGGTCGCTGCGCTCAATCTCCCCCCATTCAATGACAGGAATCTCAGTCAACACGATACTGTCAGGTAAGACAATGGGTGATGATGGGTGACGATGCAACAACAGGTTAAACTGTCCACACTGTGTCTGCAACAGAGACTCCAGATTCTCTATCTGTTCTTCCAGTTTCAGTTGTTCGGTCTGCAGACGGTACTGGTCGCTCATGCGGGTACCGCGCATGCCGCTGGTAGTATTCTTGTATTTATATAGCGACAGGTCACTAATCTCAGTAAACAACTGTAGATGGCGACGTGTTGTGGACAGCTTCTCACGGGTTACCAACATTTGATACCACTGCCGTTCAACCTCATAGGCTAGCTCAAGGCCTCCCTCACGGTAGCGCTGCCAGGCACCTTCGGCCTGCCATGCCTTCTCATGCTTGGCTGCTTTCATAGCACCAAACCAAGGGAACATCTGCATCAGCGACACCGTGAACACCTGCTTGCCGTTAACCAGTGTCATAGGTTTCGGATAGAAATTCACCGATAGTTCAGGGTCGCCTAAGGTTCCTGCAGGACAAACTGCTTCCAAGGCGGCCTGATAGGTAGCCATACGCGCCTTAACTTCTGGGTTTTCCTGCAGGGCCACCTGTATGTAGGTCGACAGGCTGTCGTTCTGGGCATATGTGGCCATGGCCGTGCAAAAGTTAATTATATATAACAGTAGTCTTTTCATATTTGCTTCTTCTTTAGTGCGCTTTCTCTCCACCAGCACTGTAATACAGGTACCACGAACATCGTCATAGTCTGAATCAGCATACCGCCAAAGGTAGGTATCGACATTGGAACCATCACGTCGGCACCCTTACCTGTAGATGACAGGACGGGCAGTAGGGCTATCAGTGTAGTGGCTGTGGTCATGGCTGCTGGACGTACGCGTTTTTTTCCTGCTTCAACAACGGCCTCGATGATGTCGTGTTTAGTTTGTGGCTGGAGACGCAGGAAAGTCTGATGGATATAGGTACCCATCAATACTCCGTCGTCGGTGGCAACACCAAAGAGTGCGATGAAACCCACCCATACGGCTACACTTAGGTTGATGGTACCCATGCCAAACAATGTGCGCATGTTGATGCCACAGACGGAGAAGTCCATAAACCACGGCTGACCATAGAGCCACATCAGTATGAAGCCTCCGGCAAACGCCACAAAGACACCCGAGAAGTGGATGAGTGAGGCCGTTACTGAGCGGAACTGGAAATAGAGGATCAGCAGGATAATCATTAATGCAACAGGTATCACAATCTGCAGTCGCTTAGCAGCATGCTCCTGCTGCTCATAGGTTCCCGTAAAGGCGTAACTGACTCCCTTGGGCAGTACGACCTTTCCGCTCTTGACACTTTCATCTATCACATGCTTGGCCTCATTTACTACATCGACCTCAGCTAGAGAGCCTGCCTTGTCGAAGGTGATATAGCCTACGAGGAAGGTATTCTCGCTGTTAATCATCGTCGCGCCGCGCGTAAACTGAATGTCTGCAACTTGGCCCAATGGTATCTGTGTGCCGTCCATGGCAGGAATAAGCACATGCTCCAGCACATCGGGGTCGTTGCGCAGTTCGCGGGCATAGCGTACACGGATGGGGAAGCGCTCACGTCCTTCCACCGTGTTGCCTTCGCTCATACCACCCATGGCAGTAGAGATAATGCTCTGCACATCACCTATCTGGATGCCGTAGCGTGACAACTTCTCACGGTCGAACTTGATTTCTATGTAGGGTGCACCCGAGGCACGGTCGTAATAAACGGAGGCACGATTGATTTCAGGAATCTGGCGCATCACCTTCTCTAACTGCAGGCCTGCCTGCTCAATACTCTCCAGGTCAGGGCCATAGATCTTCAGTCCCATCGGTGCCTTCAGACCCGTCGATAGCATCACCTGCCGCGTGGCAATGGGTTGCAGTTTGGGCGAGCCCGTCACGCCAGGAATGCGTGTAACCTCAGTGATAGCATCCCAGATGTCGTCTTCCGACTGTATCTCTGGTCTCCACTGTCGGTGATATCCGTCCTTGAAGCGCTTGCGATGGCCATTCTCGTCGAGCACGTATTCCGATTTGTAGTTGATGACCGTCTCGTACATCTGTATCGGCGCCGGATCAAGGGCACTGTTTACACGTCCCCATTTACCCACTACCGATTCTATCTCTGGTATGGCCTTGATGCGGCGGTCCAGCATCTGGCAGTAGCGAATGTTCTCCTCGACACCCGTATGGGGCATCGACGTAGGCATTAGCATAAACGATCCCTCGTCGAGTGTGGGCATGAACTCCTGCCCGCAATGTCGCCAGATAAGTATGCCACATATCAGTGTGGCCAACGGTATCGACATGAAGAGCAGACGGTGACTGAGACACCAGCGCAGGATGCGTTCGTAGAAGATAACCAGCAACCAAAGTAAACCCAGGATGACGCCGATGATGACGGCGACGAACAGAATGTTCAACAATAGACCGTTGTCGGGCCCCAATGGCAGCCACATGTCAGCCAGCACGCCTATTGCCAACAGGACGATGACGCCTATAAGTAAATAGTTCCATGACAGTCCGAAGACGGTGGAGGTAGTGTTCCTATTGGCAAATCGGCTTATAAGCCAATGGGGCCAACGCATTGAGAGTATCCAATAGGCGAGCGTAGGTAACAACAGGAAGCCTAACAGCAAGGCAGACATCAAGGCAAACGTCTTGGTAAAGGCCAGCGGATGGAACATCTTTCCCTCCTGTGCCTGCATGGCAAAGACTGGAATAAAACTGACAATGGTGGTGCCCATGGCCGTCATGATGGCTGATGATACCTCAGAGACACCATCATAGATTACGTTTTCCAGTTCCCCTCCTGTGGGGTGCGAATTCGTTGTAGCCTTTACCGCTTCTAGCTTCTTCACCACATTCTCCATCATCACCACGGCCACGTCAACCATGACGCCGATAGCGATGGCTATACCTGACAAGGCAACGATGTTGGCCTCGACACCCACCAGTTTCATCACGACAAACGTGCTGATGACAGCCAATGGCAACAGGCTGGCTATGACGGCAGAAGCCTTGAGGTTGACAACCAGTATCAGCACGACAATGATACAGATCAGTACTTCGTGGGTCAGCGCCTCTTCCAACGTTCCGATGGTTTCTTTAATCAGTTGTGTACGGTCGTAGAAAGGTACTACTGTCACTTTCGACACGGTGCCGTCCTTTAGCTTCTTCTCAGGCATACCGTTCTGCAGTTCTGCAATCTTGGCCTTTACGTTGTTGATAACCGTCATGGGATTAGAGCCGTAACGCGCTACGACGACACCACCCACAGCCTCTACACCTTCCTTGTCGAGTCCGCCACGGCGGTCACCAGGGCCAAAGGTCACCTTAGCAATATCTTTTACGCGAATGGGTATTCCGTTTCGTGATGAGATAGCTGCATTCTCCAGATCGTCGAGGTTTTTGATATATCCCAAGCCGCGAATCAGGTATTCGGCTTTGTTGACCTCTATGGTACCTGCGCCTACGTCGATATTTGAGTTCTTGACTGCCTGCATCACTTGCATGATGTTTACTCCGTAACTGCGCATAGCGTCAGGATCAAGGTCGACCTGATACTCTTTAACAAAGCCGCCTACCGATGCAACCTCCGATACACCGTCGGCTGCCGACAACCCATAGCGTACGTAGTAATCTTGTATGGTGCGCAGTTCCTGTGGGTCCCAGCCTCCCGCCGGCTTGCCAGTCTTGGGATTACGACCTTCCAATGTGTACCAGAAAATCTGTCCCAAGGCTGTTGCATCGGGACCTAACGTGGGTTGTACGTCATCGGGTAGTAAGCCTGCAGGAAGTGAGTTTAGTTTTTCAAGGATACGCGAACGACTCCAATAGAATTCTATGTCGTCGTTGAAAATGATATAGATGAATGACATGCCGAACATGCTGGTGGAACGGATGGTCTTCACACCAGGGATGCCCAGCAGCGACGTTGTCAACGGGTAGGTTATCTGCTCCTGAATATCTTTTGGTGAACGCCCCATCCATTCTGTGGCGACAATCTGTTGGTTGTCACCAATGTCAGGAATGGCATCTACTGATATGGGGTTACGAGGAATGATACCCTCATGCCAATTGAAAGGAGATGTCGCCAATCCTCCCAAAATGACTATTATGAGAAGAAAAACAGTAATAATCCTGTTTTTCAAAAAGTATCTTATAACCTTGTTAAGCATTGTGTTAAGCGCATTGTGTTTTCAAAGTTACAAACAATCTCTGTGAATAAAAAAGTTTTATATATACTTTTCTTACTTATTATTCTTTTTTAACGAAAAAAAGACCGTCCTTTTTGTTTTTCGCCTGATTATTCGTACCTTTGTAGCCTAAAATTGTAAAAAAGAAGATGTTAGAAGTCAAAAACTTACATGCCAAGATAGGCGAAAAGGAAATATTGAAAGGCATCAACCTCGTCATCAACGACGGAGAGACACATGCCATCATGGGACCGAATG
>CAMOGP010000125.1 GCA_946614175.1 uncultured Prevotella sp. | reverse complement strand
ATTAGACGATTTTGCTATCATTTTGGTCTAATGTGTTAGAGCTCATCAGGCGAAACATATACCTTTGCAACTCAGAAAAAAAACTATAACTATGAATACTACAATCAAATGCTTGTGTCTTATCACCATATCATTGGTGAGCAATCTGGTATATGCACAGAAGAAGCTCTACATACCAAAGGACTTGCAGGGTATGAATCTTAAAGCCGACACGTCGAAGTGGTCACTGAATCGGAGCATCGAGACCGATGACCTTATTTTTATGTGGGAACGGGGCTTCGGCAACGATGTAAGCAACCCACCGCAGTTGAAAGGCCACGATATGTCGTTTAATTTACTGAATCTGCGTGACCGCATTCAGACATTCTATCACTTTTTCCGCGACACACTGGGATTTGTCACCCCTAACTACCAAAGCAAGGCCGACCAATACAAGATGATGGTCATGGTGAACTACTCACTCGACGGCACAGCCTATGGTGGCACCTACGACAACTTCATCGGAGCTCTTTGGGTGGCACCCAACCGCATACAGGACACAAAGATGAACTGCATGGCCCACGAGTTGGGGCACTCTTTCCAGGCACAGATAATGGCCGACAGCATTGGTCAGTGCTGGGGCGGTACAGGATTTTTCGAAATGGCATCACAATGGATGCTCTGGCAGGTTAACCCTGACTGGATCACTGATGAGAACTACCATTTCGAGGCATTCAAGACACTCACCCATAAAGCCTTTCTGCATATGGACAATATCTATCACTCACCTTATGTACTTCAGTGGTGGAGCGACCTTCACGGCCGTCAGTTCATTGCCGAACTATTTCGTCAGGGCGTCATAGGCGAGGATCCCGTCATGACCTACAAGCGTATGAACGGTTTATCGCAGTCAGCCTTCTGCAACGAGATATTCCGCGGATACCAGCATCTTGTGAACTTCGACTTCACCCACGCCTACAAAGAGACACGTCAGTATGCAGCTACTTTCAACACTGAGTTAGAGACCTGTTCCAATGGTTGGCTTCGTCCCAAGTCATTGCCAGAGGGCTATGGATTCAATGCCATAAAACTCGACGATCGCGTAAACCTCAATTCGCCAATCTTCCATCTGCATCTGCGTGGCAACCAACTTCGCTATGGTTTTGTTGGCATTACTACCAATGGCGAAAGCATCTATAGCGATGTCAATGCAACGTCATTCACTTCCAATGGCCAACCCCTCAAGCATCTATACCTTATTATAATGGGAGCCCCAGAACACCATGCAGATGTAATGACTCATGGAAATACGCCAGAGTATAAGCAATATCCCTATGAGTTTCAGGTTACGGAATGATATTTTATAGACTTACCCCCACCTCTCACTCCAAACGCCGGAAAAGCCCTGTGGCAAAGGCTTAGAGGCCAGTGAGAGGGCATTTTAGCCTCTCACTGGCCCCTCACTCACCCCTCACTCAGTATGATTAATACAAAATGCCCGTACGTAGGGCGCGGACTCAGAGTCCGCAGGCGTCGGACTCAGAGTCCGCTAACGACGTATTTTTCCATTCTTCGAGTTAAAAAATTTCCAAGTCCACAATTCTTGCAATTTTCCTACATAACCAAGAAGAATTTGCGCGCTGCCTAAGAAAATATTTTTTCCTAGTGAGGGAGCAATTGCTACCATTAATAGTAGTAAAATCGGCCTCGTTTTGAGTGAGAGGGCAGTGAGAGGGCAGTGAGAGGCTAAAATGCCCTCTCACTGCCCTCTAAGCCTTTGCCACAGGGACTTTCCGGCGTTTGGAGTGAGAGGTGGGAGCACCATGCAGGAGATTGAGAGAAACCTGAAGGAACTTGAGGGACTGTCGAGTAAAAAAGAAGCATAAAAAAGGATTTTTTTTACATTTACTTGCTCATTTCATAATAAATATGTAACTTTGCGCACAATTTTGGAAAAAGGGAACAATCATAACTGCCAAATAACACTAAAAATATAACAACATGTTAACTAACTACAGAGGGCTTCACCTGGTACAGGCTGCCCGAAACTTGCGTCATAATCACAAGTATCACCCAAGTAATGCCACCTTGAGATTCATCAAGATATTCCTGGTGTTGCTAGTCACATTAACCCTTTGGTTCATGCCTACCGACTGGTTTGGCATCAACAACCTGACGATTATCCAGCAGCGCGTCATCGCCATCTTTGCCTTCGCCACACTGATGTGGATTTTTGAGATTGTCAGCTCGTGGGCTACATCCGTAGCGGTCATCGTGATTATGCTACTATTCTGTACGGATAGTGGTATCCTGCCACTGGTCAACGAGGAAGAAGTAGGCCCACTGCTCTCATACAAAGGTGTGATGGCCACATTCGCCGACCCAGTGATCATGCTGTTCATCGGTGGTTTCGTACTGGCTATCGCTGCCACAAAGACAGGTCTTGATGCACAGCTGGCAAGAATATTGCTCAGACCTTTCGGTACACGCAGTGAGATGGTGTTGCTGGGCTTCCTGCTCGTAACAGGTCTGTTCTCCATGTTTGTGTCGAACACAGCTACAGCTGCCATGATGCTTACCTTCCTGACCCCCGTGTTCCGTCAGTTGCCCCCCGAAGGAAAAGGCCGCGTCGCCTTGGCACTGAGTATTCCCATAGCAGCCAACCTGGGTGGTATGGGTACGCCTATCGGTACGCCTCCAAATAATATCGCCCTGAAATACCTGAACGACCCCGAGGGTCTAAACATGAATCTGGGCTTCGGTCAGTGGATGATGTTTATGTTCCCACTGGTTATCATCCTGCTGTTTATCAGTTGGATGATTCTGAAGAAGATGTTCCCTTTCACACAGAAGACCATCGAACTAAATATTGACGGAGAGATGAAGAAAGGTTTCCATGCTAACGTTGTGATTGTCACCTTCTTCGTGACCATCGCATTGTGGCTTACCGACCGTTTCACGGGTATCAATGCCAACACCGTGGCGATGATTCCCTTCTGTATCTTTGCCCTGACAGGTGTTATCAACAAGCGCGACCTGGAGCAGATCAACTGGAGCGTGATCTGGATGGTGGCTGGTGGCTTCGCACTAGGCTACGGGTTGAACAAATCGGGTTTGGCAGAGAATGCCATTGAGAGTATTCCCTTCGACACCTTCTCGCCCCTGCTCATCCTGATTCTCGGTGGTGCTATATGCTACCTGCTGAGTAACTTCATCTCTAACTCAGCAACTGCAGCCCTACTGATGCCTATCCTGGCCATCGTTTGCGGTGCAATGGGCGACAAACTCGCTCCTATCGGCGGTACGGCCACCGTTCTTATCGGCGTGGCAATCGCTGCATCAAGCGCTATGATTCTGCCTATCTCTACCCCACCAAACGCACTGGCCTTCTCTACCAACCTGGTACAGCAGAAGGATATGGCGAAGATTGGATTCATCATGGGTATGATCTCAATGGTGCTGGGTTTCGGACTGGTTTACCTGATGGGTATCATAAAGGTGTTGTAAGAAATTGGAGAAGTTAAGGAGTTAAGACAATAGATATGAGAAACTACAAAAAACTATTGGTTGCTGCACTGCTCTTTGTAGCAGGCGCATCAACAGCGATGGCTCAGCAGATGCCAGCCATCCCCACCGACCCCGACGTAAAAATCGGTAAGTTGGACAATGGATTGACTTATTACATCCGTCACAATGCATGGCCCGAACAGCGTGCCGAGTTCTACATTGCCCAGCGCGTGGGTTCTATTCAGGAGAACGACGACCAGCGCGGACTGGCCCACTTCCTGGAGCACATGTGCTTCAACGGTACAGAGAACTTCAAGGGAAACGACATCGTGAAATGGTGTGAGACCATCGGCGTGAAGTTCGGACGTGACCTGAATGCCTACACCTCTATCGACCAGACGGTGTATAACATCTCTAACGTGCCCACCACACGCGAGGGTATCGTTGACTCTTGTCTGCTGATTTTGCACGACTGGGCCGACGGCCTGCTTTTGGAAGCCGACGAGATTGACAAGGAGCGTGGCGTGATTCATGAGGAATGGCGTATGCGCACCAGCGCCCAGATGCGCATGCTGGAGCGTGACCTGCCCCGCCTGTATCCTAATTCAAAGTATGGTCACCGCATGCCTATTGGTCTGATGGAAATCATTGATAATTTCAAGCCCGAGGTGCTGCGTGCCTATTATGAGAAGTGGTACCGTCCAGACAACCAGGCCATCATCGTGGTAGGTGACGTGGACGTTAACCAGATAGAGCAGAAGATCAAGAGCCTGTTCGGTCCTATCAAGATGCCTGCCAACCCAGCTGCTGTCGTAGCAGAGAATGTGCCCGACAACAAGGAGGCTATCATTGTCATTGACAAGGATAAGGAGATGCAGTACAGCATCGTGGAACTGATGTTCAAGAGTGATCCTATCCCCGACGAGATGAAGGAGAACATGCAGTATCTGGTCATCGAATACCTGAAAAATGCCTGTCTCGGTATGTTGAACGACCGATTGGCAGAGTTGGCTCAAAAAGCCGACTGTCCATATCTGCAGGGTAGCGTAGGCTATGGTCAGTACCTGCTGTCGAAGACCAAGGATGCCTTCGAGGTGAGCGTATTACCCAAGGAGGGGCAGACAGAGGCTGCCCTGAAGGCTGCCTTCGTCGAGGCTCGCCGTGCTGCTCAGTTTGGCTTTACCGCCACAGAATACCAGCGCTACAAGTCAAACTTCATCAGTCAGTTGGACAAGCAGTATTCTAACAAAGACAAGCGCTTCAACAGCCAGTTTGTCAACCAATACGTGCAGCACTATCTGGCCAAGGATCCCATCCCCAGCCTGGACGACTATTATCAGGTGATGAAACAGTTGGCACCTGCCCTCCCGCTGGAAACCGTCAACGAACTGATGAAAGGATTCTTCGAGGACAGCGACTCTAACATGGTGGTGCTTAACTTCAACCAAGAGAAAGAGGGTGCCGTGTATCCCACAGAAGCCTCTCTGAAAAAGGCTATCGATGAGGCACGTGCCACAAAGATCGAGGCTTACGTCGATAATGTAAAAGATGAGCCGCTGATTACCACACTGCCAAAGGCAGGCAAGATTCAGAAGGAAGTAGCCGGCAAGAAATTCGACTATAAGGAACTGACCCTGAGCAACGGTGTCAAGGTGATTCTGAAGCAGACCGACCTGAAGAAAGACCAGGTTATCCTGAGTGGTGAGGGCTTTGGCGGCAGTTCTCTGTATGGCGAGGCCGATTTTGCCAATATCAAGATGTTTGATGATGCTGTCGAGGCCAGTGGTCTGGGCAACTTCTCACACACTGAGCTGGAGAAAGCCCTGGCTGGTAAGATTGCCAGCGCCAGTCTGTCACTGAGCAGCGACCGTGCTCAAATCAGCGGTTCATCAACACCTGCCGACGTAGAGACAATGCTGCAACTGGTTTACCTCTACTTCACCAATATCAATAAGGATCAGGAGTCATACGACAACATGATGAAGACCACAGAACTGATGCTGAAGAACAAGCTGTTGCAGCCTGAGTCTGTGTTCAGTGATTCACTGTCGCTCACGCTCACCTGCCACGACAAGCGTCAGGCACCTCTTGCTACTGGGGACCTGAAGAACGTAAGTTACGACCGCATTCTCCAGATGGCTAAAGAGCAGACCAGCAATGCCGCTGCTTTCACATTCACCATCATTGGTAACTATGACGAGGCCACCATTCGTCCACTGATCGAGCAGTACCTGGGTTCTCTGCCCGCTCAGAAGAAGATTGTGAAGGGCAAGGATGTGGAGAAGCTCTTCAAGGGCGAGGTCATCAACGACTTCAAGCGCAAGATGGAGACGCCAAAGGCTATTGCAGTGATGACATGGCTGAACGATAAGATGAACTATTCTCTCCAGAATATCATCCGCACCTCTATGGTGGGTCAGATCCTGACCATGATTTATACAGAGAAGATCCGCGAGGAGGCTTCTGCAGCTTACAGCGTTACTGCTCAGTCTGCAATGTCACGTAACGACTACCGCACACTGACTCAGGTACTGGTCTATTGCCCCATGAAACCTGAGAAGGGCGATATCGCCACCAAGATTATGAAGGAAGAGGTTGAGGCACTTGCCAAGAGTGTTGACGCCGAGAAGCTGAACAAGGTCAAGGAGTATATGCTGAAGGATATTGACGACCAGGCAAAGACCAACAACTACTGGCTGCGCCAGATTAACCGCCTGCGTCTCTTCGGCGTTGACACACACACCGACTATAAGGCTACCGTTCAGGCACAGACACCAGAGAGCATCGCTACCTTCATGCAGGAATTCCTGAAGGCAGGCAACCGTGCCGAGGTTATCATGTTGCCTGAAGAATAATCTGATTCCGCATGAAGAGAGGCATCTCACTGATATTAACATGTGCTGTCCTGCTGTTTTTCAGCAGGACAGCATTGTCTCAGACTCAAGGGCTGTCTCACGAGTATACGCACCTTGATGATTATGTGCAGTATGCTCCTATGGCCGCAAATATCAGTATGGGATGGTTAGGCATCAAGGCCAAACATACGGGCAGAGAGCGTGTCCTCGCCACGGGAACAGCTTTCTGTGTGATGACAGCTTTGGCTGGCGGTCTGAAAAACACAATTCATGAAGAACGGCCTGATGGCACAGACAACAAATCGTTTCCTTCCGGACATGCGGCACGTGCCTTCATGGGGGCCGAACTGGTCAGGATGGAATATGGTACAGGACTGGGCATCGCAGCCTATGTCACCGCCATCGGAGTGGGCTGTCTTCGTGTATATAACGACCGTCATTGGTGGCACGACGTGGCTGCAGGCGCAGCTATCGGCATCCTATCAACACATATCGCCTACGGGCTATTGCCACTGGAGAAACGTATTCTCGGCTGGGATAAAGAGGATGACTTACTGATTTTACCAACCTACCAGCCAGAGACAAATAGTGTGGGGCTATCGCTGTCGTATCGATTTTAACCGAAAAACAGACTAAAATTTGGCTATCTCGCAAAAACTCAGTAACTTTGCACCCTCAAAATTTAACTACAAAGTAAGAAATGTCA
>CAMOGP010000124.1 GCA_946614175.1 uncultured Prevotella sp. | reverse complement strand
TGAAACTGCACAAACTCCATGTCGGCCACCGTACCCTTGGCACGGTAAACCATTGCCTCACCATCACCCGTAGCGATGATAGGATTCGTGGTGGTCTGATACACGGCACCACAACCGCCTGTACACATCAGCGTGACCTTCGACAGATAGGTATCCACCTTCTCCGTCTCAGGATTCAGCACATAAGCACCATAACAGTTGATATAGGGAGTGCGACGCGTCACCTTGGCACCCAGATGATGCTGCGTGATAATCTCCACCGCGAAGTGATTCTCTCTCACCACGATATCAGGATTGCTTCTCACGGCAGCCATCAGCCCGCGCTGGATTTCTGCGCCAGTATCATCGGCATGATGCAAGATACGGAACTCTGAGTGTCCTCCCTCACGATGCAAATCAAACGAACCGTCCTCCTTGCGATCGAAGTTAACACCCCACTCCACCAGTTCCTTAATCTGTTCAGGTGCGTTTCTCACCACCTGCTCAACAGCAGCACGATCACTGATATAGTCGCCTGCTATCATTGTGTCTTCGATATGCTTGTCGAAATCATCAACAGCCAGATTGGTCACCGAAGCGACTCCACCTTGTGCAAAAGAAGTGTTGGCCTCGTCGAGCGAGGTCTTACAGATAATGCACACCTTACCTTTCTTGGCGCGAGCAACCTTCAGGGCATAACTCATGCCAGCCACACCAGCGCCTATAATCAGGAAATCATATTTGTAAACCATACAAATTAAATTAATGGTGCAAAGGTACAAAATAATTGAGAATTAAACACCCGACAATGTCGCTTTTTTCAAAAAAAAGAATTAAGAATTAAGAATTATTTGTTACCTTTGCAACAATTATGAAGAAAAGAACTATTTTAGGCTTATTTTGGTTATTATCCGTTTCGCTATATGCACAAACAGAACAGACTGTAGGCGAATTTACCACCACGTCAGACTCCATAGAACAACAGTTGCCCTGGCCGCAACAGATGCAGGCACGACTGGACTCCATGATGCGCGACCCGATGCTTGACTATACCCAGTTGGGCCTAATGGTGTGGGACCTCACAGACGACTGTCAACTGTTTGGCATGAACCAACAACAGCTGCTGCGACCTGCCTCCACCATGAAACTGGTCACAGCCATCACAGCCCTCGACTGCCTGGGCACCAATTATCAGTATACCACCTCCCTGTATTATAAAGGCGACATCACAGACCACACCCTTCAGGGCAACCTCTATTGCGTAGGCGGCCTCGACCCCTCATTCTCTGACACCGACCTTGATGCCTTTGCCCAGAGCGTCAAGGAGCAAGGCATCGATACTATCTGTGGCAGCATTATCGCCGACAACACCCTGAAAGACACCCTGAAATGGGGCGATGGCTGGTGTTGGGACGATGACAACCCTATTCTCCGTCCACTCCTTGTTAATCGAAAGGACAACTTCCTCATGCAGTTCATCAACGCCCTGTCACGCCACGACATCGTGCTAAAGGATATTACCATCAAGGAAGGAAAGGCCGACGAGGAAGCCACCCTGCTGAGCCAGCACAAAAGTTCTATTGACCAGATACTGCTGCGCATGATGAAAGACAGCGACAACCTCTATGCCGAGTCATTGTACTACCAGATTGCCGCCCAGCGCAACCATCCAGGCAAGGCCCTCTACGCCCAACGTCAGGAGAAGGCCCTGATAGAACGCACCGGTCTGAATAGCAGTCGCTATAAATTGGCAGATGGCAGTGGACTGTCACTCTACAACTACATCTCTGCCGAGTGTCTCCTGCGACTTCTGCGCTATGCCTATCAACACAAGCCAATCTACAAGCACCTGTTGCCCTCACTCCCCATTGCCGGCGAGGATGGCACACTGAAGAAACGAATGATAGACACCCATGCCGAGGGCAACGTACAGGCTAAGACCGGCACCCTCACAGGCATTATCTCCCTGGCTGGCTACTGCAGCGCCTCCAATGGTCATCGCCTCTGCTTTGCCATCATCAACCAGGGTGCCCTCAGTGCCAAGGCTGCACGCAATTTCCAAGATAAGATTTGCGATATCCTCTGCGAATAAACCACAAGACAAAAGAGCATAAGAAAAGCCTACTCACATGTGAGCAGGCTTTCTTTTTTGTATATGGAGTGATATTAGAAGTTCACACCGAAGTTGAGATACCATGCACCGTTGTGTGCAGCATCGTTGTCATCATCCAGAATGTTGGTCACACCAAACTTCAGACCTGTCTCCAGATACAGCTTGTTGTACTCAGCACCGCAACCGAATTTGATACCTACGTCAGGACGGTTGAAGCTACCATCGCTTGAGAAAGAACCTACACTGCCTTCGTCAGGATCTTTTGTCTTACCAGCAATACCCAGTCCGAAGGTAGGACCCAGATAAGGCAGCAGGGCGATATCATCAGTAACCTGCACGCCATACTTAATCAGCAAGGGAATTTCCAGATAGTTCAGGTTAACCTCTTTCTTACCATCCTTGGCACCCTGCATGGCGAAATACAGACCAGACTCCAGGAATACAGGTGTAGCGTCGCTAACACGCAGACCCAGCACACCACCGATGTTCATGCCAGCCTTAGCGCCAAGACTCTTATCAAAGTCACCGCTGATCCAACCAACGTTCAAACCAACACGTGCACCATAATATACAGTGCTCTCACTCAATGAAAAACCACCGCTGCTGTACTGAGCAAACGAAGGTGCTGCAAACAGCACGGCTACAATAGCCACTAAAAATTTCTTCATCATTTCTTTTACTATTTAGGTTAATGTTTAAAACTAAGTGCAAAATAACAAGTTTTTTCTGAATTATGCAAGTTTTCTAAAGACTTTTTTACATCAGTGAGATAGTAAACAGATAAACCACTGCCGCAGGGATAGCCAGAAGCGAAGAATCGAAGCGATCCAGCATGCCTCCATGACCAGGCAGGATGTTACCACTGTCCTTGATACCCAGCGTACGTTTCAGCAGACTCTCCACCAAATCCCCCCAGGTGCCAAACACCACGACGGTAAGGCCCAGTCCAGCCCATTGCCACATATTCAACTCACTGTGCTGCTGGGTTTGACTCAGCAACCACCAAATCAGTATGGCCACGCCTACCACCAGCAGTCCGCCGCCGATGCTGCCTTCCCAACTCTTGCCTGGCGAAACCCTTGGGAAGAGCTTATGACGTCCCAGAAGTGAGCCACAGAGATAAGCGCCAGTATCGTTCATCCAAAGGAACACAAACACACTCAAGGGCAACACAAACGAGTAGCTGCCTGCCTGAGGGAATGCCAGCACATTAAGCATAGAGAATGGCAGGGCGATATACAACTGTGGCAACATTGTGTAAGCCCAGTTGTTGATAGGATCCTTTGCCTTCAGGTATAGCTCTGCTATCAGCAGATAGACGATGGTTATCAGATAAGGTATAAACACAGTGTCCGTATTCACGTATCCGCTGCAGTGGCCTGCCATCGCCAGAAACAGATACACGCCTGCCACCGTCGAGATAAACTGGTTCACCTGCACATAGGGACGTTCGTTCACCAGTCCGCAGAACTCCCAGATAGTCAGGCCAGTGACCAGTGCAAAGAGAAAGACCATAGCCATCGGATTCAGAAAACTGACCACGATAGCGGCGACAAAAAATACGCCTGTGATGGTTCTAACAATAAAGTTCTTCATAGTTGATAGTATATTATTTGGTTATTCTAGAGCAGTCGTATCATCAGCATTATCTGAATGCTCCGCATTTGCCTGCGCCTCCAGCTGCTTGGTGCGCTCCTCAGCCATCTTCTCGGCCTCGGCTCGCATCTGAGCCTCCAGGAGCTCATCAGCACGACTGGTCCAAGGACGCTTGCCAAAGATACGCTCCACATCCTCGGCAAAGATCACCTCACGCTCCACCAGGAGCTGAGCCAACTGGGCGTGACCCTCGGCATGCTCTGTCAGTATCTGCTTGGCACGCGCATACTGTTCGTTGATCATCTTCAGCACCTCATCATCAATGAGTTTGGCCGTTGTCTCCGAATAAGGACGCTGGAACTGATACTCCGCATTATTATAATAACAGATATTAGGCAACTGCTCACCCATACCGGCGTATGCAATCATGCCATATGCCTGCTTGGTGGTGCGCTCCAGGTCGTTCATCGCCCCCGTGGAGATATGACCCACGAAGAGTTCCTCGGCAGCACGTCCGCCCAGCAGCGAGCACATCTCGTCGAGCATAGCCTCCTTGGTCTGCAGCACACGCTCCTCAGGCAGATACCAGGCAGCGCCCAGCGCCTGTCCACGAGGCACGATGCTCACCTTCACCAGTGGGTTGGCAAACTCCGTGAACCAAGAAATCGTGGCATGACCAGCCTCATGGATGGCAATAGAACGCTTCTCAGATTCCGTCATCACCTTTGTCTTCTTCTCCAAACCACCGATGATACGATCCACAGCATCCAGGAAGTCCTGCTTACCCACCTTCTGACTATCATGACGGGCAGCAATCAGCGCCGCCTCGTTACATACATTTGCGATATCGGCACCCGAGAAACCAGGCGTCTGACGAGCCAGGAAATCCACATCCACCGTATCATCGAGTTTCAGGGGTTTCAGATGCACCATAAACACCTCCTTACGCTCGTTGAGGTCGGGCAGGTCCACATGTATCTGTCTGTCGAAACGACCTGCACGCAGCAGGGCCGAGTCGAGCATATCCACACGGTTGGTAGCCGCCAGGATAATCACACCACTATTGGTACCAAATCCGTCCATCTCTGTGAGCAGCGCATTCAGTGTATTCTCACGCTCATCATTACCACCCATGGCAGGATTCTTCGAACGGGCACGTCCCACGGCGTCAATCTCGTCGATGAAGATGATACAGGGACTCTTGGCCTTGGCCTGCTGGAACAAGTCACGCACGCGCGACGCGCCCACACCCACGAACATCTCTACAAAGTCAGAACCACTCATCGAGAAAAACGGCACACCGGCCTCGCCTGCCACAGCCTTGGCCAACAGTGTCTTACCTGTTCCCGGAGGTCCCACCAGCAGGGCGCCCTTAGGAATCTTACCACCCAGGTCCGTATATTTCTGAGGGTTCTTCAGGAACTCCACAATCTCCTGAATCTCCTGTTTGGCACCTGCCTGACCAGCCACATCCTTGAAGGTGATACCCAGTTCGCCTCCCTTCTCGTACATCTTGGCCTTGCTCTTGCCCACGTTGAAGATGCCGGCACCCATGCCGCCACCGCCGCCCATCCTGCGCATGAAGAACATCCACAGGAACACCAGGAAGAAGATAGGCAGCAGACTGGTGATGATAAAACTCAGGATGCCATTGCTGGCCTCGTGCTCGTAGTCAAACTTACCTGTGAAATAGCCGTGTGCACGGGCAGAGTCCACAAATTCCTCCACCTTGGCATTGCTACCATACTCCACGCTGAGGTAAGGCTCAGTGCCAGTAGTAGCGGTAGTCTTGTGAAACACAGCCTGAATACTGTCGGGCTTCACATACATCTTCAGCGTCTCCGTGCTCTTGTTGGCCACAATACGGTTGGCATAGCCCTTCTTCACAAAGTTTTTAAACTCACTATAGGTAGCCTGTCCCTGGGTAGCACCCAGCTCCTTCACGCCTTCCGTACCATTCGAGAAATAAAAATAAGCCAGGGTAGCGATGACAAGAAGATACACCCAGTTCATATTGAACTTAGGCATCTTTGGCTGATTCTTGTTCTGGTTTTGATTCTGATCCATATCAAATCACTATTCTATTTTAGTCTAAATCGGGAACATATTCCACTGGTGCATCCTCCCACAGATGCTCCAGATCATAGTACTCACGCACATCGGGCAGGAACACATGCGCCATCACGTCGGTATAGTCCATCGCTACCCACTGTGCGTTCTCCAGGCCCACAACATGAGCAGGCTTCTCACCCAACTTTTTGCGTGCCATCTCGGCTATACTCTCAGTAATGGCCTCCACCTGTGCAGGTGAGTTACCCTGACATATAATGAAATTCTTACAGATAGTGCCTTCTATCTCACTCAAGTCGGCTACTACGATCTGCGAACCTTTTTTCTCTTGTATTCCCTCTATGATTACGTTTACTAATTCCTTTGTTTGTTCCATTAATAATAAGATGTTATTTTGATTGCAAAGATACGAAATTTATCTGAAGTCACAACGATTTCTCTATATTTTTACGGATTTTTTGAAAAAAAGTTGCAAAAAGTTTTGGAGATTCAAGAAAAAGTCGTACCTTTGCACCCGCAATCGAGAAAACGACAACTTGATGCAAAGGAATTGGGGTATGGTGTAATGGTAACACTGCAGATTCTGGTCCTGCCTTTCCTGGTTCGAGTCCGGGTACCCCAACCAAAAGATGGATGTGCAAAAGCACATCCATTTTTTTTGTTATATCCTACTCTCTCGCCAAGGCCCAGCCATCGAGCAAGGCAATCCAGTCCAGTCCTTCTGCGCCACATTCCTGGATGCACATCGCAGCACCCAGTTTCATCCAGCGGGATGGCTTATCCGAAGGGATGCCCAAGGGCTCGTCGGCTCCGATGCCCGTGAACCTGCATACATTCTCGATGTACCGCTTCGTGTTGTTCTCATTAGGCGGCGCCCACCGGTTGATTATCGCCCTGATGGTGTAAAGGCGGTACGTGTGGTAGTACGTGCGTGTCAGCATCACGAACGCTGCACGCCAGCCATACGCCATTGTTTCAAACTGTACGAAGCTTGCATCTGTCTGCAACGCTTTCATACCCTGCCACTTATCTTTTGAACGTCTGACGTTCAACGGATTATTGTTTCTTATTCCTCGACTAATCATTTTTACTTTTTACCTTTTATTTTTTTACCTTTTTACTTTTTTACTTTTTTACTTTTATCTGATTCCTCTTGCAATCATCATAGTTAATTTTTAAAAAGTGAGGGCGTTAGGGTGTTAGCACATCATTACCCCAGTTTTACGGTAGCGAGACTTAGTGGTGCCGCCATCAACAAAATCTTCATCTTTTTCTATCAGATGATCCTTCTGTAAGCGACTGATACGCATGTATGCGGCCGACACGTTCTTGAGTTGAAAGCAATGCATCACGTCAT
>CAMOGP010000123.1 GCA_946614175.1 uncultured Prevotella sp. | reverse complement strand
ATCACCACATAAAAAAAATGTACGCACGTGCATGTGCGTACATTTTCTTATATTAAGAACTTAGTCGTCTTATTTTGCAGCCTCAACAGGCTCTGTTGCCAAGTCCTCCATGCGGTCCTTACGGCTCATGGCGAGATAAGCTGTAGGAGCAGCGATGAAGATAGAAGACAGCGTGCCGAATACAACACCAAGAATCATGGCGAAGGAGAATGAGCGAATACTGTCGCCACCCAGGAAGAAGATAGTGAGCAGCACGATCAACGTGGTCACTGAGGTGTTGATAGTACGAGCCAGAGTCTGGTTCAGTGAGTCATTGAACAGACGCTTACGGTCGCGCTTAGCATAGAGCTGCATGTTCTCACGGATACGGTCGAATACCACCACCTTATCGTTGATAGAGTAACCGATAACGGTCAGGATAGCACCGATGAAGGTCTGGTCTATTTCGAGCGACATGGGCACCCATGTGTGGAGCAGTGAGAAGAAGCCGATAACAACCAGTGCATCGAGAGCCAGAGCAACGATAGAACCAATAGAGAAGGCCACGTTGCGGAAACGGAGCAGGATGTAGAGGAAGATAGCAATCAGAGCCAGGATAACGCTGATGATAGCGCTACGAGTGATGGTCTTAGCCACAGAAGGACCCACCTTTGTTGAGCTAACGATAGTACCCTTAGAGGTATCCTCCTCGTTGGCAGGAGGTGTGCGGAAGTCTTCCTTGCTGGTCTCAGCCTTAATCAGTTCGGCCTTGCTCAGTACGCTGTAGATGCTGTCCTCAATCACATCGTCAACCACAGGGCTGTTTACGTCGTAGTCCCAGTTGGTAGAGATACGAACGGTGCGGTTAGAGGCATCACCCAGGGCGATGATAGTGGTGCTGGCAGGAGAACCGGGATTAGCGCTCTGCTCATCGTTCTGAGCAAACACACCCTCGAAGGCAGCACGCACATCCTCAACGGGAACCTCCTTATCGAGTACTACAACATAGTTACGACCACCGGTGAAGTCAATGCTCTTGCTGACGCCACGGAAGAAGAAGCTAATGCAGAATACAACAACAGCGATTGCCCATACAGCGTAAGACACCTTGAATGAGCCCATGAAGTTGAATTTTGTTCCCTGCATCAGGTTCTTAGACAGAGGTGTAGAGAAGGTGAGCTTCTGCCACTTGTCGTTCTTCATCTGACGATCGTAAACCAGACGGGTCATAAATACAGCAGTGAAGAACGATACGCAGATACCGATGATCAGCGTCGTTGCGAAACCGCGGATAGGACCTGTACCAACTACGAACAGGATGATACCTGTGAGCAGTGATGTCAAGTTAGAGTCGAAGATAGCTGAGAAAGCGTTAGAGTAACCCAGGTTCAGGGCCTCCTTGATGTTCAAGCCCTTGCGGAGCTCTTCCTTCGTACGTTCATAAATCAGCACGTTAGCATCCACAGCCGTACCCAGTGTCAGCACGATACCTGCGATACCAGGCATGGTCAGCGCTGCTTGGAACGAGCTCAGAATACCCAGCGTGAAGAACAGGTTGAACAGCAGGGCACAGTTGGCCAGCATACCAGGAATCCAGTTATAGAGCAGCACCATCACCACCATCAGCAGCACAAAGGCTACGATGAATGAAATAACACCCTGCTGGATTGACTGAGCACCGAGTGAAGGACCTACCATCTGGTAAGAAGCAACACGCAGAGGAGCGGGCATCTTACCTGAGTTCAGCGTGTTAGCCAAGTCCTTAGTGTCAGCCTGAGTGAAGCGACCAGAAATCTGAGAGCTACCACCAGGAATCTCACCATTTACGCGAGGTGCACTGTAAACCACCTCGTCGAGGACGATAGCGATAGCGCGACCTACGTTCATCTTGGTCAGGTTAGCCCAGATGCGGGTACCCTCAGTATTCATCTGCATAGAAACCACAGGACCTACATTACCAATCTCGTTGCTATAGTCGTCCTTAGCGGTTGTCACCACATCACCTGTCAGAGGAGCCTTTCCGCTGGGATCGTTCACCTTGATAGCATAGAGATGCAGCACCTTGGTCTTCTTGCCAGTCTCGGGATTCTCAATCTTGCTGACCTTGGCATCCCAGTAAAGGCGCATCTCCTTGGGGAGCACTTTCTTAGCAATCTCAGAGTAGATAACCTTGTTGACCTCAGCAGTATCTGTAATGCGAGCATAACCTACGTCACAGAGGCTTTCTGTGTGATAGGGGTCATTCACTACGAGGTAGTTCAGCAGGCTCTTTGCCTGATCGTTGTTGCCAGCCTCAGCAGCAGCCAGGTCTTTCTTAGCAGCCAGGTCAAGGGCGTTAACAGTGTCGTTAGCCTCCGTAGCCTTTGCCTCAGCAACAGCGGTGGTATCCTCCTTAGTCTCAGCCTTGACGTCGCTGACCTCAGCCAGATAAGCAGAATGCAACTGACCGATGAAAGGCATAGCCTCTTCGCGCATGTAGGTCTCATGGAACTGCAGGTCGGCACTTCCTGACAACAGCTTCAGGATACGATCCTTGTCCTTCTTGGCGCCTGGCATTTCAACCATGATACGGCTCTGACCGCTCAGCTTCTGAATGTTTGGCTGAGCCACGCCGAACTTATCTACACGGGTACGAACCACGGTCTCGGCATTGTCGATAGCAGCATCAACCTCTGCCTGCAGGGCAGCGATAACCTGCTCGTCAGTGCTCTTGGTGTTCACCTTGTCACGCATCTGCTGTGTAGCAAAGATGGTGTTCAGCTGACGACCGCCACCAAACTCCTTCCAGCGCTCTACGAAGAGGCTGATGAAGTCTGACTGACTCTTCTCCTCGTCCTTCACGGCAGCCTCGAATGCCTTACGGTAGCCCTCGTCGGTCTTGTGACCAGCCAGGAAGTCTACGATGTCAGGCACTGACACTTCCAGAATAACGTTCATACCGCCCTTCAGGTCAAGACCCAGGCCAATCTCCATCTCACGGCACTCGTCAAGACTCCATGCTCCGAGCCATACATGGTCCTCAGAAGACAGCGAGTCCAAATACTCGTCGGCTGCCTTATCTCCCAGTTCTGCGCGCAGTGCCTCAGCCTTGTTTTCAAAGTGGCGAGTCACAAACGAGAACGAAAGATAGAAGCAGCACACAAGAATGAGTGCAACTGCAATAAATCTTACAATTCCTTTGTTTTGCATTGTTTTATTTTTAGTTTATTATATATATAATCGCGTTATTGAGCCTGCAAATATAGTGATAATTTTACACATTTGAAAATTTTTCGGCTATTTTCATACATTTTTTATTGATTCCGTACCTTTTTCAACCAACAAATGATAGGATAATGGTCGCTGGCATCCATTTCGCTATCCACGAAGCAGCGAACAGGTTCATAATCAGCTGAGCACATAATATGGTCTATACGGAAGTTAAATCCCTTCCGATTAAATGACAGACCAAGACCGCAACCTGCTGATACAAAGCAGTCATTAAGGTGTGTAGCAATGGTATGACGGGTAAAGGAAATAGGCGTATCATTGAAGTCGCCACAGAGGATAATGGGATAATCACTGTGCGTTTCCACAAATTCATTGACCGTCCTTGCTTGAATTGCACGGTCGGCCATGTGTAGCGAGAGTTTCTTTAGGATATACCATAGCTCTGCCTCAGCGGAATCGCGTTCCACCTCACCTTTCAGCACCTCCTGATAGCGATTTCGCTCTTCCGTGGAAAGATGAGTACTCTCTAAGTGGTTGTTGATGACGATAACCGTGTCTTCCTCTACCTGCAGGAAATAGGCTATCGCACCATTACTTCTCGATGATATCGGCAGGCGCTCCTTACGGATAATAGGATAACGTGAATGAATGCCTATCGCGTTGAAAATAACGTCATTAGAAAAATGAATTGTATCATTGTAAGGATAGAGTTCCCGCATCTTTTCAAAGCCATTTCCACCCTTGCCTCCCATATCTTCCTGCAAGCACACGATATCGGCATCCATACGTTTCAGATAGCCGGCCACCGTATCTACTGCCTGGTCGTATTTATAGTTGCCGCCAAAGCCACAGACATTATACGACACCACCCTAATACCCTCGACAGGCGGTTCTTTATCAGCATTGAAATTGATAGGGAAATAGGTACGTATGGGTGCATACGCGAGCACCAGTCCCACAACGGGAATCCACACACGTTTCCATCTGAAGATCATCCAAATGAGGATAAACAATACATTCGCTGCAACGGCAAAGGGGAAAAACATACCCAGACATGCCAGCATAGGATGATCTACAGGGTCAATCCTGTCGCTATAGCCAACCAGCAACAGCAGCAAGACTGTCACCACACTGGCTCCCGTCAGCACGCCAACTAATATATTCTTGATAACCTTCACAAGCTCTCAGATCATTTCTCATGACTGGCCTCGAAGAGACGTCTCTTCTCTTCTTTCGACAGACTGTCGTAGCCACTGACGCGTATCTTATCCAGGATTTTGTCTATCTCCTCCTGACGGGCCTTTTTGCGGGCGTTGTATTCCATATCGTCCTCAGGGCGAGAATAGCTAGAATTACTAGTATAACTAGTGTAACTAGTTTGCCTAGTCCTACTAGTCCTTGACCACCTGTCAAAGAACTGCCGTGTAGCATCTACATTAAAATAGCTGTTGGGACGCTTACGCCAATAGAGTATCAGCAGGAAGCCAAACAGCATACCTCCGATATGGGCCATATGAGCCACACCATCACCAACGCTACTCATGGCCGAGACAAACTCGATAATAGCATAAACAGCTACAAACCACTTTGCCTTAATAGGAATGGGCAGGGGGAAGATAAAGATGCGCTCGTTGGGGAAAGTCATGCCAAATGCCAACAGAATACCATAGACAGCACCCGAGGCACCTATGGTACTTGAGAGGTTCATAATCTGGTCAACAGTCATCAAGCGCTGACCATTCACGTTCAGAACCTGCTCAGGATCCATACTCGTCAGACCGTCGGCTGCAAACGAGATATACTGCACCATCTCTTGACACAGGCCTGCGCCTACGCCGCAGAAGATGTAATAAAAAATGAATTTCTTAGGACCCCACACATTCTCAATCACGCAGCCAAACATCCACAGGGCAAACATATTGAAGAACAAGTGCGTGAAACCACCATGCAGGAACTGATAGGTGATAAACTGATACACGTGGAAATCGCTGGCCATGAAGAAATGCAGCGCACCCCAATCCGTCAGGCTCTTTCCGCCAAACTGAAGCACTGATGCCAACAAATAAACCAGCACGTTTATAATAAGCAGATTCCTTGTAACTATCGGTATATTACGAAACATCTTGTTGATTTACTTTTTATTAGGTTTATTCTTATCTAAATAGTTTCTGGGCGCAAAATTACGAAAAATATCTGTTTTTCAGCACAAAAACAGCCCTTTACACACTTTTTTTCAATAAAAATGATTTTTTTTCGGATTTTTTGTTGGTCGTATGAAGATTTCCTATTATTTTTGCGGTAGATTTTTTAATAATAACAACTATTATTCACTTTTAAAAACCTTTTTTTATTATGAACAAGACAGAATTGGTAGAGAAGATTGCAGCAGGTGCTGGTATCTCTAAGGTAGACGCAAAGAAGGCTCTTGATGCCACAGTAGCAGCTATTAAGGACGCCCTGAAGGCTGGTGATAAAGTAGCTCTCGTTGGTTTCGGTACATTCGCTGTTAGCGAGCGTCCTGCACGTGAGGGTATCAACCCCGCAACAAAGGCTAAGATTAAGATCGCTGCCAAGAAGGTTGCCAAGTTCAAGGCTGGTGCTGAGCTTGCTGATGCTCTGAACTAATTTTTGTAAAAGAAAATTATAGAGGGATGCACTTTCCAGCGCATCCCTCTTTTATTTCCTCTCCACTTTTAATTCTTTCATCCCCCTACAATTATGTGGTTCTTACTCTTCATGATACTTCCCTTTGCAGGCCTTGCCTATGTTGGTTGGCATATATGGGTGCTTTTACCTTTTACCGGTATCTGGAAAGGTTTGATTCTGACGGCTGGTGCTGCTTGTTTCTTCACGCTGTTTCTCAATTTCAGTGGCGCTTTGGAGAAGGCCCCACTACCCCTTTCACGCATTCTCTATGAAACAGGCACCACAACTATCCTCGTATTGCTCTATCTAGTCATCATTTTCCTGCTGCTCGACCTGGGCCGCCTTGTGAACATGGTGCCTCGTTCGTGGCTTTATACCAATGGGATCACATCGGTGGCTATCATGGGAATCATCCTCACCCTGTTTCTCTGCGGAAATATCCACTATCAGAATAAGGTACGCGTGCCACTGAATCTGCAGACAACGAAAGCCCTGAAGAAAGGCTACACCATCGTGATGGCCAGCGACCTGCATCTGGGTTACCATAACACGCGTAAAGACCTAGCCAAATGGGTAGATATGATAAATGCCGAACAGCCTGACCTCATTTTGATTGCTGGCGACATCATCGATATCAGCGTGCGTCCATTGCTTGAAGAAAAGATGGCAGAAGAGTTTCATCGCCTGCAGGCTCCTGTCTATGCCTGTCTGGGAAATCACGAATACTATAGTAGCGAACCACGCGCACAGCATTTTTATACCGAAGCAGGTATCCATTTGCTAAAAGACACATGTATCGTTGCAGACGACCTCTGTATCATTGGACGCGATGATCGCACTAATCTGCATCGCACAGCTCTCCGAAAACTGATGCAGCAAGCTGATAGCACGAAATATCAGATTCTGCTGGATCATCAGCCCTATCATCTGGAGCAAGCCGAGCAAACAGGTATTGACTTCCAATTCAGCGGACATACCCACGAGGGACAAATCTGGCCTATCTCATGGATCACCCATCTGCTCTACGAGTGTTCATGGGGAAGTTATCAGCGCGGCAACACCCACTATTACGTCAGTAGCGGTCTTGGCATCTGGGGAGGCAAATACCGTATTGGCACCCAATCGGAGTATATTGTATTAAAGCTAACGCCTAAACGCCAATAGCTCCTTTACTACTGAAACTTCCAAAAAAGAAAAATCCTCTGTAAGAACTTGTCCTACAGAGGATTGCTTTTTAAAGCTTGTACCCAGACCCGGGGTCGAACCGGGACGGGTTGCCCCACTGGTGTTTGAGACCAGCGCGTCTACCGATTCCGCCATCTG
>CAMOGP010000122.1 GCA_946614175.1 uncultured Prevotella sp. | reverse complement strand
AACAATGGTGCTGATATCATCGATACCGCTATCGAGCCTCTGTCATGGGGTAAGGTTCATCCCGATATCATCTCTGTTCAGTCAATGCTGAAGAACGAGGGCTTCGATGTGCCCGAAATCAATATGAACGCCTACATGCAGGCCCGTACACTCACTCAGGAGTTTATCGACGAATGGCTGGGTTATTTCATCAATCCTGCCAACAAGCACATGTCTTCACTCCTCTTAGGCTGCGGACTGCCTGGTGGTATGATGGGCTCCATGATGGCCGACCTTGGTGGCATCCAGACCATGATCAACAAGATTCGCGTTCAGAAAGGCGAGCCCGAGTTGACCATGGACGACATGCTGGTGAAGTTGTTTAACGAGGTAGAGTACGTATGGCCACGCGTGGGTTATCCCCCATTGGTGACACCATTCTCTCAGTACACCAAGAATATCGCCCTGATGAACCTCCTCACCATCGAGCAGGGCAAGGGTCGCTTCGTGATGATGGACGACGCTATGTGGGGCATGATACTTGGTAAGTCAGGTAAGATTCCTGGCACTATCGACCCCGAGCTCGTTGAGTTGGCTAAGAAGCAGAACCGCGAGTTTACAGATGTTGACCCCCACACACTTCTTGAGAATGCCCTCGACGGCTTTAAGAAGGAGATGGACGAGAACGGTTGGGACTACGGTAAGGACAATGAGGAACTCTTCGAACTGGCTATGCACCCCGAGCAGTATCGTGCCTTCAAGAGCGGTCAGGCTAAGAAGCAGTTCCTGGCCGACCTCCAGAAAGCCAAGGATGCCAAACTCGGTTCAAAACTGAGTGCCGAGGAACTCTCTGCCTTCAAGCATGCTAAGGCTGATGCCCTGGTAGCTCCCTCTGCCGGACAGATTTTCTATGAGTTCAATGGCGAGGGTGAGTGCGCTCCCTGTCTGGAACCGTTCATTGGTCAGAAATACAAGGAAGGACAGACCTTCTGCTACCTTATGGAGAAATGGGGCGAGATTGTTCCCATTCCTGCTGCCCTTGGTGGTAAACTCGTTGAGGTGAGCGCCAAACAGGGTGCTAAGGTCCGCAAGGGCGATGTGCTGGCTTGGATTGAGCGCGACGATAAATAATCCGCAATCATGATACTTAAGAATGGGCTCTCGAAGCACTTCGGGAGTCCATTTCGTACCTTTTCACACGAATGAAGGTATACATCAACGACCATATAGGAGATTTCGACTTGCAACTGGCCCTGCAAAGCATCAGCAGTCAGAGACGTGAGCAGGCCCTTCAGTTTAAGTTTGAACAGGGTCAGCGCCTCTGTGTGGCTGCCTATATGCTGCTGAAACAGGCGTTGCGCGAACAGGAGGGCATCACCGAAAATCCTATTTTCGAATATGGAGAACACGGAAAACCTTCCATCGTTGGACACCCGGAACTCCATTTCAGTCTGAGTCATTGCAAGGAGGCTGCCGTTTGCGTACTGAGTCGCAGACCTGTAGGTATCGACGTGGAAAGCATCGGACGCTATAGTGAGCCGGTGGCGCGCTATGCGATGAACGATGACGAGTTGCGGCAGATACAGCAGGCTGCAAACCCCAGTCTGGTATTCACCCGGCTGTGGACCATGAAAGAGAGTCTGTTGAAACTGACTGGCGAAGGTGTGAACGATAGAATGAAGGAAACACTGCAAGATGTTAAGTCAGAATGGTTTACCACCACGGAAAGAATTGATAAAAATTATATATATACTGTTTGTGAACAATGAGAATGAATACTGGCTATAACCGCATGGGTGAATACGATCACTACGTGGTGAATACACAACAACCATTGTTGGAATGGCTACTTGAAAACGTCAAGGAGAGTCGTACGAAGATCAAGGCCACACTCCAGGGGCGCGGCATCAAGGTGAACGGCAAGACCGTCACACAGTTTGATTTCATGCTTGAACCAGGCATGAAAGTTGCTGTGAGCAAGACTAAGCGCAACCAGCAGTCGTTTAAGAGTCGCTATGTAAAGATTGTCTATGAAGACCAGTGGCTCATAGTCGTTGAGAAAAATATCGGTATTCTGTCGATGGCAGCAGGCCATTCCTCGCTCAATGTCAAGTCTGTGCTTGACGATTACTTCAAGAAGAGCCGCCAGAAATGTACGGCTCATGTGGTACACCGTCTGGACCGTGACACCAGTGGCCTGATGGTCTATGCCAAAGATATGGAGACCGAGCAGATACTGGAGCACAACTGGCACCAGATTGTCTATGACCGTCGTTATGTTGCCGTGGTAAGCGGCGAGATGGAGCAGGACGAGGGTACTATCCAGAACTGGCTGAAGGATAACAAGGCCTACGTGACCTATTCTTCACCCGTAGATAATGGCGGAAAACTCGCTATCACCCATTTCCATGTGCTGGACCGCACCACCGAACATTCGCTGGTAGAATATAAGTTGGAGACCGGCCGCAAGAACCAGATTCGTGTACATTCTGCCGATATGGGACATCCCGTCTGCGGCGACACGAAATACGGCAATGGCGACGACCCTATTCATCGCCTCTGCCTGCATGCCTGGCTCCTGTGCTTTTCGCACCCCCGTACAGGCGAACCCATGGAGTTCGAGACCCCTGTGCCCACAGCCTTCCGTCAACTGTTTAAATAAGAAAACACATCATGATTAGTAACTGGATATATTATGTCGTTGCGCTGCTTGTTGTCATCCTGGCAGCATATACCATCAAAAAAGCAGCCAGCTGCATGCTGAAACTTGTCGTTTTCATTGTGCTGCTGGCCGCCTTAGGTGCCGGATACTTCTACCTGTCTTAGTATTCCGTCTTATCTTCCTTTTCTTCCCACATTCGGAAAGCCTCCAGCGCCTCGTCGCGCAGCAGGATTTCCGAAGGCTTGTTGCGCCTGTCGGCAGGGAGGGCTATCTCCTCGTAGATGAAGTCATCATCAAACCCTATCTTAGCTGCATCCTTGCGGTCGTTGCCCATGTAAATCTTGTCTAGGTGTGCCCAGTAGATAGCGCCAAAGCACATCGGACAAGGCTCACACGAGGTGTATATCTCGCATCCGCTCAGATCAAACGTTTTCAGGGCTTTGCAGGCCTTTCGTATGGTTGACACCTCGGCATGGGCCGTCGGGTCGCAGTCTATCGTTACGCAGTTTGACCCTTCGGCAACAATCTTGCCGTTACAGGCTATCACGGCCCCGAAGGGACCTCCGCCATTCTGGACACTCATCTTGGAGAGTTCGATGGCTCGTCGCATCAATTCCTTGTTTGTCATACTTCTTCGGATTTAGTTTCTAATTCGTAATAGTGATTGAACCTCTCGCGCAGCATGGGCGTGTTTGCAATGATGTTGCGCAGTTCCGTCAGTTTCTCTTCATTAGGTGATCCCGGTATCCATAGGCGTATATAGCCATTGACCGAGTATTTTTGGTCCATGTGTTCTTTGAAGCGCAGCCAGTGGTGCTCTTTGTCCAGCTCAGGATAGTTGGCCAGTCCAAACTGCACCGTGCGCTGAAACACCACCTCGGGCACGATATCACGGTCTGCCTCGGCCACAATTTTTCCGTACAGGCTGCGAGGAGCTCGCGAGGCCGAGGCCCGGTGATCCTCGATAGCCTCCTTCATAATCTTAATCTGCTCTGCCGAGAACCATTTTTTCAGACGGGCATCGCTTTGCAGAATCTTGCCGCCCGTGATATGATGAACGGCACGCGGTCCCGACATGCCTACGTCGTGATAGGCAGCAATGGTATAGACCATATCGATATCGGCACCGGTACGGTTGGCTAACTCCAGAGAGCGGCGTATCACGCGCGTCACATGCTCCATGTTGTGAGCACGGTCGAAACTTGCATATTGGGGCAGTATCTGCGTCTCAATAAACTCTACGAGGTCAAGACTGGCAGTGTTTTTTATCATAACTTTTTCAAGGTTTGGTTTGCAAATATACAAGATTTTATTTACTTTTGCAAGCGTTTTCAGAAAAAAAATGAGATGGATGTAAAGAAAGACTCCTTTAAGGCATGGTTTCTGGCCGCAAGACCAAAGACGCTGACAGGTGCAGCCGTACCCGTGATAATTGGTTTGTCGCTGGCTTGGAAAGATGCCCAACTGTATGCTGGCGATGTGTTCAACTGGTGGGCTGCCGCCCTCTGCCTGCTCTTTGCTTTTATCATGCAGATAGATGCCAATTTCATCAATGACTTCGTGGACTATGCAAAGGGTACCGACGACCGCGAGACCCGCCTTGGTCCCGAGCGAGCCTGCACGCAAGGGTGGGTGAGCATCGAGCGGATGCGCCATGCCATTGCTGCTACCACCGTCCTGGCTTGCCTCGTCGGCTTGCCGCTGGTATGGTTTGGCGGACTCGAGATGGTGCTTATCGGCATCCTCTGCGTCGTGTTCTGCTTTCTCTATACCACCCACCTCTCTTATATCGGACTGGGCGACCTCCTGGTGCTGGTGTTCTTCGGACTGATACCCGTCAGCATCACCTATTATATTCAGTTGCACACCACCACCGTTGAGGTCCTCACGGCCTCGCTGGCATGCGGCATTGTCATTGACGGTCTGCTACTGGTCAACAATTTCCGCGACCGCGACACAGACAAGGTGGCAGGTAAGAATACACTGGTGGTCCATATTGGCGAGCAGTCGGCTATCATGCTCTATCTGATGGTAGGCATTGTGGCCTGCCTTATGGGTATCGTCTTTGCCTTCAACGGTCGCTGGTGGGCATTCCTCCTGCCGTTTGTCTATCTGGTTCTGCATGTGCTTACCTACCTGAAGATGAAACGCATCTGGAAAGGAAAACAGCTAAATCAATGTTTGGGCGCTACGGCTCGCAACATCTTTATTTATGGTCTTCTGGTGGCTATAGGCGTTCTTTTATAGAACATTATTTGGCTGTTTTATAGAAATGTTTGTATTTTTTTTACGGTCTTTATGTCGATGTTTGTTAACCCAATATATTATATTACAAAGAAAGAATGATTAGTAAACTATTGATGACAATTGCCGCGGGAATGATTTCCCTGTCGGCAATAGCTGTTCCGGCAAAGCGAGCACAACAGAAAACGCTGCAGTTAGCCGACGGCACCGAAGTTAAAGCTGTGCTCGTAGGCGACGAGTTCGGTCACTTTTGGAAGGGTGATGACGGTAAGACCTATACCTTGAGAGGCGACTTCTATCAGGCCATCGATGCTCAGGTCACACTAAAGCGTGCCCGATCGCTCAGACAGCAGGAAAATGCCCGACGTGTCCGTCGTCTGCCAACAGACGCTGCCACCCATTATACAGGCAAGAAAAAAGGTCTGATTATCCTTGTTAATTTCCAGGATAAGACTTTCCAGGCAGCACACACCAATGCACTATACACCCGTATTGCTAATGAAGAGGGATTCTCTGAAGGCCCATTTGTAGGTTCTATTGCCGACTATTTCAAGGCTCAGAGCCGCGGTAAGTTCGAGTTGGATTTTGATATCATAGGTCCTGTAACTGTCAGCAAGAATGCCGACTATTATGGAGAAAACGACTCTGAAGGCTACGACCAGCATCCTGAACAGATGGTTTCCGAGGCTGTCATCTTGGCAAAAAACGAGGTGACAGATTGGAAACAGTACGACTGGAACAACGATGGCGAGGTGGATCAGGTCTATGTGATTTATGCCGGTATGGGCGAGGCCGACGGTGGCGCAGAGAATACCATCTGGCCCCATGCGTATTCTTTGTCTTATGGCGTTGAAACCAGTGCTGTTACAGTAGCTCAGAATCTCAAGGTCGATAATTACGCATGTGGCCCCGAGCTCAATGGCTATCGGGAAATCGACGGTCTGGGCACCATCTGCCATGAGTTCTCTCATTGCCTGGGCTACCCCGACTTCTATGATGTTGACTACAGCGGTGGTCAGGGCATGGGCTATTGGGACCTGATGGGTGGCGGTTCCTATAATGGTGATGGCTATCAGCCGGCCGGCTATACCAGCTATGAGATGTGGATGGCAGGATGGCTTGACCCCATTGAGTTGGATGCCAACGATGTGCAGGTAGAGAATATGAAGGCGCTACAGGATGGCGGCAAAAGCTATATCATCTATAACAAAGCCAACAGAAACGAGTTTCTGATGCTGGAGAACCGCCAGTTGGTGGGGTGGGATGCCTCTCTTTATGATGCTGGCCTGCTCATTCTGCACTGCGACTATGACAAGAGAATCTGGTATCAAAATGGTCCCAACGATGATCCTAATCATCAGCGCATGGTGGTTGTGCCTGCCGACGGCCGCTGTCAGAAGGAGACATATAAGGGTGAGACCTATTTCACCGAAGAGAACGATGCCTTCCCTCTGTCTGACGTAACATCCTTTAATATGGATTTCAAGACCTATGATGATATTTCCAAGAAGGCAGCCCAGTTCTTTACTAAGAATACCAACGGCACCTACTGGATTGACTCTTCCGTAGAGAATATCACGCAGAATGCCGACGGCACCATCTCCTTCAATTATGTGGCATCCTACACCAGCACTAATAATAATGACCAAATACACGAGATTCCTGCAGGCACAGTGTTCTATGAGTCATTCAACGATTGCAAGGGTACAGGTGCCAACGATGGCAATTGGGGCACCTCTGTGGCCAACTCCACATTCAATGCCGACAATGATGGCTGGGAGGCTGATGCTTCCTATGGCGGTTACCAGTGTGCCCGCTTTGGCAGCTCCAAGAAGAGCGGTGTTGCCACATCGCCTGCCTTCACGCTCCAAAACGACACACATGTACTCACCTTCAATGCAGCCGGATGGGGCAATGATGCCACCTCGCTGCAGCTCTCGGTCATTGGCGACAACGTATCCATATCACCTTCTGAGTTCACGATGACCAGCAGTCAGTGGACCACGTTCACGGCCACCATCTCTGGCACGGGCGATGTCCGCTTGGTGTTCACTCCCGTGAAGCGCTTCTTCCTCGACGAAGTGTTGGTAATGGACCAGAAAGTACTCACGGGTATCTCTGCCGCTCCCGCCGCTGCTGTTCAGCCTACCCGCATCTACACCCTCGATGGTCGCTACTGTGGTACAGACTTCAACACCCTGCAGCATGGTGTCTATATCATCAACGGCAAGAAGGTAATCAAGTAATCGGAAGTTTTCTTTATGAAGTGAGCCCGGCGTTTTGCCG
>CAMOGP010000121.1 GCA_946614175.1 uncultured Prevotella sp. | reverse complement strand
CACGGCCGCCAGATAGCGCTCGCCGCGGTTGCCATAGCTGGCCTTATCAGTCTTGCCCGAACGGTCATCCCAGTTGAACGAGCCCGTGGCCTCGCTCAGTTCGGCTTTCGCATTGCGGGTAGGGTAGTAGGCAATGGTGTGGATGGCTTCTCCTGTAAGGCCGTTGAACACGGTCAGATATTCCTGTCCGCCGTCAATGCGGCCATCGCTGTTGCGCCAGTCTTTTGTGTTTGATGCCGCCTTTATCTTCTCGTCGGTAGCCGCCTGATTCACGTAAAGCCCTTTGCCGTCTTTTGAACCGGGTGCCGTCTTGCACATCAGCTCCGCCTTGCCGTCGCCGTCGTAGTCATATACCTGGAACTGTGTGTAGTGCGCACCCGCGCGGATATTTACCCCCAAGTCAATGCGCCACAGTTTGGTGCCGTCCAGCTTGTAGCAGTCGATATAGACATTATCCGTCTTGCCGCCCTGGGAGTTATCTTTAGAGTTACTTGGGTCCCATTTCACGAATATCTCATATTGTCCGTCGCCATCCACATCGCCCACCGAACAGTCGTTGGGTGCGTAAGTGCCGCCTAAGGCTCCCGTGGCAGGACGGTCTAACGTCAGCGGGAGATAGTTCTTGGCCCAGGGCTTCACGATATTGGAAGTGTCAACAGCCTCGCCGTTCACTTTTGTCACCACCCGGTATTCAGAACTGGCGTTGCCACCCGTTGTCTCGTAGCAAGTTGCATAGACATCCTTGGCGATGGCAGTGCCGTTGCGCAAGATGTCGAAACGGGTGATGTCCTCATTATCTGTGCCCAGCATACGCCACGATATCAAATGTTTTGTACTTGTTGACGGGATGACGATGAGTCCGCGATCCAATTTCTCCATCTGGCTCGCAGGCGTGTGTTGTGCCTGGATGCTAAGTGCCGTCAAAGACAATAGGGTCAATGTTTGTAGTTTGATTCTTTTCATATTTATCGTTAGTTTTTAATGTAGTATTCCTGTCGCTTTTGTTTGCAAAGGTACACCTTTTTATAATAAAGTTGAGATTGCAGAATGTTAAATCTTTTAAAATTTGAACTGTTTTATAATAAGCTAATGGAAATTTATGTACCTTTGCAACGCTTCTGTGGTGTACGCACACTGTGGATTCTACCAAACTACGGATATATATCTAACTAAACATAAGTACTAATGAGAAAAATTTCTACGCTTGCCTTTATGGCATTTTTCTGCTGCATGAGCGCTATGGCTCAGGTAGTGTTGGGAGATATCAAGTTTAGTATCAAGGATGGTGCTAAGCTGAATCCCACAACAGGTAAGATTACTGTGACATTCCCTGATGTTACAGGAATTGAGGATCCTACTGCTACGAACTTCGTGCTGGCTGGTGCTTTCAATGACGTTGATTTCGATGAAATTGAAGGTTCTTTCGCTTCTGGTGTAACATTCGACCTTGGTGAATTTGAGTTGGAGCCAGGCACAGAATATACCTTGAAGATCACCTCAGTGAAGGTTGATGGTGCAGAACTCGCTGCTGAGGGTGGCTACAAACTGAATTTCAAGACTCGTGGTGCTGAGCGTAAGATGTCATGGACGTTTACGATTGATGCAGAGTCTGCTGCTCAGATTGTTACTGAAGGTTCTGCCAATGTTGCAGGTGCAGAGAATGAAGATGCCACCAAGTATATGGACATTCAGAAGAATGGTGCCACCACTCACCGTTTCTATGTGCCCGCTCGCAATTATGAGGAGATCCTGTTGCCTGACGGAACGGCTCTGCCTATGACTGAAGATTTGATGTTCAAGTTTGGTAACAAGGCATTCTATGTGGGTGACACAGAGGGCTCATACAAAGACCTTATTGCTTTCAATGGTAAGAACCAGTATATGATTATCCCCGATTGTAAGGCTGGTGATGTTATTACATTTAACGCAAACCGTGCTACGAAGGGTAACGCCGATAAGCCAACAAATATTCAGGCTATGGATGGTGCTGCTATTGCTCCTGACGGTTTGGAATCTTCCAATGGTATTAAGGACTCTATCTGGTTGGGCTCATCTTATGCTAACTATAAGTTTGAGGTGCTGACAGACGGAGATGTTAGATTCTTCTTCAACAACTGTCTGATGAAGTCTATCACCATTGAAGAGGGTGTTGAGAAGAAGCCTTGCAAGTACAATGTAGTGGCTGGTTACACAGAAGATGAAAAAACGACAATCCTGAAGGAACTCGTTGCTGAGACTGAGGGTATCACCAGTTCTACTGTAAAGGCTTACTATCCTTACTGGCTTGCTGACGAACAGGGTAATGTTTATACCTATGGTACAAAGGGTAATCCTTTCGAGGCTTCTTTCGACCTGAAGGGTGACACCACTTTCGTTATCAACTATAAGAAGACCGCTTTCGAGGGTTGTGTATTCCTTTCTGAGGGTGAGGATCTTCCCAATGCTGCTCTCTGCACAAGTAGCAATGCCGCTATCCGTTCTTCTATGGGTAAGGCAGCTTATTTTACAGAGGATTTGAAACTCGTGACCCTGCAGCCTGGTACTTACAAGGTACGCGCTATCACTGCTGACTATACCAGCAAGTCTGGTGGTTATGACTGTGTGCTGACCAAGGGCGAGGGTGAAGAGAATGAGATTCACCTCGTTGCTACTGCTGACAACTGGAATGATATTGAGTCAGACCTCCTGACCATTACCGAGGCTACAGACATCACTCTGAAGGCCAGTGGTAATGAGAACCAGGGTGTTGACGTTATCATGATCTACGCTTCTACCGATGCTCCTGAGGATCCCGATGGCATCAGCGAGGTGAAGGACGCTAAGAAGGTTGCAGCTCGTAAGGTGGCTAAGGATGGTCGCATCCTGATCCAGACTGCTGCAGGTACCTTCAATGCTGTTGGTGTACAGGTAAAGTAATTCAAATATAACAATACGGCCACGAATTTCGTTGGATACAAAACCCGCGAAATTCGTGGCTTTTTATTAAAACTTATGACCAAACTACTACTATCATTATCTGCTTTTCTTTTTTCGTTGGGTGCTATGGCAGCCGATGGTGATGTGACGATGACAGTCAGCGGCATGACAACCAAGATGTCTGACGGCACTTGGAACATAACCATTAACAGCAACGGGCGTGTCAGTTCCCTGCAGCGTAAGGGTACAGAGTTCCTGTCGAGTAATGGTATCTATTTCGACTATACCACATCCGAAGGCAACAAAGGTCTCAGTCCCTCGAAGGTGACTGTTATCAAGAATACAGCCGAACATTGTGAGGTGCTCTATAGCGCCACCTCCGGCAACACCATATTTGAACAAGGTTTTATCATGCGTAAAGGTGTACCCGGCCTTTATTCGTATGTCATTGCTACGGGTACTGCAACCTCTGCTAACGAGCCAATTAAAGAGGCACGTGTCTGCGCTCGCCTGAGCGACAATATGCTCAATGGCTACGTAGATTGGCGCATGAACGGACGTATCCCCTCGAACAGCGAGATGGCTACAGCCGAAAAGGAAGAGAATACTATTCAGGACGCTACCTATTATCTGAGTGATGGTAGTGTCTATACCAAATATAACTGGGCTAACTATATAGAGCGCGATACCCTGCACGGACTGTGTGGAATGAGCAACAACTACTATGGCCTCTATAATATCCCCGTGAGCTACGAATGGATTAATGGTGGCTGCGAGCGTCAGGAACTCACCGTCCATGCCACCAGTAAGTCGCCTATCACCATCCAGATGTTGCAAGGCGAGCACTTTGGTGGACAGGCTATGGTGCTGAACGAAGGCGAAAAGAAACTCTACGGTCCTTTCCTTATCTTCACCACCTATAGTAAGGATCCTGTGAAGAGTGCCCGCAACCAGTGGACAAAGGAGGTTGAGGCCTGGCCCTACCAATGGTTTGAGAACGACTTCTATCCCCGTGAGCGCGGCACGGTGCGTGGTCATCTGAATGTGACCACAGGCCAGCGCAACGACAGCGTGCGTATTATTCTGGCTCAGGAAAAGGGAAAAGATCCCCTGACAATGATGCACGGTTATCAGTTCTGGACCCTGACCGACGAGCATGGCGACTTTGAACTGAAGCATGTACGTCCTGGTGACTATAACCTCTTTGCCTATGCAAAGGCTGGCGAGGTGACCGATATGCTGGAGCAGGATGGCATTACCGTCAGTGCAGGCAACAATGATCTGGGCACTATCTCGTGGACACCCAAGAAATATAGCGAGATGCTGTGGATGATTGGTCATAACGACCGTCGCAGCAGCGAGTTCTGTTTCAGCGATGCCCTTCGCCAGTATGGCCTTTGGGAACAGGTGCCTCAGACGCTGACCTATACCATAGGCGAGAGCAAGGAGAATACCGACTGGTATTATGCCCAGACCAAAGACGGCACATGGACGGTGAAGTTCACTGTGGATGAGCGCCCCTCCGGACGTGCTTATCTCACGGCTTCTATCGCAGGATGTGCCAGCGAGAAAGCCACCGTTGCCGTGAAAGTCAACGGTACGGTGAAAGCCACGTGGAAGCCAGGCTATAAGGATGCCTCAGTCTATCGCAGTGCCGTGAACAGCGGCCGCCATTATCTCTATACCGTTGACTTCCCCTGCACCGATCTGAAGGTAGGCACTAACCTCATCACCTTCCAGACCAGTAACACAGGTGGCAAGAATGGCATTCTCTATGACTGCATCAAACTGGAGGCCGGCAATCTCGTTACCTCTGGTGTGGAAGCCATCCGTGAGTCTGTGGCTGGCAGCAGCACCCCCTTTAAGCATATCGTCAACGGGCGTCTTGTGATAGAGCAGGCAGGTCACCGTTATTCCCTGACAGGAACAATACTTCAATAGTAAGATGAGACACAGACTGCTAACAATCCTTTTCCTTGGGGCAAGCCTCACGTCGATGGCCTCCAATGTGACGTGGTTCGACGGGCGGCATCCTGTCAGTTACCAACTGGCAGGCAGGGTGGACCCTGTTGTGAAGCAAGCCCTACGGATGTTTTGTGATGATATGCAACTGGTGACAGGCATGAAACCTGTTGCGTCTCGTGAGGCCGCCATCCGTATCATTCAGGGCAAGGGCAGCGATGATGGCTTCCGCTTGAGTGTGCAGAAAGGTCAACTCGTTGTCGAGGGACACAATGCCCGCGGCACAGCCTATGGGCTGTTGGAACTATCGCGTATGGCAGGTGTCTCTCCTTGGGTGTGGTGGGGTGATGTGCGTCCCTATTCCCGATCTACTCCTATCTCTGTGGCCGACACCTTCTGTATAGAGCATACACCTTCTGTGGCTTATCGAGGCATCTTCATTAATGATGAGGACTGGAGTCTGCGCCGGTGGTCTAAGGATAAGATGGGACCGCAGACCTATCGTCGACTCTTTGAACTGATGTTGCGTCTGCGTGCCAATACCCTCTGGCCTGCTATGCACGAAGGGACGCCAGGCTTCTTTACCGTACCTGGTAATCGTGAGATGGCAGACTCGTTTGGTATTGTTGTAGGTTCTTCCCATTGCGAACCTTTGCTCAGAAACAATGTGGCAGAGTGGAACCGTGATACCCGTGGCTCGTATAACTATATCACCAATCGCCGGCAGGTACAACAGTATTGGATAGAACGCCTGAAGGAGGTGAAAGGTTCAGAGAAACTCTTCACCATAGGCATGCGTGGCATCCACGATGGGGCGATGGAAGGTGTGAAGACCAAACAGGAACAACTTGCGGCTCTTCAGCAGGTCATCGACGACCAGCGCCAACTTATCCGGCAATACTACAGTAAGAATGTGGAGCAGGTGCCTCAGGTCTTTATTCCTTATAAGGAGGTGCTCGAGATTATGGAGAGCGGACTGCGTGTGCCCGATGACGTCACGCTGATGTGGTGCGACGATAACTATGGTTACTTGACACGCCTGCCTGATGCCAACCAGCAGACACGCAGGGGTGGGGGAGGCGTCTATTATCATCTCTCTTATTGGGGACGTCCCCATGATTACTTGTGGCTGACTACCACCCAGCCCGGACTTATCTATCACGAGATGCGTACGGCCTATGACCACAACTGTCGTAAGCTTTGGATTGCCAATGTGCATGATCCGAAGGTGGCGGCGTATGATTTGGAGCTGTTTCTGGATTTGGCATGGGATATTAATAGCGCTCCACTCGAGCAGCATTTGCAGCGTTGGCTTTGTACCCAATTTGGCGCACTGGTAGGTAAGTCCATCTTCCCGGCCATGAAAGAGTTCTGTCGTCTCAATGCTATCCGTAAGCCTGAGTTTATGGGCTGGACCCAGGTAGAGCTCGATAAGAAAAAATATCCAGGAGGAAAGTCGGTACCTGGTTATACGGAGTTTTCCTTGCAGGAGGGCTATGAGCGCATGGAAGCCTTTGCCCGTATAGAGGCTGTCGTTGATACATGGTGTCCGTTGGTGATGAAGGGACGTCAGGATGCTTATTTCGCCCATGTGCTCTATCCCGTTCATGCTGCTGCGGCAATGACCCGGAAGATGTTGGCTAATGAGTCTGAAAGCCTGAAGGCTTACGAGGAAATACAACAGTTGACAGAGCGCTATAATGCCATGAATGGCGGCAAATGGCGTGGCCTGATGTCGGCAGCCCCTCGCGACCTGCCCGTATTTGGAAAGGTGCATACCCGGTTCCCACAGCATCCTTCCATAGGACGCCTGATAGCCCGCAATGCCTGCGACTACCAGACAGCCTCAAATGGCGTGTCTGTAGTTTCCATGCTGGGACACTCGATGAATGCCGTAGCTCTACCAAAAGATGCTGCACTTATGTACGATTTCGATAGCCCATCCGAGGGCGAGGCCGTTCTCTATACCGCGATGATACCCACCCAGCCCAGCAATCGTGGCGACCTGCGTTATCAGGTGACGTTTGATGATCAGGAGCCCGTCGTTATCTCGCTGAAGACACCTTATCGCTCAGAACGCTGGAAACAGAACGTCTTGCGGGGACAGTCGTTGAATAAGACGCCTGATCATCTGACCAAGGGTCCGCATACGTTGAAGATAAAAGCCCTCGATGACCGCATCATCATAGATCAGTGGATGATAGATTTCTGTCCCAATCGACAATTTTATGTAATTCCTGTAAATAAATAATGAATAAGATATGAAACGTTTACTGATAAGTTCTTTATTTGT
>CAMOGP010000120.1 GCA_946614175.1 uncultured Prevotella sp. | reverse complement strand
TTGCCCGCTCCCTTCGCAAAGATATTGATACGCTCATTCATCGTGCCTTTCACCGTGAGCAGGGAATAGACGGAACTGACGAGGAAGGCTACGGCGATAGGTACTTTATAAAAATCCTGAGCAACGATACTTGTGACCAGATAGAGCACCAGGAATACGATTAATGGACTTAATGCTTTCATCTGCTTAGTTTTATTTCCTGTGCAAAGATACGATTAATAATTGATAAAAACGCTAAATCATTTCGTTATTTGGGAAAATATGCCTAATTTTGCGGCTGAATCATTAGACTGTTTATAATAAGGTATGAAAAAATTTCTCTTAGTGATATTTGCCTGTATCGCCATGGCAGCACAGGCACAGGACAATGCGCCAGCGTTGAAGTTTGGTTATCTGAGTTATGACCTGGCGTTGAAGTCAATGAAGGAATATGCCACCGTACAGATGCGTATGGACTCCCTGCGCAGTGCCTTTAATGCTGAGATGCAGCGTGTGGAGGATGAGTTCAACCGTAAGTACGAGGATTTTCTGGAAGGGCAGAAGGACTTTCCACGTACCATCCTCTTGAAGCGTCAGACAGAGCTTCAGGAGATGATGCAGAAAAATATTGATTTCAAGCAGCAGTTGCAGAGGGAGTTGACAGATACAGAGGCCCAGCTGATGGCCCCCCTTCGTATTCATTTGAATGAAGCTATTGCTACGATTGCCCGTGAGCAGGGATTGGTCCTTGTTATCAATACCGATGCCAATGCCTGTCCGTTTATCGAGCCGGCAATGGGTGTCGATGTCAATGAACTTGTTGTTAAGAAACTGAATCGATGAAACTCTCGCAGGCTCCAGGTCCCATAGGTGTCTTTGACAGCGGATATGGCGGACTGACTATCTTGGATGGCATCCGTCAGTTGTTGCCCGAATACGATTATCTGTATCTGGGTGATAATGCCCGTGCCCCTTACGGACCGCGTTCCTTCGATGTGGTTTATGAGTTCACCCGCCAGGCTGTGCAGCGTCTCTTTGAGATGGGATGCCATCTGGTTATCCTGGGCTGTAACACTGCTTCTGCCAAGGCTCTCCGCACCATCCAGCAGGTTGACCTGCCCCAATGGGACAAGGACCGCCGCGTGTTGGGCGTGATTCGTCCTACGGCTGAGGTTATTGGCTCGCTCACAGAGAGTCGTCATGTAGGTGTTTTGGCAACCGAAGGAACGATTAAGAGTGAGAGTTATAACCTGGAAATCAAGAAGCTCTACCCTGATGTTCAGGTCTCGGGCGTGGCTTGTCCGTTCTGGGTGCCATTGGTGGAATACAACGAGGCCGATTCGCCAGGCGCTGATTATTTTGTAAAGAAGCGTATCGACCAGATTATGGCTCTAGATCCGCAGATAGATGCCATCATCCTTGGTTGCACGCATTATCCCCTGCTGATGCCAAAGATTTTGAAGTATCTGCCAGCAGGTGTGATGGTTGTGCCTCAGGGTGAGTATGTGGCCGAGAGTTTGAAGTCGTACCTTGAGCGCCATCCTGAGATGGAACGACAGTGTTCTAAGGGTAGCACCACCCATTACCTCACCACCGAGAATCCTGATAAATTCAAGGAACAAGCCCAGATATTCCTCCACGAACCCGTTGAGGTGGAGAATATCACCTTAGGATAATAGCCTCTTTGAAAAATAATGCACGGGATACCATACACTCAGGAATCCCACAGCCAATACTGTAATAAATATGATGATGATATCCAGTGGATGTACGCTCACCGGATAGGCATTGATGACAAATGCGCCCTCACTGCTGCCCAGTGAGATGATGCCGAATGTCTGTTGTATCCAGCAGAGCAATAAACCTATCAGGATACCTATGATGGCACCGATGGCCGAGATAATACGTCCCTCAAACAGGAATACCTGTGTAATCTGACGGTCTGTAGCACCCAGGTTGCGCAGCGTCACCACGTCGTCCTTCTTATCGATAATCAGCATAGATAGCGAACCGATGATATTAAAGCATGCCACCATCAGGATAAAGGTCAGGAAGATATAGGCAATGAGCTTTTCTATCTTCATGATGCGGAAGGTGTCGTCCTGCTGCTCGTAGCGATCCATTACCTGATACTTCTCGCCTGCTATCTCCTTGATATTCTCTTTTACCGCCTCGAAATCACAACCTTGTTTCAGGCGCAGTTCCAATGAGGATATCATGCCCTGCTGGTCGAAGATGCGACGGGCGAAGCCTATGCTCGTCAAGATGTAGTTGCGGTCATATTTAGCCTGCATCACCTCAAATACAACACCTGGCGAATAGAGTTCATCTTGAACAAAACCGTCGGTAGGATCACTCATGTCCAGCTGCCCCTCGCGTCGTGGCGCATAGATCTGTAGAGGTTCTGTGTAGTTGATACCCATGCCCAGTTGGTCGGCCAGTTGTATGCCTGGCACACCATAATGCAGGTCAGCTGCATGCAGCTCAAAAGTACCGTCGCCATAGAGAATCCTGTTGATATGCGTCAGTTGGTCGAAGTTATCCTCCACACCCTTCACATGAATCATTGCCTGCCTACCATGATAGACTGCCATTGCCTGATCCTCTACGCACTCCGTGGCCACAGCCACCTCATCCAGTGTTTTTATCTTTTTCAGGGCAGGGTCGTCGGCAGCAACTGTCTTTCCTTCTACTGGCACAATCTTCAGTTGTGGGTCAAAGGCTGTGAAAAATGAAGCTACCAGATCACTGAAACCGTTGAACACACTCAGTGTCACCACCATTGCCATTGTGGCCACAGCGACACCAAGCACAGAGATGCCACTGATGATATTAATGGCATTTGTGGATTTCTTAGAGAAGAGATATCGACGAGCGATGTAAAATGGAAAGTTCATGCGGTAGCTAATCGTTTCTTTAGTACGCTTGCCTAAGCAAGAAATATTTCACTTTTCCTTTTTATTTCTTGAGCAGTTCGTCGATACGTTCGATATAGTCCAGCGAGTCGTCGATAAAGAAGCGCAACTCTGGTACGATACGCAACTGATGGCGTACGCGCTGGCCCAATGCATAACGTATCTGCTGACTGCTCTTCTCAATATTCTGTAGCAATTCCTCACCCTTCTCTGAGGGGAAGATGCTCAGATAAGCTGTGCAGATGCTTAGGTCTGGCGAAATCTTCACTCTCGTTACGCTGACCATTACGCCATGCATGGCGCGAGTCTGCTCCTGGAATATCACACTTAGCTCTTTCTGTAGCAGGCGTGCAATCTTGTTTTGTCTTGTTTCTTGCATATTTTGAGCCCCCTAAGTTAGGGGGAGTGGGGGTCTGAACAAGCGTTTACCAGACCATAATTGTTTATATTCTGTGATGGGAGTCTGCGCCTGTTCAGACCCCCAACCCCCTAACTTAGGGGGCTATTTTCCTAATAAGTGTCAGTCCGTCGCGCAGGGGCAGGATAACCTGTTCCACTCTTGTGTCCTGCGCTATGTGGTCGTTAAAGCGGCGAATGCCCAGTGTCTGGTGGTCGCGGTCGTAGGCTGGGTCAGTTACGTGTCCGTCCCACAGTGTGTTGTCTGCCAGGATGAATCCGCCTGGACGCAGTATCTTGAGCACCATCTCGTAGGTCTCTACATAGGTGCGCTTGTCACCGTCGATGAAGGCCATGTCGAATTCCAATCCCAGTTTTGGTGCCTCTTTAATGGCATCGCCGATGATGAACTCCACCTTGTCTGCCATTGGTGACCCCTCTATCCACGGTCTTGTAAAGTCTTCCTGTTCGTCGTTGATTTCGAAGGTATAGACCTTGCCGCCTTCCTCCAGTCCCTCTGCCATGCAGAGTGCGCTATAGCCACTGAATGTACCCACTTCCAGGATACGCTTGGGGCGTATCATATGTACCAGCATCTTCAGCAGTCGTCCCTGCAGGTGTCCGCTGGCCATGCGTCCGTGCAGCATATAGATGTTGGTGGCGCGCCACAGACGATACAAGTATTCGGGTTCTGGCTCTATATGTGTCAGGATATAAGTATCTAGCGTCATGGGCGTAGTGCCTCTATTGCAAGGCGATAGCTATCCAGTCCAAATCCACAAATCACACCCTTGCAGGCAGCAGAAATCATGGACTTATGGCGGAACTCCTCACGCTGGTGTACGTTAGAGATATGCACCTCTATCACAGGACATTTTAGTGAGCGGATACAGTCGTGCAGTGCTACTGATGTATGCGTATAGGCGCCCGCATTCAGCACGATGCCATCGCAAGTAAAGCCTACCTCCTGCATCTTATTGATCAGTTCGCCCTCCACATTGCTTTGATAGTAATCTATCTCAATGTCAGGGTATCTCTCCTGCAGTTTAGGCAGGAATACTTCAAACGACTCGCTGCCATAGATGCCAGGCTCACGAACCCCCAGCAGGTTCAGGTTGGGTCCATTGATAATCTGTATTTTCATCTTCTCATGATTTATTCGCTGCAAAGATACAAATTTATTTAGAAAACCACAAATTATTTCCTTGCTATTGATAATCTGTTTTTCTTCTTCATTTCAATGCTATTACTTTACATGAACCTTTCTTCCGTTAACGATATTCAATCCCTTCTGCAAGTGACGGATTCGCTGACCCTGAAGGTTGTAGATTCCTTTCTTGTTTTCTACCTTGTTATCGTTTATAACTTCTATCTCTTTTGTCTGCGTTTCGTATAAGTTGAAATCATCAGCTGTGAAGATACACTTTCCGTCTTCATAGCAGGATAAGAAGTTTTCTCCATGGAGAATGCCATTTGAGGGCACTAGGGCGTATAGTTCCATGATGTTCCAGCCTTTTCTACAACCCACACCCTCGACAATTTGTTCAGGACAAATGTACTCGTAAGGCTCTGTAGGATCATATTGCTCTGATACGTCATAATGTAACACATTGAGAAGTTGATAATATTGGAACCGCATGGGTTTGATGTCAGTAAGCTGATAGCGAATAGGTTCGTCTGAAAGCATATAGCTGTCACCGATAGACATACCGAAATCATAGAGCAACTGGTCGCCATCACTGGTATACTGCCACACCTTTCTGTCTTCCTCACGAAGAGCGCAATAGTATTCACTGCCCTCTTCGCTTATGCGATACATTTTATAATATGACTTGCCGTCTATCTCTGTGGTGCCGTTGATGACATACGAGACATCCTTCGTCCATTGCTCATCATCCCATAAGTTGTGATAATACTCTTGATAGTTCCACGTCTTTCCTTCTTTCAAGAAAGGATGGTAAGCTTCATACAGCGTTTGCTCGTCTGCCTTACAGATGCGTAACATCGATATGGCACCAGTCTTCATCCGCCCGTAGGCTCCTTGTACACCTCCATAGAGTGAGCCAATACCTTCAATCCACACATCGTCAGTTTTCTTTGAATCAGACCAACTTAGATACAGGCATTTGCGTGGCGTCTTATCAACAGAGGTAGCTATCACGGTGTCTTTCACGGCCGTTACGACAAAGTCCCAGTAGCCGTCATTCGGGTCACTAGTAAGCGTTTGGCGATAGGTGTCACCAACCTTTAATGTGAAATCCATAACTTGAATAGTATTCTTCGTCTGCTGGTTATAGAGATACACCTTTCCGTCTGCCTCACCCACATACTCATTGGTTTCTTTCCAATTGCTTGGGCCATCTTGGTCATATTGCCAGCTCGAACTGACTATTTGCTTGAACGTCATGCCATCTACCTCTATCGTAGAGCCAAGTTTAATCTGTTGATAACTGAAAGTGTGTTGATACTCAGGACTAACGGTTCCTAAATAAGCCATTGTCCATTCCTTACCGTTTTCGACAAACGGGTGGTAATTGTCTTGATCTGGCAGTTCTACGATTTCTTTGAAGTTTTTCCAAGGCTCTGTAGCTTGATATGCGCTGATGGATGCTGCAGGAACATGGAGGGTTACCTTAGAAAGGTTAACGTTGCCAAAAACATTTTGGCTTGTATTGGGTACTATCTTTGCCTGGCAGTATACATTTTTAAGGTTGGAAAGAGATCCAAAAGCAAAAAAATCGATGAAATTGATGCTTTCTGGCAATGAGATGGACTCCAATCTGCTGCATCCTTCGAAAGCAGAATAGCCAATGGTGGTTACTCCTTCTGGAATAATGACAGATTTCAGTTTTGTACAATCCTTAAAAAGGTAAATTGACAATTCTTTGATGCTTGACGGAAGAGTGACTTCTTCTAAGCTTTTGCTACTTGCAAATAAACTATAGCCTAGTGTTTCGATGTTGTCGGGCAATACTATTTTTTTCAGGTACTTGCTATTAAAAAAAGCCCCATCTCCCGCAGTCTTCACGCTGGCAGGCACGGTGTACAACTCTCGAGTAGCCCCCGCAGGATAACCTATAAGAGTTGTCGTGTCCTTATTGAAAAGCACACCGTCAACAGAACAAATCGCAGGATTCCCTTCCTCAACCTCTATTGATTCCACTGAAAAGCAATCTACAAATGGATTGTATTTAAATTCCTCATTACTGCCAAAATCAGTGTTCTTGACGGTTTTCGGTATAATAATTTTGGTGATGCTTGAATTCTTAGAAAATACACTCTGGTTAACACTGGTAACTGTATATTTCTCGCCTTCGTATTCTACTTCAGACGGTATTTGAAGCGTTGTCACATTATTATCCCATGTGTTTTGATATATCAGTTTGGCTTGATGTAGAATATTCAACAAACTAAACTTCAAACCATCTATAACAACGTCTTTTGTCTTATACTCCAGGATTAATGGCTCACCTTCGGTCAGTTCTACTTGTCCTTCATACCACCAGCACGTTAAATAGAATTTGTTTTTCTCCAGATCGCGCACCGTATAGGATATGTTGAAAGGGCAGGTACAGTCCATATAAGCAGGGATAACAGGTGTTACGTTGATGGCTACGGTGGGGTTTTCGTTGTTGCCATCAATTATCTTGTTTTCCACCTCGAAACCTGTTGTACCGCAGTTGCTTGTATAGTTAAGCAGTTCTACTGACAAAATGTTATCCTCCTTCGTCAGTTTAATTGTTGGCGAAGTGGCAATTTCAGCTCCTCGGCTATGTGACAGACAACCACTGCTAATAGGTTCTGAGGCACTTAATTCCTGTTCTTGTGCCTTTATTGTTTTTATTCCAAACAATAAGACAACGATTAAGGCAAATGCAATCTTCTTCATATCTTTCTTTTTTAGTTATCAGTTCTTCTATGAATATGTACAACGACAGAGTTTATATTGTTATAGGTTATCATGAGTTCTCGGTTGCAAAGATACGATAATATTTCGAAAGTTGTACCAGTGG
>CAMOGP010000119.1 GCA_946614175.1 uncultured Prevotella sp. | reverse complement strand
TAACAAGGCTCTCCTAAAGCTTAGTTCCGAGTTCGATTCTCGGTCGGGGTACCAAGAAAAAAGATGCACAGGATTCTCTCTTGTGCATCTTTTTTATGTCTTGTATGCCCACCTTCCTATAGCGCCACCTTGCGCCAGAAGCGGTGGGTGATATCCTCAAAATCTCCGCTCTCCGTCTTCCGATAGAGACGCTGATTGGTGGTAGGACTCTTCAGCGGTCCTAGGTGACGGATATAAGGACCTATCTTGATATAGTCGAAATCGGTCTTCCTCACCTCGGGCGCCACACGCAGGCGACCACTATACCACGCCACCTTATATTCAGGATACGTCTCGTGAATATACTGCGCCAAGCGGTTGACTCCCTTCGGATCCGCATCACCTCCCATGAAGGCGAAGCAGGTGATATCCGTGCCGAAGCGCTCAACAAAATCATCGAGCGCCTCGGTAGTAAGGGGAATGCCTATATCGTCCCAGAGATAATGGCTGTGACAGCCCGGACACCGACAGGGACAGTTGCTGATATTAATAGCCAGCGTCACCTCGTCGGGTATCTCCTGAAAAACAACTCCAGTATTTACGTACTTCAGCATTTTTAATGATAAGCATTAAATATTACTCCGCATGTGCGTAGAAACGACGTGAAGCCTCTTCCTGACGAGCCTGTGAGAAGTTGCTCACACGCTTCAGATAGCCGATGATACGCGTCATGTAGTCCACGTTCTTAGAGTGGCACTTAGGACACTCGTGCAGATAGCGCTTGTCAATATAGCCACACTCGTTACATACGGTATTGGGGATATTGAATGTAAAGTAGTTACATCCCTCCTTAGCAGCCACCTTCAGCAACTTCAGATACTGCTCCTTCGACAGGTGCTCATCCAGGTTCATGTGCAGGGCGGAACCACCAGTAAGGTGCTTGATATAAGGCGCGCCGTGCAACTTGAACTTATCGATAACGCTCAGTGAGTCGTCCTCTACCACATAGAAGTAAGAGTTGTAGCAATCACGTGGCACGAAATAACCATCCTCACGGTCCCACTTAGCATGCTTCACACCTACGTTTTCTGCAGGAATCATCTCGCAGTTGAACATCAGTTCCTTGGTGCGATACTGCTTGTTGTACTTCTCTATCAAGCCCAGGATACCCTGAACAAACTTCTGATACTCATCGTTAGGCGTAATCTTCAGACCCATGAACTCGGCAGCCTCCACCAGTCCGTTGATACCGATGGTGAGATACTGGCGATTAATGTTGATATAACCGGCATCAAAGAGAGGCAGCATGCCGTGGCTCTGCAACTCCTTCAGGTTCTCGTTGTAGGCCGTCTGCACCTTGTGGCAGAGGTCGATAACGCCACCCAGGAACTCCAGATAGTCAATCTTATTGTTTACCGCATACTGGATACAACGGTTTAGGTTGATGGTCAGCACAGACTTAGAACCGGTAGAAACGCCACCGGCACCCAGTGTGTAGCTGAAGCCATTGTCCGTGATCTCGTTACGCAGACGACAGCAAGAGCTCAGCGAGTCAGCATTATCACTCATATAGGTGAAGAACGAGTGACCCTCGCTATACATCTCGGCCGTAAAATCGCCCCACTCCTTATCGCGGCACTCACCATTCTCGTCAACCAGCAGCGCCATGGTCTCTACAGGGAAGGTCAACAAGGTCTTCGTGCGCTCCTTGTTGAACCACTTCATGAAGCGTTTCTGCAGCCAAGACAGACCGTCCCAGTCGGGCTGAGAGCCATCGGGGAAGTAGAACTCACCGAAGATACTCTGGAAATAATACTTATCATAGTAAGCCACGTTCCAGAACACAGCCTGATAGTTGCGCGCACCTGTAGGCTGGTTCAGTGAATAGACAATCTGCTCAAAGTAGTCCGTAATCACCTTGTCGAGCGTACGACGCTTCAGCGAGAGGTCAACCACCTCGTCGGCACGTTTCCAGTAGTCCAGACCAAACTCTTTGCCAATGAAGTAGTTCATGTACATCAAGAACTCAGGTGTGGCACAGGCACCACTCAGCATAGAGCTGACCATGAACACCATATTCACGAAACCACCGCAGTAAGACTTCAGGTTCGTAGGAGCCGTAGAGTTACCACCGATAGCCAGTGTGCCACCGATAAGCCAGGGGTACATCGTGATAGAGGCACAGTAGTTGGCCAGCGAAGTCTCGTCGTTCTTATATATAAAGTGGTGTGTCAGTTTATCGATATACTCATCGGCCAACTGCTTGCCATACATTTTTTTGATGCGGTCAACCAGCAGGCGACGGTTCAGACGGATAAAGTTTGACTTTGGCAGTTCACCAATCAAAGTTGCAATATTTTTGTGCTCCACGTTAGCATTGGCGTCATACTTTGAACCAGTCGCTGCATTCTTCGACTCTTCCATATATTCAGAGAGGAACATCATCTTCTCCAGTGTCTCACGATCCTCTGTGTGCTCCTGGCGATACAGAATAAAAGACTTTGCCACCTTGAAGTAACCCTCACGCATCAGCGCCACCTCGACCTGGTTCTGAATATCCTCCACCTTGATATCGTCATGTATATCCAAGTGACTGATAATCTTAGAGATAGCACCTAAGTCAGCAGGTTCTTCAACACTCTCAAACGCCTTTGTGATAGCGTTCATAATCTTGTCCAGAGAGAAGCGATCCTTGGAGCCATCTCGCTTCGTGATGGTAAAGTTCTTGATTTCCATTGTGATATTATTTAATCATTAATTTTTTAGGTTCTTGATCTTCAACAAGTTACCCGTTTTGGATAACTTTTTTGTTTTTCGATTCCAAAAAGTTTCCCGAAATCGACAACCGTAATCGTTTGCAAAGATACGAAAAAAGAATAATATAACAATGAAATATGGCGTAAAAAAATCCGAATTTTTTCAAATCCGGATTTTCTTTTCGTTGCTTTACCCTTTATTTAGGTTGTTTTCCGATGTAGGCCAGAATACCGCCATCCACATAGAGCACATGACCGTTCACAGCATCCGATGCATGAGAAGCCAGGAATACTGCGGGACCACCTAACTCAGAAGGATCGAGCCAACGGCCTGCAGGTGTCTTGGCACAGATGAATGAATCAAACGGATGACGACTGCCGTCGGGCTGACGCTCGCGCAGAGGTGCTGTCTGAGGTGTTGCGATATAACCCGGGCCAATGCCGTTACACTGGATGTTGTATTCACCATACTCTGAGCAGATATTTCTGGTCAGCATCTTCAAGCCACCCTTAGCAGCAGCGTAGGCGCTCACGGTCTCACGACCCAGTTCACTCATCATTGAGCAGATGTTGATAATCTTACCCTCGCGACGTTCCATCATCTCAGGAATCACAGCACTTGCACAGATAAAAGGAGCAACCAGGTCCACATCGATAACCTGCTGGAACTCCTCGCGCTTCATCTCGTGCATGGGGATACGCTTGATGATACCGGCATTGTTCACCAGAATATCAATCTGGCCAACCTCTGCATGGATTTTCTCCACGAGAGCCTTCACTGCCTTCTCGTCGGTCACGTCACAAACATAACCCTTCACGTTCTCAATGCCAGCCTCCTTGTAGTTATCCAAACCACGCTGCAGGGCAGCCTCATTGATGTCGTTAAAGACAATGGTCTTAGCACCGGCAGCCACGAAAGCCTTTGCGATGTTGAAACCGATACCGTAAGATGCGCCAGTGATCCACGCATTCTTACCCTCTAATGAAAACAAATTTGCCATTTTTCTTAAATTTTATATGTTAACAATTAATATCTCTTTTTATTTTGTCTGCGACGCTACATAAATGCCCATTAATGAACACGAATTATTCATAAATACTTTTTTTATTCATCGTAGTCATCTTCGTCCCAATCAACGCTTTCACTCAAAATATCCATATTGCGGTCAAGAAGCACACATTCGTTGGTTTCTTCTATATACCCATATCGTTCACCCTGCAGCTTGGAAGCTCCGAAATTTATAAGGATTCCTATTGGATGCTTTGTCAAACGCATATAATTGAACAACTGTGCCCTATGCGCTGGCATGATCGTTTTTACAGATTTCAATTCCACGACGACATCGTCAACCACTACATCCATCTTATAAGTCTTTTCCAATTTATGGTTCTTATAAAAGCAAGACAGCAACTTCTCTGACTCGCACTTTATACCTCGATCAGCAAGTTCTAAACATAATGATTCGTTGTAAACAGCCTCAAGAAGTCCCCAATGTAAAGTTGAATGGACCTCCATTGCTGAGCCTATAATGGCATAAACGATATCCTTATATCCCTTAAAATTCCGCATGGAAAGAATTCTTATAATAAATATTTATGAAACATTCGTGTTCATTTATGGATATTCACGTAGCGCCGCAGGCAAGAAAAACTTCATTTCAGATCCTTTATGTCAAAAAAGTCTTGGTCTCCATAATCCAGGTTCTCGCCTCCCATGCCCCATATAAAGGTATAGTTATGCGTGGCAGCAGCAGAGTGGATGCTCCATTCAGGCGAGAGCACCGCCTGCTGGTTATGCATCCAGATATGGCGCGTCTCCTGCGGTTCACCCATAAAGTGGCAGACGGTCTGATCCTCGGGCAACTCGAAGTAGAAATATGCCTCCATACGACGGCTATGCACATGTGCCGGCATCGTGTTCCACACGCTACCAGTAGCCAATTCCGTCATACCCATCTGCAACTGACAGGTGGGCAACACCTGATTCACCAGCATCTTATTGATGTTACGCTCGTTGCTCGTCTCCAACGATCCCATACGAGCCACCACAGCATCCGCCTTCGTCACCTTACGGCAAGGATAGGTGCAATGCGCCGTCGTGGAGTTGAAGTAAAAGAGGGCAGGTTTCTGTGCATCCATCGATGCGAAAGTCACCTCGCGGTCACCTCTTCCTATATAGAGTGCCTCCTTATATCCCAGTTCGAAACGCTCGTCACCTACCGTGACGACACCCGCTCCACCTATATTATATATACCCACCTCACGACGTGTGGTAAAGAACGGCGCCTTCAAGGGGTCGATAGCCTCCAGGGGCAATGCCTCGCTTACAGGCATAGCACCCCCCACCACCATACGGTCGTACATAGAATACACCATGTTCACCTCGTCCTCAACAAACAGGCGTTCAATGAGGAAATCGCGGCGCAGACGTGCAGTGTCATAATGGCGGGCATCCTCAGGATGAGCAGCATAACGTATTTCGTAGTTAGTTTTCATTTGCCGTTTTGATTAGTTTGTGTGCAAAGTTACGAAAAAGCGAGTGAAATGCAAAAGGAAAATCTATTTTTCTTCAATACTCTTCCAGTATTTCCTTCAGCCTCTTCTTCCGCTGCGCCTTCTTATAGCCTGGGCGCCATTTCTTAGGAATCAGGGCCGAGAGAACCTTGCCGAGGTCGAAACTGGCAGCTTTACTGGGATCCGCCCCTACCAACTGCGCCTCTGTCTTATCCAACTGAAAACCCTTGTTCAGTTCCCTGTAGTCAGGCAGTTTACCTTTTCCAAGCACCAGCACCTCCTGCAGGTTCAGCAGTTTCGACAGCATATAGATGGTGTCGCCCTCCTCTTTGTTCAGATTCAGAATAAGACTCTCGTAGTTCACATGCGAGATAGTGATGGTCTTACTGTCCTTAGCCACATAGACCACACCCATCGAGTCGGTAGTCTGTACGCCCTGCCTGCTCACCACATTGGCCCCAGCCACAGGCACCAGCAGGTCCATATCAACCACCACCAGCCGTCGTTGAGCCAGTGAATCGATGCAGCAGAGCACCAGAAGCAAACAAAGATAAAGTCGAGCCATCACTTCGGTTTGTTGGTTATCGCCTGCAAAAATACCAATTTTTTCGTCAACACGAATCGTCCCTACCCTTAGAAAAACTTACAGATATAAAAATTAAATCAAGATTAAGTCTTTTTTACGTAAGCCACAAGAGCTCGCACATATCCTCATTCTCATATTATTTAAATTGCATTATGCAAATCACATAATTCAAGTTAAATAATCCAAAATAAATAATAACATTATACTTATTCGTTGTCCCATTAAAAGAATATATGTATATTTGCACACAAAAGTCATGAATTATGAGTATGATAGCTAATCCGTTCATCACAACAGGAAGAGTTCCTAAAGAACTGTTTTGTGACAGAAAAGAAGAGTCAAACAAGTTTCTTAAGAGCATAACCAATGGTGCAAATGTTGTACTAATGGCACCACGCCGCGTAGGAAAAACACAACTTGTATATTATTGTTTTGACAAACCAGATATCAGGGACAACTACATCACATTTTTCATAGACATTCTTAAGACTTCTACCCTTCAGGAGTTTACCTACGAATTTGGAAAAACTGTTTTCAATACGCTTGCCACCCGTGGACAAAAAATGCAGAAGATGGCGATGATGACTATGCGCTCACTTACCGGGAATATTGGTTTTGATCCCGTCACAGCTTTACCTACCTTTGGAATCTCCATAGGTGACATACAGAATCCTGCATTCTCTTTGGAAGAAATATTCAGAACTTTAGAGGGCGCTGGCAAGAAGTGCATAGTAGCTATTGATGAATTTCAACAAATCACTAATTATCCAGAGAAGAATATTGAGGCCGAATTGCGTTCACATATCCAGAAACTGACAAATACGCAGTTTATTTTTTCTGGTAGCGAGCGTCATTTGCTAGAAGAGATGTTCCGTGATTCAGCACGTCCTTTCTATAATAGCGCAGACATCCAGAGTTTGGAAGTTATTGAAGAAAAGAAATATGCAGATTTCGTTCGGCATCATTTTCTTGTTAATGGAAAACGAATTGCCGACGAAGCCATTCACTATGTCTACGAAACATTTGATGGTAATACATATTATAACCAGAAAACCATGCGTGAGGCTTTTGCAGTAACAGCAAATGACACACTATGCACCAAGGAAACAACAGAACTGCTTGTCAAGCAAATGGTAAAAGAGGCCAATAGGCATTACAGTGAAGTCATGTCTAGATTAGCCTTACCACAAAAGGAGTTGTTGTATGCAATCGCCAAGGAGCACTGGGCCCGCCAGATAACGTCTGGTGCCTTTATCCGCCGTCACAGTCTAAAATCAGCGAGTAGTGTTCAGAGTTCTATAAAAAAACTGCTCGAAATGGGATTGGTGTCATTTGAATCTGGCAGTTACTACATCGCTGACCAACTAATGGGACTTTGGCTGAAAGAATAAATTGGCAGTCTACTGCAGGATGGGGATGAAATTCACTGGTCTTTTCTCTCTTGTCATGTGAGAGGAATCAAGGACCTGTCCCGCTGATCTT
>CAMOGP010000118.1 GCA_946614175.1 uncultured Prevotella sp. | reverse complement strand
TTAGCCATGCGGTCGGTACGCGAAAGTGAACCAGTTTTGGTCACAAACAGGTCGTCGCCTACCAACTGGCAGCGGTCGCCAATCTTTTCAGTCAGTTTTACCCAGTTGTCCCAGTCGTTCTCATCCAGTCCGTCCTCGATAGAGTCGATAGGATATTTGGTGATGAGCTGCTCCAGATAGGCAATCTGTTCTTCGGCAGAGAGCTTCTTGCCATTGGGATCTTTCTTAGCACCGTTCTTCAGCTGGCGATAGTCGTAGAACTACTCGCCGTTCTCGCATGTTGCAAACTCTGATGCTGCGCAGTCCATTGCAATCTTTACATCCTTGCCAGGCTCATAGCCTGCTTTCTTGATAGCCTCTACAATGGTATCGAGTGCATCCTCGATCTTTGTAGCCCATCGCATCAACAAGCGCTCATCTTCCCTTTGAAGGTATATCCTACGCCCTCGACGGCGGTGCGGATGGCCTCTTCGGTAGCGGGGCCCTTGATGGTAAGTGTGTTGGCAGAGGCACTGGCCTTGGCCTTCTCTACGCCTGGCACTTCCTCGACGGCACGCACTACGGCAGCCTCGCAATGGCTGCAATGCATATCCTCAACGCGATAGACGGTCACGTCGGGATCAGATGGCTTGTTGGAAGTAAACTTACTGAAAAACTTCATCATAAGAGCAAATATGATTAATAATGTTAATACTGTGGCACAAACGATTTTAAACGGACTCGGCAGGGCAGATGTGTTCATGCAGCAGGCATCCTGAACGCCTGTGGTGAAATTGATTCCCGTGGCATTGAGCAGCAGGCCGAACAGAATAGCAAACCCTACGATGGTCAGCAGATAGATAGCGGTGAAACGCCTGCCCATCGACTTATGAACCACAAGGATGGAGGCAAGGTTGACGGCAGGTCCTGCCATCAGCATCACCAGTGCTGCACCTGGCGACAGGCCTTTCATCATCAATGCCGCTGCCACAGGAATGCTTCCCGTTGAGCAGATATACATAGGTATGGCGATGACCAGTATCACCAACATCTGCAATAGCGGTTGACTGCCGAAGCTTAGGAAGAACTCGTCGGGTACAGCCACCTGAATCAATGCTGCCACAACAAGACCGATAAGTAGTCGCAGACCAATGTCGCGAAGCATGTCGTAGTAGGCATACTTCAGCACGCGCCATATTTTCAGTTGAGAGTTAAGAGTTGAGAGTTGAGAGTCGTCGGCTAATGAGCAGCATGAATCGTCTTTCACCAATCTGTTTACCAGCAGTCCGCCGCAGATGCCTGTGATGAGTGCTGCCGTAGGGCGTATGATGGCAAAACCCAGTCCCATTAGTGAGAATGTGGCCAGGATAGAATCGATGCCCGTTTGTGGCGTAGCAATCAGAAACGAGGCAATGGCTCCCTTCGAAGCCTTCTCGTTTCTGAGTCCGATAGCCGTAGGGATTACGCCGCATGAACACAGCGGCAACGGTACACCCAAAAGTGCTGCCCATACAACTGAGAACTTATTGTTCTGCGAAAGATAATTGGCATAGAATCTCTGTGGCACGAATACGTGCAGCACGCCAGCGATGAGGAATCCCAACAGCAAATAGGGAGCCATCTCGCAAACCACGTTCAATAACGATATGAAGAAACTATGTATATCCATCAGCTATTTCATGCCCATTCAAAGTTTTCTTTTCCTGCGCCTACTTCGAAATGATACTTCGCAATGCCGAGATCCAACTTGGTATAACCAATCAGCGAGAAGCTTCTTTTAGCGATAACCTGAGCAGGCTTGCCGTCTTTGGCAGGTATATATTCAAAAAAGAACTTCTGCTGGTTTACTGCTGTTGGGGCAAGTAGAGCTGCTTCGACACCCTTACGGAACCACGAAGGGGTGATGTCGCTGGTGTTGCTCACTTTCTCTATGGTTTTAACCTTATGGCTCACACCTTCGTTATCACCATATCCGATAGCGATATAGGTCTTGATAACCTCGCCTTCTTCGAGTACGTAGGTGTCTGGTATCTTTGAGTAACTGAGTCCTACCCAACAAGTATTCAGCCCGAGTGTCTGAGCCAGAAGAACCAGTTGTTCTCCGTAATAGCCAATACGCTCATCAAGATCATCAGCTTTTTGACCAGCCATAACTAGGTAGTTGCTGACATTGGAAAATTTTCCATACTTGGCCAGCTTTCCTTGAAAAGCCTTTGGCTCATTCTTAATCAACTGGATATGCAGATGTCCTTTTCGGTTCTGCTCCTCAATCGCATTTTCCAGTACTTTGACAGTGTCATCTGTCAATGGCTGTCGTTTGTATGCCCTTACGCTATGGCGGGCTTTTATTGCTTCTTCTATATTCATGTTATTCTTTTGAGTTGTTACAGAGTTTCTTGCAATACTTCCAACCACCTGTTGACCACAGGGCGAGGAATACGAGTACCGGTTGGAAGAACAGGCGGATGAGACGGGCCTGGTCTGTATCGAGACCAAATGCGTCGATATGGTTCACATACTGGTTGATGTTACCAGGGAAGATGAGTATATAGAAGAGTGCAAGCAGTGCACCAACGAGTTCTTTTTTCTTCACAAGGAACAGCATACTTAGGCCGAGAGCAATCTCTACCACACCCGATGCCAGTACTACGAAATCAGTAAAGCCTGGACTGAACTGAAGCCATGTGGGTACCTGTGCTACGAACTCCTGACGTGCTATTGTCAGATGACTGATGCCTGCATAGGTCATAAACAGACCTAATAATAGGCGGAAAGATATCCTGATATATTTCATAATTTGTGTTGCTTGTTTACTTATATATTCCATTTACCGCTGCAAAGGTAAGAATAATAACTTATATCGCAAGCGATTAATCGTAAACTTTAAGAGAGTTTAACAATACGTCGTAAGCGATATAATAGGTGATGTATCTAAATACTTTGTAAAATTAATGGGAAAAATAGGAAAATTTGCTTTTTATTCATTATATTTGCAGAATAAAAAAGAATAGGTATGAAATTGAGATGGGAAACATCAAGATTGTGAGGTACGCCCTCTTTGGGGCGTTGAGCATGAGTTGTGTGCCAGTTTGTGCTGCCGACAACGATGAAATTATTGAGTATCAGGGAGACCGCTACGTGATTCATGTTGACAGAATGAATCCCGACAGCGAGATGACCTTGTTGGACGTGTTAAACACCTGTCCTGAGTTCATGTCTGTTAACGGCAAGAAGATAGACAAGAATTACAAGTTGCGTACAGACAATATCGATATGGCTGTGGATGCTGAAACATTCTTAGCCAATGTGAAGGCGCGCGAGATAGACCGTATCCAAATATGTAGCAATACCTCTGTAGCCAAAGCGGTTGCAGGTACGAGAGGCATAATTGACATTTATTATCGTGAGGATGTCAGGCGTGGTGGCAAGGTGGCTCTCTCGGGCAGCACCTATGGCAATGGTATGCTCTATGCTGATGTGGCTAACCGGAGCGAAAAGCTCACCGTTCAGGCCTATGCTTTGGCGCGCACATCCTACGGTAAGGCCTACCCCTCGGATGTGAATCGCATGACAGACCGTGGATTGACTGAGAACGTGCATCTCAACCTGGATTGGAAGCTCAGTCAGAGCGACAGATTCCTGATTAAAGCATACCAGGTATTTGAAAACAGCGATGTGCGTATTTACAATCCCGATTTGGTGACCACTCACCCTTACTATAACCGTTATGGAAACCTTGTGCTGTCGTACTCCCACACGTTTAAGAACGATGGTATTTTGTTTGCGGAGGTGGGTGCCGACTATACCAGCACCTCTGACGATGGCGCCAGGAAGGGTGACAGCTATCCCTACGGCTTCGTTGAATTGAATACCCCCATCTTTACACCCGATCTTTGGTTGATGGTAGGTGCTGAGGTGGACTATGATAACCTTTGGAATATAGGCAAGAACCGCGAACAATGTATGAGTACCGACTTCTACGCACAGCTCGACTATACCCATGGACCTTGGGTGCTGACATTGGGCGACCGCTTCCGCATGCTTAACTACAGGACCCGCCGGTACGACTCGAAAGATGGAAGTCTGTGGTCGCACGCACGCAACAACCATTCCTATCTGGCCAGTGTGGGCTATAAGGCTGGGAGCCATTTTGTACAGGCCCAGGCTGCCCGCCGTTTCATTGTGCCAGAGATTAACGATTTTCTCGTAGACGAAACAGCACCTACAACCTCTCTGAAATACGATGCCGACAGTTATAGCACCACTCTGGTTCATCAGGGTGTGCTGCGCTATTCTTACCAGCAGAAGAACTTCTTCCTGCACTCCAGCGTGGAGGGTAGTTGGTTTACCGATCAGCCTGGTCCGAACAGCATGCTGCTGGGCTTCAGAAACTCCGTTTATTGGAAGACTGGGCCTTGGGAACTGACGCTGGGTGCCAACTACTATTACCGGCATGAGAGTGCAGGTGAACATAAAGCATCAGACAGCGACAACTACGTGACGCTGAAGTTTGCCCCTGCATTGAATCTTCCTCACGGACTCCGATTGTCATCTACGCTGCTCTACAGTAGTCGTCGCTCTATCAGTAAACAGGAACCCCATCTCTTTGCCACCGTCAAGGCTAACAAACAGATAGGTAAGAAGTGCAATGTCTTCGCTGAGTTCCACGATATGGCGGGCTATGCTACAGGCACTTGGAATCAACTTGTAAATATGTATCAGAACCGTGCTCTGAGCGTGGGTGCCACCTTCTATCTGTGGCGCTAATCATCCCACGGCTCAAACTCCAGTTCCAGTTCTATCCATTGTGGCTGGTTGTGGAGTGGGGTGGTCTTCTGGTTTGAAACGCCTAATCCCAGCAAACGGATGGGATGTGAATGAAATTCTACCTGTTGCATCAGTTGTTGGGCCAACGGTAGAATTTCATTTTTGTTGCGCAGAATATGGTCGACGGTGATACTGCGGGTGATTTGCTGAAAATCCTGGAACTTGACTTTCAACGTGAGTGTGCGCCCCTCGAAGTTGTTCTTTTCGATACGTCTCACCAGCTCCTGCACCGTATGATACAGGTGGATGGTAACGGCAGCATTCTCGCTGATGTCGGATTCAAAGGTCTGTTCACAGCTGACGGATTTCCGTTCCCACTCGCTGATAACAGGGCGGTTGTCGATGCCGCGCGAGAATTCGTAGAAGCCCTTGCCCATCTTACCAAACTCCTGCGTGAGTCGGTTCAGCGAGGTGTTTCTCAAATCCAGTCCGGTAAATATGCCCATGCGATGCATCTTTTCCGCAGTCTTCTGCCCCACGCCCCAGATTTTCTCTACCTTTAGTTGGGCGATGAAATCCAGAGCCCTGTCGGGGTGAATCACCGTGAGTCCATCGGGCTTGCGCCAGTCGGAGGCGATTTTTGCCAGAAACTTGCAGTAGCTCACACCTGCCGATGCCGTCAATCCGGTAGTCTCGCGGATGCGTCGCTTGATTTCTTTAGCAATATCCACGCCCAGTTCTATACCTTTCTTATTATGGGTAACGTCGAGGAAAGCCTCGTCGAGCGAAATGGGCTCTATCAGGTCGGTATAGTCGTGAAATATCTCATGTAGCTGTGCCGACACCTCCTTATACCGCTGGAAGTGGGGCTCAACGATAATCAGCTGCGGACACAGACGCTTGGCCACCTGAATAGACTGTGCAGAATGCACACCAAACCGTCTGGCCTCATAGCTGGCTGTCGACACTACGCCACGTTCGGCATCGTGCCCCACCGCTATCGGCTTTCCTTTCAGTTCCGGATTGTCGCGCTGCTCTACAGCCGCAAAGAACTGATCCATATCCACATGGATTATCTTCATTCCCCCCAAAAAACTCTATTTTTCTGCAAAAGTACGAAAAAATAGCGACTAAACAATAAAAAGAGCACGAAAAAAGTTTTGATATAAGAAATAAATGTGTATCTTTGCACCATCTATTCATATCTTCGACTCATTCCGCGAGATGGGCGAAAATGTGAAGCTGGTGGGCCTCGGCCTCTCTGTTTGCAAGGTGATAGCCAAGCTTCTTGGTGGCGAATCTGGTACGATACCGCCTACCACGAAGGCACCTGCTTCATCTTCGAAATTCCCATCAAGAAACTTTAAGTTTCTCACCCTCTCACCCTCTCACTTTTTCACCTTTTCACCTTTTCACCTCTTCACCTCTTCACCTTTTTATGAAAACAAAATTATTACTGACTGCAATGATGTCTGTCGCCTGTCTAACAGCCACAGCACAGACCGACGAGCGAGAAATTAACTGGCTAAATGTCACAGTACTTCACTTTGCCGCTTCGGGTAGCACCGATCGCAGCAACGCGCTGCAGCAATATCTGCTGATAGACAATGCCGTGATTGAGCAGCATCCCGAGTTGAACGAACGGCTTGAAACGTTCCGCGAGGAATACACGCAAAGAGTGATTAATCAAGTTGTTCCCGAGGCCGAGAAACTCTTAGACGAGAGTTTGGAACAGTTACGTAAAGTGATGAAAGAGCATCCTGAGTTGGCTGGTCAGCTTAAGGAGCAGCTCAAGGAGGCTGAAGCGCAACGCGGAAAGCTTACCGCTGAGCATGTAAAGGAGGTGGGCAACTACACCTACCAGCCCGCCGACATCCTGAAGGCCCTCACCGACATCGCTGTTAACAAGCGTGCCTATTCTGCCTATAAGGATTTAGGCAACGGCCTGTATGGCGTGCTCACAGGAACTTCTTTCGGTCCTGTTGATCCCGATGCTTTCAACAAGCCCCAAATCCCCGACGACCAGAAATTCACGTGGGGGGTGATGAATAAAGACGGCGCTATGGTGATAGAACCCAAATACGATGAACCCTTTGGTCATCCCGACAATGACTTTATCATTCTTCGCACCCTTCAGGGCGGCAAGGAGATGGAGGGCGCCAAGGGCTACGACGGTCGCCAGATTGTGCCGTTTATCTATACCAGTATCGCCTATTTCCCCGCTGGCTTGTGCGTCAGCAAAGATGGTACCAACTACGGTCTAGTCGACCACACCAACACACGCGTGCTGATACCCATGAAGTATCGCAACGTGTGGAGCAACTACGATGACACCGTCAAGATGTCGCGTTTCGATGAGCAGTTAGACGTCTACGATGCCAACTTCAAACTTATCCGCACCGAGCCCGCTCCGAATTGATAAATTATATATATTGCAGAATGCTATTAATATGGCTTATGGTACTAACCTAAATACAAACAATCTAAATAATTCTATAAAGTCTGAAAAAACTTATGCATTGGATGATGGCCGCCATCCTGTTTTGCGGTTTGAATGTGTTTTACATCATGT
>CAMOGP010000117.1 GCA_946614175.1 uncultured Prevotella sp. | reverse complement strand
CGCACGGCAGTAGGCAAATGGCTCCATCATGTGAAGGCCGCGCTCAAACTCCGCTTTCAATTCGCCGGTCACGCCCTTCTGCTCAATCTGTGGCAGAGTGGCGGCATACCATTTTTGAAAGTCGGCCAGCCAGGAACTACGCTCCTGCTGCGACATCTGATTGAATAATTTTTTTTCCATACTTTTACTTTCGATGTTCGATATTCAAATTCACGTAAGCAAAGGTAGAAAACCTATCGGGGAAGTACGTGACAAAAATCGGGGATAGAAAAAGCCCGCATCGGGGATAGTCCTCGGTGCGGGCCTTATGATTGTAAACGAAACGCGCTTAGGGGTTCGTAGGTGCTGGCTGTGCAGAAGCCAGCAGCGACTCCCAGCCACCCTTATCAGGAGCGGTCACGTACAGGTTCTGATACAGAACACCGTTCAAGTGGAACTCCAGTGTGGTCTGGCGATCGTCAGAAGTGGCAGCGCCAGTGTCAGAAGCGATACCGCCCTGCTCTACCTTCACGCGATGGTTGGGGTCATACATGATCTGGGTGTCGCCGGTCTGACCATCAGGAACGATGATACAGATGTCGAGGTTGTTCAGCGCACGGCTCAACTCAGCAATACGTTTGTTGACGCTCTCAATGGTAGCATTGTAGGTGAGGTTGAAACCACCGTTGTTACCCTGGCTCTCGCCCTTGATCTGCTGTGTCTCATCCTTCAGGTCGAACTTATACAAGCCCTTACCGCTCTTGAAGGTAGGAGTAGAGTAGATGCAACCGCTAAGAGTCAATGGAGCAGCGAGGTCGCCCTTCACGAAGTAATATGCTACAGCCGATGTACCACCGATGTTTTCGAGGCAGTTCTCTTCGTTCAGGTAGTCGGCCAGCTCAGGACAATTAATATTTCCCATATTCTTACTCTTTTTAATAGTGATTACTTAATGCAGAAAGGAAAAAGCGGAAGGGCTTGCGCCCTCCCAGACTTTTTTACTCGAAGAAGGCGGTGATAGCCATTGGCATACCGGTAGCGGTGATGGTGATCTCCTTATCGGTCTTACCATTGCTCCACTGCTTGAATACCTTATGACCGTCGGCAGTGCCTTCAACAGCCTTCAGGGTGATCAGAGCGTTAGGAGCGAACTCTGCGGGCTCATCGTAGTCCTCGCCATTGACCTGTACCTTAGCGGCAGCGTCGGCACCATCGAGAGTTACAACCAGCTTAGAGTTGGTGTAGTCGCCATTGATGACGTTCTCAGCAATCGAGCCATCGCTCATCACGAATGCGCTGGGGAGCGGATTCATAATGCGTGTGCCTTGGATCGACTGGATCTGGAAAATCACATCCTGAGCGTCCTCATCCGAACCAAACTGAGTCTTAACAAAAGTCTGGTTGTTTTCAGAATCCACGCCATACTGGAGGTTTCCAGGAATAGTGGCCATCATACGAGTACCAACACCCCAAGCGTCAGAGGGACAGAACTCTACGCGAGGCATTTCAGGCACGGTGAAGTTGCCGTTAGGCAGGTAGTTCACCTTAGAGTTGCCGTGATACTTGTTGCTATAACCCTGAGCGATGTAGAGACCGCGCAGGATGTCAACATGCAGCTTCACGAGCTTCTGCTGACGGAGGCGACCATCCCACTTGGTGTACCACTCCAGAACGGTGTCGAACGGAGTAGAGTCGTGAGCATCAACGGGAGCGGTGATAGCGTCACAAGCAATCAGGTTCTTGTTCTGTACGCTGATAATGCCATCGGCAATATCATGGGCCATGTCAGTATGGAAACCATCGTACAGAGAGAGCTTCTGCTTGTCCTCATCAGCACTCTCCTCATTCTCCATGTCGCCAAAGAAGAGGTTGGACTTCAAATCCTCAGCATAGCTCTTCAGGATTGCCTCTACTGCTACAGTTGACATGGGGTATTCGCCACCAGGCTTACCGTCTGTACCAAAGACAGTCTCAACGTAGTTGTCGATGTTGTCTTTATAGCGGTTCCATGTCAGCTTCGCAATCAGGGTGCGCTCCTTCAGGAAGCCAATCTTGTTTTCTACAGGTGTACCAACCTTCTTACGGCGAGTGGTACCACCCTTACGAACCAACAGGTGATCAGTCTTTTTGAACTGTACGCCTGAAATCACACTAATACCAAGACGGTCGAGCAGTTCAGGATCCTCGTAAGCGGGGCCCATAATGATCTGCTTACCAACTTGCTCGGCTACGTGGGTCAGCGCCTCACGTCCGATGAACTCTGGAGCTTTGTTGTCAGCCATAATTCTAATGTTTTTAAAGGGTTAATAATTGGAAATGCTTAAACTTGGTGAGCCTTCTTCCATGCCTCACGAATCTCCTTATTCTCCTTTGGAGACTTAGAGTGGTCGTAGGCAGGCATACCACCTTCCTCAGCAGCGGGAGCTTCTGCGCCCTGGCCATTGTTGGCAGGAGAGCCACCCTTCTCAGAAGCGGGAGCGGAAGTCATAGCCTCGATCTGGCCCTTCTGGTCGGCGATAATCTGATTGGCTTCGTCGAGCTTTGCCTGGAGGTCTTTTGCTTCACCCTCGGCTTTCTCGCGTGCATCCTTCTCCGTTTGGAGAGCTTCAGTGTGCTCAGTGTTGAGTTTTTCGATGGCCTGGTTGTGCTCCTCATTGAGGTTAGCAATGGCCTGCTCGTGAGCTTCGTTCAGTTCCTTCTCACGGTTAGCGACAGCTTCCTCACGCTCAGTCTGGGCGTTGTCAACCTGTCCCTGAAGGGTCTGAATCTTTTCCTCAGCAGCAGCCTTTTCAGTGGCATGCTGTTCAAGAGTCTGGTCGAGCGCGTCAAGCATTTCAGGTACGAAATGTGCGCCTTCCTCGGTCTGTACCAGTTCCTCTACACCGCAAGCGGTGGCAATGTTCTTGTACTCTTTCATACTGTTGTTATTATTTGGGGTTAAAGAATTAGCATTAGCGGCTGGTGCGGGGTCATCCTCTGGCACGTCATCCTCCGGAGCCACCGGCTTTACACGAGTGATAGGCTCGGCAGAACCGTTAGCCACCTCAAAGGCACGGGTAATCACTTCACCCAGCGTCATTTGTCCGTCACACAGGATGCCAGTCACCTTATCAGCCTCGAACACCTTACCATGGATGTGCTCTTCCTTAGCAGCAGGGAAGGCAGCCTGAATGTCCTTACGGAACTGTACGCCATCCTCCTTCAACTCTTCGATGAGCACCTTATCATTCTTCGGGTCATCGGCGAGGTCACGATACCATTTGTTTTTGTCATAGGACTCAGGATCGTAGAGCTCATGGAAGGTCTCATTGGTGTACTTGTTTGTAGTACCATTCTTCTCGGTGTAGAACACAGCCATCACACCGATAGAGCCAAACAAATCTTTGGGGTGCATGTAGTACACTTCATCACAGACAGAAGCGAGATACATAGCTGCTGATGCACACAGGCCGTCAACAAAGGCATACACCTTCTGACCACGCTCATGCGCATACTCGATAGCCTGTTTAAAGTCATTGATAGCCCAAGCGGAACCACCAGGGGAGTTGATGACAAAGACATGTGCCTTGCAGAACTCGTTATTAGCAGCCTCCATGAGCCAGTCGCGCAGATCCATAGAGCCATAAGAACAGGCACCACCTTCGCGAGTGATAGGGCCAGCCACCGGCATAACATTGACAAAAGGCGCATCCATATCCTCCATCCACCAGCGCGACTCTACCTTACCTTGCTCCGTAACCTGATACTCCTTGATTTCAGGAGCTGCATCCTCGGCAGACTTGATGAGTTGCATGACGTATGGCTTTTTCTTTTTGTCAAACTCCAAACCGATATGACCATTCAAATTTTGTTCCCACATCGTGCGAGAACCATGAACATACTCAGGCATGATCATCCACTTCTTCGTTGACAATATTTCCAGTAATCCGTTCATACTTTTTCGCTTTTAGTTCTAAAATTCTATCGCAAAAGTAATGAAACGTGCGGGCGAGGTCGTGATGTGGTTTTCCTTAGTATATTAGGGTTTTAGGACGTTTTAGGGCATAAAAAAGCCCCGACAGCGTTTCACAACGCCATCGGGGATGGAACAATTACTGTTATTTACGTGGTTAGATTCAATATACCTTATTATATATAGAGGCCGGTTTAATTGGTCGGTTATGCCAGACGGATGAGGGCCGACATGGACTGCAACTTGATTTTCAGAGTGGTCACACTGTTGTTACTCTGCGTCTCATCGATAGTGGCCATCGACGCATTAGGCAGGGCGTAGGACAAATCCTTAACGCCATTATTGCGGGTATAGACCACATTAAAATCCTTGCCGTTCAATGCTTCAACAGCCGATTCTACCTGCTGTCGAGCCAGTTGCACAGCGGCCTGCAAGTCATGTGTATAGACGTTTCCAGAGGCTTGGCGGGCATTCTGTACCTTCAGCGTCGGCACATCCCGCATCGGCACGTCATCACCCAGCGGCAATGTCAGCGTCAGCACCGGAGCACCCGTAAAGAGATTGCTATTCACAAACTGCACGCTGTTCACTTGGGCAGGAACAGGCATGCTGCACTGCGAGGCCAAATAGACATCCACGCGCACGATGTCATCCTGGCGAAGTTCCAAACATAAATTCTCGTTCATAATCTTATCTTTTTTGATGGTTATTACTCTAACGTTAGAGGTGTGACAGGGGTGTGACAAAAAAATATCGAAAATACCTCATTATTTAACATCTTTTCGCAGTCGATTTTGACCTTTTTTACAATTTACTCATATTTCGGTAATCCACCCCTTAATTCGTACTCATCCACTCGCGTAATCTCAGCATCGCCTATCACGTCGGCTTCATTCGCCATACGCTTACCTTCCTTGCGCCAGCGGAATATCTGGCGACGCAGGTGTTCACGCTCTTTGTTATCATGCGACACTGGAATATCCCACTTCATAAAGAAACGCTCCAGGATCTCTACATCCGTGCGATCGATGCGCTGCTCACGGCACCAGTCACGCTGTCGCTCTTCAAAGTAAAGGTATTCTCGGATGAACCTATGCCTAAAAATTCTACGAAGCTGGTTGGCAGCCGACGTATCGAGGGTATGCGAGCTGCTGACCAGTTCTATACGACCATCCACATATATCTCCCTGGGCAGGGCGATGCACAGAAACTCGTAAGCCTCGCGACGGGTCTTGTTAGGCAGACGCTCCAACGTACACACCTCGGCATAGGTCAGGTAATCCTTCGGGTCGCGCTGGATGATCGGTTTACCACCTTCAGGCAGACGACCACGCAACATGTTATTCCAGGCAGACTGAGAATAGCAGCAGGCACGACGCTGTTGTGTCTCAGGTACGATGCGAAGGCTATGCACCATCACAGCATATTCATCAGAACATTGCGACAGTTGGATAGGTGTCTGTTTTGAGATAGAGTTTCCATTACCATCGGCACGCATAAAGCTACCGACATACTTAGATACACGCAGATAGATCTTAGGCATAGTGATTTTCTTACTTACTATAGTCTTTATTCAGGTTTTCAATTTTCCAAAATTCAGCAAAGGCACTTTCGAGCTTTGCACCACGAGAGTAGTCCCACATGGGGAGTTTCAGGATAGCATCACAACCATGCAGCTTACAGATATCAATAAGTATCTGGAGTTGGTAGGGCAGGCGACGAAAGAGCCAGTTCCACCATCCCCACATCTTCAACGGATTAACGGGACGGTGGCCCAAGCCTATTAGATTCTTCTCAGCCCTCGCAAACTGCGATTCTACCCATTCAGGATCACAGCCGGTTATCGGCCCAGAAATATACACTTTCTTAGATGTCATTACTTCACACCAGTATGTCCGTAACCACCTTCACCACGTTCTGTCTCATCGAGGACATCAACGGGAATAAACTCTGCATGCTCATGGCGGGCAATGACCATCTGGGCAATACGCTCACCATCCTCAATGGTAAACGGCTCATCACTGAGGTTAATCAGTATAACGCCCACGTCACCACGATAATCGGCATCCACAGTACCAGGTGCATTCAGCACCGTTATACCCTTCTTTAGGGCCAGGCCACTACGCGGACGTACCTGTGCCTCGTAACCGACAGGCAAAGCGATATGCAATCCCGTTGGTACCAAACGACGCTCCATAGGTTTGAGCACTATCGGCTCATCGATGTTTGCACGCAGATCCATACCGGCTGACAGCTCAGTAGCATAAGCGGGTAGGGGATGGTGCGACTTGTTTACAATCTTAATCTTCATATATTCAATTCTTTTAATTTTTGTTCTGCTTCCATTTGTTCTACTTCGTATGGGTCGATAAGGTCAGAAAGGGCAACCAGGCGAATACGACCACCACCGGCATTACATACCAGGACTTTGTGCTCCAAATCTATCTGCAACACACACGGCTCATCAGCCATCATCTGCCGAACCATGTCGGCTGCCTTATTCATATCCATTACCACCTTCGATTTCCTTTTTAATAAATCAGATAAGACCCATCTTCTCGGATGCCTCTGAAGATCCAGAATTTCTTTCCGGACTTCATTACAAACCCAGACGATTTGCTCCCTCGTAAACCCATGCTCTGATGCGACCTGAGCATAGCGTTTGAAGCCGTCCATTATCAGATTCACCTTCGACACCACTATTCGTTTGAGTCCTGTTCGGCGATTTGTTCTTTCGCCTTCTTAAATTCCTTCATCATATCAATCACCATAGCATTCAGAGCGGCTTCTGCGCCCGTCATCATATAGGAGATAGCGCCAACCATCGTTATCAAGTGATTCAGTCGTTCGTACTCAGGTTCAGTTTTCTTATACTTCTGCTGGCACACTTGCATATTCTTCAATGTCTGTGCAATAATGCTCTGCGTCATCGGCAACTCTTTTGCTGCCATCGAGAGCGACACACCCCAAAGCGATTCTTCTACCATACTATTCTTTTCCCTCCATTTTGTTACGCATCAGGATTTGAAGGGCTTCGTCACCTCGGCCCATCTTATTCATCAACAGTGCCACGTTCGTATCGAAGTCGCGACTCTGCACTATCAGGAGGGCAATCAATGCCAGGTGCTTCAACTGATTCGACTGGATAGCCGTAATCTCGATCACCTTATCCAACATACCCTTCTCAGTCCAACCACGTTCACGAAGCTGTGGAAGGTTCTGCATGAACTTATCCGATGCCATAATCATATTCACCAGATACTCCAGGAGTCCACGCTTATCCTTCAACAAATTCGCTATGTCAACATTCATATTTGCCATACTATAATTGCTCTACAAAATGATCAATATTTACTATTTCAGACTCCACCAGCTTATACATAAGGGCATTGAAAGTTTCCTCATGGATGCTTGCGGTCTTTTTAGTGGTACCCATATTCACAACCACATGCACCTCTGCCTGCGTCACATACGAAGAAAGCAATTCCTGTATTGCTACCAACTTCTTACGCTTCTCAGCAAATCGCGCTGCTGTGTCTAAATTCTCTACCTTCATCAGTCTATCTTCTGTAAACGTTCATCAATAAATTC
>CAMOGP010000116.1 GCA_946614175.1 uncultured Prevotella sp. | reverse complement strand
CGCGTTCGCTGGAAGGACGCGTAGCAGGTGTGTCTGTACAGAACGTATCTGGTACTACGGACTGAATCCTGTAGGATACAACGCTTTTGAACGCTATGTATTAGGCTTCACCACACCAGCAGAGATAAATGCGGAAGGCAACTACACGCTAAATCCATTCGACACATCCAACGAGTGCCTTATCCTTCAATCAGGTACACAGAACGAGCTTTTCTTCATTGAGAACCGCCAACAACAAGGTTGGGATAGCTACCTGCCAGGCCACGGCATGCTGGTATGGCGTGCCAATCTTGCAGACTCCTATGCTTGGAAAAATAATATGGTGAATGTGTCTCCAAACAACATGCATTTCGAATTGCTCAATGCAGCACCAGGAAGGAATCTCGAGACAGAATACGCCCCTTTCCCTGGAAGAAGCAATAACACCGATTTGACCACTGTGACCAGTCCGAGCCTTGTCTCATCAAAGAAAACAGAGGCTCCATACAACCTATATGATATCACGGAGTCAGCCGAGGGCATAATCAGCTTTGAGGCGAGCAAGGAACAAAAATACAAACTATTAACAGAAGATTTTGAAATGATGGATATAGCCACTGCCGATGCTGCCAATGTAAAAGGTATCTTCTGTAATTGGACTTTCAACAAAGCGGTTGTGGAATGGCTTACAGATATCTATGGAAACGGTCAGCAGGCCGTAAAAGTAAATCGCAACGGCACCATAGAAAGTTCACCCCTGCCTTTTAGCCTACATAACCTTTCTTTCCAAGTGTGGAGCGAGGACTATCAAACCCGTGTCACCACAAGATATAAGGCAGAAGATACAAGTTCATGGACTATCATACCCAGCAGTAACGGTAAAAACACTGAGATCGTTGACAAGAATTCTACTGTCACCCTCAACTACAACACAGTTATTCCCAAGGGGTACCAGCTGCAAATCCTTGTTCAAGGAGCTAATACAGCCACTGTGGGACACATCGATGACATCACCGTGAGTGTTAGGGAGGACGTCATGAATACCAATGCGATAGAACGCATTCAGGTTGCACATCGCGACAATTCGCTGACATACAACCTGAATGGTCAGGAAGTGGATAACCACTATCGCGGCATCATCATACGTAATGGCAAGAAGCACCTTATGAGATAAGGTGCTCAGCCATGGCATGAGCAAAGTCCTCATCTACATAATTGTTCAGGCTCTTACACACATTGGCAGAGAACTGCAAGGCACAAGCTATCACGTTGTCCCACTGCTCCTCCGTCAGTCCGCTGGTCATTTGCTCACGGGTGATATTATATTTGATAAGACCAAAAATAAAACCTGCATTAAAGTTATCACCTGCTCCAATTGTACTCACCACATTGTCGTTCTTCAAAATAGAATATTGTTTCTTGAAGCCATCATCTGCGCGCAGTTCTACGGGCTCAGAACCGTTGGTACATATAAACTTCTTTGTATAAAATGATATCTGGGAGCGATAGATAGCATCAGCATCCGTCTTGTGGAACATGACATCAAAATCTTCTGTCGATCCACGCACAACATCAGCCAACTCAAGATTCTCCAAAATATTCGGCGTCAGTTTCATTACTTCATCCTTATGCGATGAACGAAAGTTCACATCATAATACAGGATTGCACCATGAGACTTGGCATAATCCAAAAAACCATGTACCTGAGGACGAATCACAGGATTCACAGCATAAAAAGCGCCAAACACTACAATATCTCCCTCATTCACCTCAGGATAATTAAAGTCCAAACGATCCTTTGGATGATCCTTGTAGAAGATATACTCCGCATCGTTACGTTCATTCAGGAAAGCTAACGATAAAGGTGACTTAGAGTCTGGATAGACAGATACTGATGAAGAATCGATACCGTTTTTCTCCATAAAACGGATAATATTCTGTCCTATTCTATCATTACCTGTTTCACTGATAAACGACACGTTAAGACCGCAGCGTCCCAACGAAACAAGACAATTAAACGTACTTCCTCCAGGAACTGCTGCCATAGGCTGGTCTCCTTTGAAGATTATATCTAATACGGTCTCTCCTATTCCAATTATTTTTCGCATTTTCTTGATTGATGTTTTTTAGGTTTGCAAAGATAAGCAATATTTCTCAATTTTCAATTCCCAATTCTCAATTATTTTGTACCTTTGCACCACAAATGTCGAAATACAATATATTAACACTTAAGAATGGCTTACGCATCATCCACCTGCCTTCAGACTCGCAGGTGGTCTATTGCGGCATAGCCGTAAAGGTAGGCACACGCCATGAAAGGACAGACATCAGCATCAGCGAGGAAGGTCTGGCTCATTTCTGCGAACATCTGTCGTTTAAAGGTACGGAACGTCGCACGTCTGTACAAATCATTAACTCCATCGAAGGTCTTGGAGGTGAACTCAACGCTTTTACCAACAAGGAGGATACCGTTTTCTATTGTGCCATCCAGGCCAAACACATGAAAAAAGCCGTCGATGTGCTCTGTGATATTGTGTTTCATAGCACCTATCCTCAAAACGAAGTGGAAAAAGAACGCGAAGTGGTATGCGACGAGATAGAAAGCTATGAGGATTCGCCAGCCGAACTTATCTTCGACGAGATAGAGAACATCCTGTTCGAAGGTCACCCCTTAGGTCATAATATCCTTGGCACCAGCGAACAGGTACGCCAATATACTAGCGAGGATGCTCGTCGTTTCACAGCCCGCTATTATCGTCCAGATAACTGTGTATTCTTTGCCAGCGGCAATGTGAACTTTAAGCGCCTCGCAACCTGGCTGCGCGCTAGTTGCAAAGATAATACGCATATTTCAGAAAGATCAGAAAATCTTGAGATATTAGAGAAACCGGAAAATCAGCCGGAAAGACTCCTTATCCGCCATCGCGGCACCCATCAGGCTCATGTCATCATAGGCTCTCGTGCTTATGCCGCAGACGACCAACGCCGTTGGGCACTCTATCTGCTGAATAATATCATTGGAGGTCCAGGCCTCAACTCACGCCTCAACCTGTCACTCAGAGAACGCAACGGACTGGTCTATAGTGTAGAGAGCAGTATGGTGTGCTATGGAGATACTGGCTGTTGGTGCACCTATTTTGGCTGCGATCCTCACGACGTGAAACGCTGCTGCCGCTTGGTACGTCACGAACTGGACCGCCTCATCAAGAATCCGCTTAGTACCTCACAACTCCTAAAGGCCAAACAGCAGTTGCAAGGTCAGCTTGCCATTGCCAGCGACAGCCGCGAACAGTTTGCCCTCGATTTTGCCAAAAACTTCCTGCATCAGGGTAAGGAGCGCGACCTCAGCGACATCATGCAACATATTGATAGTCTCACATCGCAAGACCTGCAACAAGTAGCTCGCGAAATCTTCGACCCAGAACAAATCACCACACTAATCTACGAATAAGAAGGAATAAGACACAAAAAAGCCTCAGCAATGTACTGAGGCTTCTTTGTGGACCAGCCAGGGCTTGAACCTGGGACCTCCAGATTATGAGTCTGTTGCTCTAACCAACTGAGCTACAAGTCCGATCAAAATAAGCTTTTGCGGCTGCAAAGGTACGAGTTATTCGTGAAATATCCAAATTATTTGTGCAAAAAGACGTAAAACGACATCTTTTCTTTGGTTTTTCGCTCAGTTTGCACTACCTTTGCAAACAATGAGAACAATATTCTTCCCTGACCAGACACTCAATGATGGCACTTACGCTGCCACCATCGGCTTCTTTGACGGCGTACACCAAGGGCATCAGTTCCTGATGGCACAGCTGAGGAAAGAGGCTGCAGAACATGGTCTGCGGTCCATGGCTATCACCTTTGAGAGTCATCCACGTCAGGTAGTACAAGGAGGATGGAAGCCAGAACTTCTGACGGACCTCCACGAGAAGCTACGGCTGCTGAAAGCCACAGGCGTCGACACCGTTGTTGTACTGCGTTTCAATCGACAGATGGCCGCCATCTCCGCCCGAGACTTCATGCAGCTGATGTACGAGCGGATGGGCGTACGAGTGCTACTCACAGGCTACGACAATCGTTTTGGTCATGATAGAACAAAAGGTTTCGAGGACTACCAGTGCTACGGACGCGAACTCGGCATCGAAGTGCTGTGTGGCGACGCACTGGCTATGGGGAAGCAGAATGTGAGTTCCTCGCGCGTGCGCCAGCTGCTGAAAGAAGGCAATGTAGAGGAAGCCAACTACTGTCTGGGACGTCCCTACAGCCTCGGTGGACAGGTAGTCCACGGCGAACAGATAGGACGCACCATCGGGTTCCCCACGGCTAATCTGCAACCCGATGACGACAAGCTCATCCCCATGGATGGCGTCTATGCCGTGATGGTTGATATTGACGACGAGATACGCAAGCGGGGCATTATGAATATCGGCACACGCCCCACATTCAATGGTACCAACCGTACCCTCGAAACCAACCTTCTGGAACCCATCGGCGACATCTACGGCCACCGCCTGACCATCCATTTCATTGCCCGTTTGCGTAGCGAACAGCAGTTCCCCTCTGCCGAAGCCCTGGCCCTCCAGATTCAAAAAGACAAAGAACAAGCAGAACAAATACTCTCAAATATAATGAATGATGAATTTTAAACTAAAGTTCCCCCTGACCGCCATTGCCTATATCGTTGCATTCCTGGCTATACAGACTGTAGTACAACTGATAGTACTGGGTGCAGAGATGGCCATCAAGGGCGATACACCTCAACTTGACGGTATCGGTTTCCTTATCGCCATGGGCAGTTTCTCCGTGATTACCATCGCACTCTTTGCCTGGCTGAAATGGACCCCACTGAAAAGAACCTTTATCCAGTCGCGCCCCTGGATGACCCTCTTCTGGTGCTTCATCGCCTCCCTGGGTGCCATTATCCCCTCCGTATACTTTCAGGAACAGATGCCTGAATGGTCAGATAGCATCAAGCAATACATAGAACAGACAGCCCAGACGATGCTCCAGATGATGAACACCCCTGGTGGCTATGCCGTTATCTGTCTGCTGGCCCCTGTCGCCGAGGAGATGGTGTTCCGTGGTGCTGCGCTTCGAACACTCCTGGAATGGAAGCCCGAGCGCCGCTGGCTCATGATAACCCTCTCTGCCCTACTCTTTGCCCTGGCCCATATGAATCCTGCCCAGTTTATCCATCCCTTCCTCATAGGACTGCTCCTTGGCTGGATGTACGAGCGCACAGGCAGCATCATCCCAGGCATCATCTACCATTGGGCCAATAATACGGTAGCCTATCTGCTGGCACGCATCTACCAGGATCCCGAGGTGCGCATCACAGACATCTTCGGCTCCCAGTCGCGCGCCCTGATGGCCGTAGGATTCTCGCTGCTCATCTTCATCCCGGCCATCTACCAGTTGAACCTGTGGATGAAGAAGCACTAAAAGCAAGACATCAGATAACAGCATCAAAAAAAGCCATCCTTCGCGGGTGGCTTTTTTATTATCTTTCGAAGTTTTCTCAACTTCCAGAAAGCAACGTTTTAATCCTAAAATGAATGTTTTAATATAGAGAAAGCATAGAAATGTATCACTCCAGATAGCCAGTGGGCTTGTAGAGCGAGTCGCTCACCAACGAGTCAGAGCTATGGTCGTATGCCATAGCCGGCTCATTGCCCGTGGCTTCATATTTCAGCGCATAGTCCGACTGGTCGGTCCATACCTTATCCTCTTTAAACGACTGGTTCAGCGCCGTAGTCAGCGTGATGAGGATAGCCACTACGGCAGCAGCACGCATCAGCGGACGGAAGCGCTCTGACAGCGAGATGGTGCGCGCCTTCACCTGAGGCTTCTCTTCAATCATCTGCAACATTCGCTCGTCGAAGTCATCGCCCAGCATCTCGTCCTGTTCGAACGAAGTGAAGAGCTCGCGATAGGCACGCAGGTTCTCTGGCAACTCCTCCTCGCTCTGCTCGAAGAAAGCCTTCAGAATCTGCTCCTCCTTCAAGGTCGTCTCGGCCTCGAAGTAGCGGTCCATTAACTGTTCGATGTACTTATAATCCATATTGTTCTTGTTTCAAAAATTCTTGTTTAATTGTTTGTCGCGCCCTGAAGATGTTTACCTTTACCTGTTGCTCAGTGATATTCATCACGGCGGCAATCTCCTTGTACGACTTTCCTTCGACATCTCGCAACTGCATGCAGGTGCGCTGTTTCTCAGGCAACCGGTTCATCAGACCCCTTACGCGCTCCACTCTGTCGCGCTGCATAACCTGCTCTTCAGGTGTTCTGACGTTAGAGGGATGTGTGCTCACGCTGTCTTCATCTTCCAGCGACACGTTCTGGTTCTCCATCCTTTTTTGGTGGTCCAGTGCCACGTTGCGGCATATCGTCATACAGAAGGCCTCCATCGACTCTATCTGTGCCCACTGCTCACGGCGGTTCCAGACTTTCATCATTGTTTCCTGCACCACGTCCTCAGCATCGTCTCTGTTGAGAGTGATACGAAGAGCCATGCGGAAGAGTTCATTCTTCAGCGGCAACACGTCGGTGCGAAAACTGATTTCTTTCATCCTCTCTAAATATTAAGACGATTCACTTGATAAAAAGTTACGGCAAAGTTACAGAAAAACGACGAAAAAATAAAATTTTTCCCCATTTAAAGGCTTCGTGAATAAAAAAAATAGTATATTTGCACAGAAAATAACGATGAACAAGACTAACCTAACGAAAAAGACTATCACTATGTCATCTCTTTTTAGAATCATCTTTTTAGTACCGCTGATGCTCTGTCAGACAGTTGTATCGGCAGCAGACCAGAAAAGCACCATCAACGAGAAAGTCGACTCCGCCAAGTTGGTTCTCACTGGCGATGCCGCTTACCAATGGGTAGCCGAGCATCTGGACTCGCTGGCCAATTCCTATCTGATGAAAAGCGGTAAGATTCTTGACCCCGACAATGTACGCGAGGAGTTGAAAACGATTGGCTACAATGGACTCAATGTTACCGATTACATCATGGCAAGCCGACAGATAGACAGCTTAGTGCTGATAAAACTCCTGACCCGTGCCGAGACAGAAGGCAACAAGACCATCTTCTTCATGATGGGCTCCACAGCAGCAGGCAAGTCCACCGCCTTGAGAAACAATCCTGGCCTGAAGGAACTAGTCAACAGCGCCGGATTGGTCTATGATGGCGCCTTCATCAGCGTTCCCTCGTTTGAGTCGCGCCTGAAGATGGTTCGGGACCGTGGTTTCAAAGCCAGCATCGTATTTGTGCACAACGACCCTGTGACTGGCTTCACCAACATGATCAACCGCCTTATCAGGTCCAATCGCGCCATGAGCCACTATTATTACGTCTATTGCTATCCCCGTTTTCAGGGACGTATTGCCTACCTGCAGAAAGAGCATCCCGATGTCACCCTCTACTGCCTGGACAACAGCCATAATAAAGGCGGCGTGCGCGTCAGCATAGAAGAGGCCCTGACATGGGACTACGTCATCACCCCTGAGACAGAGCGTGCCCTCCAGGACATCATGCAGAAGTTCATCGACTCAGGTCAGATGACCCCCGCACAAATCAAAGCCCTGGTAGGTCGCTAGAAGCCGCAGTTGCTCAGTTGTTCAAAAACATAGGGAATGGAGGCAAACGTATTGTCCTGCTTACCCATTCTCACCATGATAA
>CAMOGP010000115.1 GCA_946614175.1 uncultured Prevotella sp. | reverse complement strand
AGGACTAACCAGTAAAGCAAGAATAAAATATAAAAATGGTGCAACCCAGCAGGTTGCACCATTTTTAATATATCACATATTCAAACAATTACTCTACCGTAACCGACTTTGCCAGATTTCGAGGCTGGTCCACATTCTTACCTTTGCAGACGGCCACATGGTAAGCCAAAAGCTGGAGAGGAATAGTAGCCACCAAAGGCTCCAGGCATTCCAGCACATCAGGCAGTTCGATAACCTCGTCAGCAATACGGCTGATGGTATCGTCACCCTTTGACACCAGTGCGATGACACGTCCCTGACGGGCTTTTATCTCCTGAATGTTTGAAAGCACCTTCTCGTACATGGCATTGTGTGTAGCAATGACCACAACAGGCATATCAGAGTCAATCAGAGCAATAGGTCCATGTTTCATCTCAGCAGCAGGATAGCCCTCGGCATGTATATAAGAAATCTCCTTCAGTTTCAAAGCGCCCTCCAAAGCTACTGGATAAGAATAGCCGCGTCCCAAATACAGGAAGTTGTGCGCATATGTAAAGGTACGAGCAAGATCACGCACTTTCTCATTTGTCTTCAGCACCTCCTTGATAATTTCAGGAACACGATTCAACTCTTCCACCACCTTCAGGTATTCATCACGACTGATAGTACCCTTTGCATCAGCCAATGCCAAAGCAAACATGGTGAGTACCGTGACCTGCCCCGTGAAAGCCTTCGTTGAAGCCACGCCAATCTCTGGACCTACATGGATATATGTACCCGTATCGGTGGCACGAGGGATGCTTGAGCCAATGGCATTACAGATACCATAGATAAAGGCCCCTTTCTCCTTAGCCAACTGGATAGCAGCAAGAGTATCGGCCGTCTCACCACTCTGCGAGATGGCGATCACCACGTCATCGTCTGTAACAACAGGGTTACGATAACGGAACTCCGAGGCATACTCCACCTCACAAGGAATACGGCAGAACGATTCTATCAGTTGTTTACCAATAAGACCTGCATGCCAAGAGGTACCACAAGCTACTATGACAATACGCTTGGCTTTCAACAGTTGGAGACGATAATCGATAAGGGCAGAAAGTGTCACGTGGTTGGCATCTACATTGATACGTCCACGCATACAGTTAGTAAGACATTCGGGCTGCTCAAAGATTTCCTTCAGCATGAAATGAGCATAGCCGCCTTTCTCTATCTGTCCAAGGTCAATATCCACCTTCTTCACCTGCAGTTCCTGCTCCTCACCGAGGATACTCATCACCTTCAAGTCCTCACCCAAACGGATGACGGCAATCATGCCATCCTCCAGATACACAACCTTGTCCGTATATTCAATGATAGGACTGGCGTCAGACCCTAGGAAAAACTCATCCTTTCCGATACCTACCACTAGTGGACTCTGCTTACGGGCAGCAATTATCTGACTGGGGTCGCGCTTATCAACAATAGCGATGGCATAAGCACCAATCACCTGATAGAGTGCCACCTGAACAGCCTCAAGCAGAGTGATGCCCTTTTTCTCCATGATATACTCTACGAGCTGCACCAGTACCTCGGTATCCGTGTCACTCTTGAACTCCACGCCTTTATCAATCAACTTTGCCTTAATATCAGCATAGTTCTCAATAATTCCGTTATGGATAATTGCCAAATTATGACTCTGAGAATAGTGAGGATGGGCATTGCGTGCTGAAGGTTCGCCATGAGTAGCCCAGCGCGTATGGGCAATACCAATACAGCCCGAGACATCTTTGTCAGAGCAATACTCCGTCAAGTTGTCCACCTTACCTTTCGTCTTGTAAACATTAAGGTCGCATTTATCATTAATCAGTGCCACACCGGCAGAGTCATAACCACGATACTCCAGTCGACGAAGTCCCTTAATAAGTATTGGATAAGCCTGTTGCTTACCAATATAACCAACTATTCCACACATATATTGTTTAGTTTTATACTGCTAAGTTTTGTTTTTTCGGCTGCAAAATTACAAAAAAAACGGCTACCTTAATAAAAGATAGCCATTTTTTTAAAAAGAAATTTAATGTATAATGTGAATGGTTGGCTTTATTCGTAATATTCGATAGTGCGGGTCTGTTCCATCTCCTGCCCCATCATAGAGGTCTTACGGCTGATCCAGTTACCCTTAGCATCATATTTTATATCGGTATATTCCATCTTCATTTCCTGGCCGCCCATATCCATAGTCTGACTAACGACAGCCCCTTTATCATTATAGGCAAAAGTCATAGAAAAGCCCTGGCCACCCATGTCCATGCTCTGGCTCTTCACCTTACCGTTTTCCCACTTATAGGTAACAACAATATCCATACCGCGTGCATTCATTTTTGCCGACTGCAGATAGCCATTGGCATCATATTTTGCATCGCTCATACCCTCCTGCTGCATCTTTCCGTCGGGAGAGAAATTAATCACTTGCTGGCGGCCCATCTGGCTGCTCTCAATCTTCTTCACTTTTCCATTGGCATCGTTAGCTTCAACGTCATGGAATGTTGTCTGTGCCTGCATGGCAAACGGAAGTGCCATCAAAGCAATCATCATAAAAAGTTTCTTCATAGTTTTAATTGTTTTTAATTATATGGTGATTAAAATATGGTTTGAAATCACAGGTTAGACGTAATCTAAGCGAAAAAGTTTAAAATAATACTCAAAAATTTCTTTATGTTATAAAAAATATGTACTTTTGCACCCGAAAATACTAAGCTAATGCTAAGATGACAAATCCATTAGAAAAAATAGTCAGTTGGTACTTCTCCAAGAATACATTGCCTTATTGGTGTGTACTAATCGCAGATAGCCTGTTTGTATTCCTATCTGGTATCTTCACATTTTGGATATTCAGAAAAACTGCGGTTTTATTTGAGTATAGATTTGCGCTATTATACACCATGCTGGTTTATACAGCATTCGGAATAGTCGGTTTCCGTACATTCCGCACATACTCAGGAATCGTACGTTACTCCAGTTTCGCAGATTTGATGCGAGTAGGCTATGGCAGCATACTCTCAATGTCTTTGGCCCTTATCTATTCTGTCATCGTCGATGAGCATATTTGCTGTATTGCCATTCTGAACAAGACAGAGACCATTGTAACATTCGTTGTGGCTACCCTGCTGATGTGGGCTGGACGTGTGATAGTTAAAAACCTATACGACGTGATGGTATCCGACAAGCGAGCCATGAGAGTACTTATCTACGGCGCACTCTCTGGCGGTATTGGTCTTGCCAAGTACGTCAACTCACAAAACCCCAAGAAATATCTTCTTCAGGGTTTTATCTCACACGACAAGCAGGCCAAGCACATGCTGCTGATGGGTAAGCAAGTTTATAATATCAATGACAATTTGGAAGCCGTCATTGTCCAAAAACATATTGACGCCATACTTGTATCCCCCCTTCGTGTTGACGATTTCAGAAACAATCAGCAGATACAGGACATGCTTATCAAAGCTGGCTGCAAGATTTATATGGCTCAGCAGGCAAAGGAGTTAAATCCAAACGAAGACAACCTCAACGAAGATAAATTCCGTAGCATGCAGCTGAAAGAGGTCTCTGTGGAAGATCTCCTCCCACGTCAGGAAATCACTGTGGATATGGCATCCGTAGGTGCACTTCTGAAAGACAAACGCGTGCTGATTACTGGTTCTGCAGGCAGCATCGGCTCAGAGATGGTGCGTCAGGTAGCCGTCTACAAGCCTGCGAAGATGATGCTGATAGACCAGGCCGAGACGCCTGAGCATGATATCCGTCTGATGATGGAGAAAGAATTCCCCGATGTGAAAGCTGAGACTGTGGTCACAAGTATCTGCAAGGAAGACCGCATGGAACAGATTTTCAGCGACTTCAAGCCCGACTATGTATTCCATGCCGCAGCCTATAAGCACGTGCCCATGATGGAGAACAACCCCAGTGAGGCTGTACAGAATAATATATATGGTACAAAGGTGATTGCCGACCTGAGCGTAAAGTATGGCGTCAAGAAGTTCGTCATGGTATCAACTGATAAGGCCGTGAACCCCACCAACGTGATGGGATGCTCTAAGCGCATCTGTGAAATCTACGTACAGAGCCTTGGCAAGACTACAGACAAGACACAGTTTATTACCACCCGCTTTGGCAACGTATTGGGATCTAACGGCAGTGTGATTCCTCTGTTCCGTGAACAAATCAAGAATGGCGGTCCTGTCACAGTAACAGATCCACGCATTGTGCGATTCTTCATGCTGATTCCCGAAGCATGTAAGTTGGTACTTGAAGCAGGCACAAAAGGCCACGGTGGCGAAATCTTTGTATTTGACATGGGACAACCAGTAAAAATTGCAGACCTGGCTCAACGCATGATTGCACTAAGCGGCGCTAAAAACGTAAAAATAGAGTACACCGGACTGCGTGCTGGCGAGAAGCTCTACGAGGAAGTGCTCAACGAGTTGGAAGGCACGAAGCCCTCGTTCCACGAAAAGATACGTATTGCCGAAGTGCGTGAATACGATTATGAAGAAGTCAATAAGGAGATCAATAACCTGATTGCCATATCCAAGCAATATGACGACATGGCCACGGTGAAGAAGATGAAGGAGATTGTGCCAGAATATAAGTCAAACAACTCTATATACGAAGTATTAGATAAATAAGAAAAGCCCTCAAAAGTGAGGGCTTTTTTGTTATAATACTATTAACGATAGTGGAGCTGGAGGGAGTCGAACCCTCGTCCGCACAAGGAAACCATACGCTTTCTACACGCTTATCTTGGCCTTCATTTTCGAGCTGCGGCAAGACCCAAGCCACCAACCGCAACCTTATCTCCTAAAATTTCACCGCTACATCGGAGCCTGCAACGACTATTTCCGATTTAACCTGCGCCGCTTGATCTTTGGATTCGGAACAACATCCTCGGAGCGACGTCTCGTTCCTCTACCTTGTAGTGGAATAAAGCCAGTAATCTACTATACTTCGATTAGGCAGCGAGAGCATACTCATTGTTGCCAATTAATTTTCCTACAGAAGAGATTAAGGAGCCTCCCATAGCCCAGCTCCGCGTGCTTACGTACCATTTCATCTTGCCGTCAAATCCAGTCAACCCCAGACTATGAACCATGCAAAATGCAGGTATTGCGGGTGCAAAGTTATAAAATAATTATGAAATATGAACAATGAATAAAAAAATATTTTGTACCTTTGCAATAATTTTACCGTGAATCGGTTTATTATAATGTATTTTTATGCCAAAACAATAGACAAGATATGAAAAAATACCTATTCCTCTTAGGAATGATGCTGCTGACCTGCACATCAATGACTGCCCAGTCGAGTATGACAGACAACCAAATCATGGATTATGTAATCGAGCAGAATGCCAAGGGAGTATCTCGCCAACAGATAGTCACCCAATTGATGCAGCGCGGTGTCACCATAGACCAAATACGCCGTATCCAGAAAAAGTACCAGAAACAAATCAAAAACGGAGCACTTGGTGCCGAAGATATTACAGCTGGGTCGAAACCCGTAAAAAACCGTATGCGCGAAGCCAATGGTGAAAAGCGTGAAGAACAGGCTAAGAAAGACAAGCAAAACGCTTCGCAATTCCGTGTTAAAGACGGCAAGAAATCAAATCAGATTCAACGCCACACATACGATGAAGACGACAAGGACTTTGTTGAAATGGACGAAGCCATTGACTTTATGATGCCAGACTCCTTAAAATACGAGCTAGAGGAGAAAAAGAAAGGGAAACGTAAGATATTTGGTCACGATGTGTTTAACAACAAGAATCTGACTTTCGAAAGTAGTATGAACCTCGCTACACCTCAAAATTACGTACTTGGCCCTGGTGACGAAGTGAATGTCGATATTTGGGGAGCCTCACAGGAAAGTATTACCGAGTCTGTTTCTCCTGATGGTACAATAACCATAGAAGGAATTGGCGTCATCAAGCTGGGCGGGCTCAGCGTTAGTCAAGCCAAAGCAAAACTCAAGCAAGTCATAGGTCCACGCTATCAGGGTTCGCAAATAGATTTAACCCTAGGACAAACACGCACAATCACAATCAGCGTGATGGGTGAGGTGAAAGTACCGGGAACATACACCATGTCGGCTTTTGCCACAGTTTACAATGCACTTTACATGGCAGGCGGTCCCAATGAAATTGGAACATTGCGCAACGTTAAAGTATATCGCAAAGGGAAATTGCTTTCAAATGTTGATGTTTATGACTTTCTGCTAAACGGAAAACTTAGCGGCGATGTGCGTCTGCAAGACAATGACGTAATCACCGTCAGCCCCTACGAAGCTTTGGTAAATATCACAGGTAAGGTCAAGCGCCCTATGTTTTATGAAATGAAAGAAAACGAGAGTGCCGCTACCCTACTCCGCTATGCCGGTGGTTTCACTGGCGACGCCTATACGAAGGCTATCCGCGTGAATCGTAAAGCCGGTGCAGGCTACTCTGTATTCAATATTGGCGAATTTGACATGAACAGTTTCAAATTAATGGATGAAGACAGCGTCAGTATTGACTCAACGCTAAATCGATATCAGAATATGGTTGAGATACGCGGCGCCGTATTCCGTCCTGGCATGTATCAAGTGGGAGGAGAAATCAACACCGTCAAAGCACTCATAGAAGCAGCAGCAGGAGTCACAGAGGAAGCCATCTCACAGCATGCCGTGATGCATCGCATAAAGGCAGACCGTTCACTTGAGATGATAAGTTTGGATTTACGTGCCATTATGGAAGGTACAGCTCCAGACATTGCCCTGAAGAACGAGGATGTTATTTACATTGCCAGCCGTCAGGAACGCAACGAAAAGAAGACAGTGACCATCAGTGGCGAAGTAGCCTATCCCGGTGTTTACCGCTATGCAGAGAATGAGACTCTTGAAGACCTGATTATCCAAGCTGGCGGTCCTACTGAGGCTGCATCGTTGGCAAAAGTCGATGTGGCACGTCGTATTACCAACCCCAACTCTACGGAGGCTGGCGACCAGATAGCCCAGAACTTCAGTTTCAAGCTGAACCCCGACTTCACGATTTCTGAACAACCCGACTTTACACTGCAACCGTTCGATGAAGTATATGTACGTCGTTCTCCAGACTATAATGAACAGCAGGTTATCAGCATCGAAGGCGAGGTGCAGTTTAGTGGCAACTACACATTGTCAAGCAAAGGACAACGACTGAGCGAAGTCATCAAGATGGCAGGCGGACTGACAAATCAGGCTTATGCGGAGGGCACAAAGTTACTGCGTCAGATGACCGCAGAAGAACGCGACATGATGGAAACTATGCTACGCACCGCCCAACGCAACTCGGGTAACGACTCCATCGACGTAAAGAAATTGATGACAAATACCACCTACCCCGTAGGTATTGAGTTGGATAAAGCTCTGAAGAACCCAGGAACCGACGACGATCCAATCCTTCGCGAAGGCGACCGCATTGTGGTGCCCCGTTATGACGGAACAGTAAAAATTAACGGTGAAGTACTATTCCCCAACACAGTATATTTCAAGGAGGGCAAGAGTACAGACTACTATATCAACTTAGCCGGTGGAACAACATCAACAGCCAAGAAATCGATGACCGTTATCATCTACATGAATGGTATGGTGGCACGTGCAGACCGTAAACACAAGCCCCGTCCAGGTTGTCAGATTGTGGTGCCCACCAAGTCACGCCGCAAGGGCATGTCACTGCCGGAAATCCTGAGTATCGGCTCTAGCAC
>CAMOGP010000114.1 GCA_946614175.1 uncultured Prevotella sp. | reverse complement strand
TGAACGGCATCGGTAAACGGTACCAGTTCATCAAGGATTTTTGAGCGTTTGGACAGCATCTCATAGTCATCACGCTCTTTGTCAAGCAGACCGATAGCTTCGCCATAGCAGCGCTGTGCGTCATTGTATTTCTCGAGAACCCAATAGAGATCACCCAACTTGAGAAGCAGCACACCTTTTTCAATGCCACTGCGCGTGGCTTTCGTGTTGCCTTTCTCATAGGCAGCGATAGCCTGTGTGGTATCTTTCTGTAACAGATAGATGTTGCCGATGGCATAGTAAACCTGATCCAGATAGTCTTTGTTGTTGTCGGAGCGTGCCATGCGCTTCAGGCGGCTAATCATCTTTTTGTAGTTGCCCTTGGCCATCACCTCGGTTTGGGCAATGCGGGCGTTGAACTCCAGCTCGTAGGGCGGATTCTGCCGAATCACCCTCTGATAGGCCTTGTAGGCTTCGTCGCGCTTGCCGATGGCTGTCTGTATCTGTCCCATGATATACCACTCGCGGGCTTTCTGCGTCTTGCGATGCTCGTGCTTGATGGTTTTGCGCAGATAGGGGATAGCCTTCTCGAACTCACCTGTTTTCAGATAGTAGCCAGCATAGACATTGTCCCAATCGTTTTGTGCGCGATAAGGGATGGAGTCGCGGCTCATGTTACGGATAACATCCTCAGCATCGTAGAGCCAGTCGAGTTCGGTATAGCAGCGGGCCAGCCAGGCACGGGCAATACTGTTCTCCATGGGTTGCGTCTGGTAAAGGCGTGACATGTAACTGAAGGTGGCAGCTGCCTCTTCGAATTCGCCTTTCTGGTATTGGGCCTGCCCCATCATGAGCCATGCTTTCCATAGGAACGGGTTGTACTCTCTGCGTCCCAGCCACTCCTTGTCCTTTGCTGTCTTTCGGCGTGTCTTATTCCATTCGGGCTTAACTTTGATAGAGTGCTGCTTGATGGCTTTCTCCATCTTCTCTATCGAACGGTCGAAATTTCCTTTTCCTATTGTACGACTGTTCTTGTTGCCAACGGTGAAGAGGGGCAACTGTTCGGTGAAGTTGTCTTTATTGCCTTTCTCTTTCTCCCTGGAGCCATCGATAAAGGCTTGCGAACCGTTATAGTAGGTGTTGTATTTGGCCGTGAATGATTGCCAGAAGCGACTCTTGGCCGTGTTTTTCTGCACAGAACAAGCTATCATCAGCATGCTGACGACAACCACAAATGATATGTATAAGTATCTGCGCATCAATTATAGAAACTCCTAAATGTCTGATTTATTGCTTTCTCGCAGCTTTTTCTCTTCCATCAGACAGGCAATCTTGCAGTCACCGGATGCCTTACTGCTGCACGAGGCGCAGTCGTGAGCCTCAATCACAGGTTCGTCGGTGCCGCCTTTGGTGAATATTGATGCCAATGCGGCAACAATACCTAATAATACTATAGAACCGATGCAAATCAGCGCAAACTCCATATTGTCTTATTCTTGAATGGTGAATTGTGCCTTCTTTAAATCGTCCCAATAATGTGGGTAGGACTTAGTGACAACTTGTGGGTTGTTGATGCAGATTGGCATCTTGAATCCGAGTGGGGCAAATGCCAAAGCCATACGGTGATCCTCGTAGGTGTCGATGGTGGTCTGAGCCCTGAGGTCTGAGCCCTGAGGTTTCTTTCCATCCCATTTTAGCTCACAACCGTTGATGGCTTCTATGTAGTATCCCAATTTGGCAAGTTCTGTTTTTAGAGCCTTAATACGGTTGGTCTCTTTGATTTCTAATGTCTGTAGGCCTGTGAAGTGGAATGGTATGTTCATAGCACAACAAGTGCAGACAAAAGTCTGAGTCAAGTCGGGCACATTGACAAAATCGTATTCCAGGCGAGGCACGTGATGTCCACTCTTAGTGAGCGTGACGGTTGTTGGCTTTCCTGGAGTCTTGGAAGCAAAGCAGGTCTTTACGCCTAGTAAACTGAAAATATAGCGTACGCTAGAGTCGCCTTGTTTGGAACCGTCCATCAGGCCTTCCAGTCTTACTTCTGCCTCGGCATCGTCAGATAGGGCCACCATCTCGTACCAGTAGCTGGCTGCACTCCAGTCGCTCTCAATAAAATAGGGACGCTGGGTGTAGGGCTTCGGCTCCACCTTGATGGTGTCCATGGAAATCCATTCGGCGTCGGCACCAAATTCACGCATGGTCCAAAGGGTGAGGTCTATATAGGGCCTGGAGATAATCTCACCATTCAGACGCAGGGTCAGTCCTTTTTTCAGAACGGGACCAATCATCAGTAGGGCGGAGATATACTGGGAACTGATGTCGCCTGCAACATCCAGTTCTCCACCTTCCAGTGTGCTTCCCTTGATGCGTAAGGGAGGAAAACCCTCCTCGCCTTCATAGCTGATGTCGGCTCCCAAACGGCGAAGCGCGTCCACCAGGACTTTGATGGGGCGGTGCTGCATACGTTCTGTTCCGGTTAAGACATGTTCACCGTGTTCAGTGGCAGCCAGAAAAGCTGTCATGAAACGCATGGCTGTGCCTGCTGCCTTGATGTTGATGACCTCAGGCATGTTTTTCAATGCCTGTATGATGACTTCGGTGTCATCACAATCGCTTAGGTTCTCGGGAAGAATGGTGCCTCCTGACAGTGCATGAATGATAAGTGCACGATTAGATATGCTTTTCGATGCGGGCAACTTAATGGTTGTCTGTAATCGCTTTGGGCCTGTTATTTGATATGTTGTCATAATTGATGCAAAGATACAAAATAAATGTAATATACGTGTCAAGGCACTGAAATAATTAAAGTTTTTTGCAAAAACGCAAAAAATATATGGAAAAATTTGGTAGTCTCGGAAAAACTCCGTACCTTTGCACCCGCATTCGACGAAAATGTCAGTGCTAAGCTTTTTAGGATCGGGATTTAGCGCAGTTGGTAGCGCACACGTCTGGGGGGCGCGAGGTCGCTGGTTCGAGTCCAGTAATCCCGACCAATTGAAAAAATCTGAGAGTTAATTGATTCTCAGATTTTTTTTCTTTGTAAACCAGTGTATTGACCTCAATGAGGCCGTAGGTATTCGTGAGATTATTGCCGATGCTGATAGATGACTATGACTACTGACTCAGTGTGGAGAATCGTGGGTCAGAATGTCAATGAGACGCCGTAGCGTATGCCCCAGTGAGGTGCAGAAGGCAGGTCTTTGTAAGTCAGGCGTTTCACATATTCCACTCGGAAGAACTTGAAGATATTATGGACTCCAATCACCATCTCCATATATGGCCGGTTGGGGTTCATGATATTGGTACCCTCGGGAAAATACATCAGACGGGGATTGCCAGGATTCTTTTCTGGATTATTCTTATCTGAAAGATCACCCCAAAGCATCCTTACTCCTATATATTCGCGCCAATAGAGTTTCTTGGCTAATGGAATGCGGTTCAGTATCTTTCCGTTCATATCCCATGCCAGCATCAGGGATACATAGCGGTCGTTGACAAACTCCATCGTATTGATGAGGCTGAAGGTGTTCTTCTGGATGATGTATGATGCATTGGATGCCGGCATGATGAGGAGAGGGTAGGGTACCTGATCCCATTCGATACCGCCTTTCAGGTCTACGTCAAATTTTCCCCAGCTGTTCAGCCAGAAACGCTTGAAGATATGTGCCTCGGTCAGGTGGAAGTTGTAATCGCCTCCCAGGACACCGTTAAAACCTATCGTATGGCTGAGGCTGAATACGGGGGCATCCAGGTTGATGACGCGCCTGCGCAGCTTGTTGTTGATATATGTTTCGCCGGGGGCATACCTCACGTAAAAGGAGGCCTCTGTCGTACGCAGATATTCACCGTTGCCGGTTTTACTGTTGATGGGAATAAAGGGCTTGTCGAGTGTCTGGAAATTCATGGCTCCGAAAGCCTCGTTCTCTTCCGTTTTTCCACTGACGATAGCTTTCAATCCCCAGTCAGTCTCATATTCAAAGCTGACCTTCTGTCGGTTATAGGACATCATCTTATTCGTCTCGGCCCATTTCATGGCTACGAAGATGTTATCCTTGTCGGACTCCATAAAGCGATCGTTAGGTGAACAGATATCCTGTGCCGACTGTATGGTTATTGTGCGTCTGGGGAATTCGTGTGGCAGATATTTCTTCGCATTGAGCGAATAAGTCATCTCTGCATCGTAATAATTGCGATGACTGCCCCAGCCGTGGGCGTAGTAGCCAGACAGGAAGAAATGCTTGTTGAGGTTGGCTGTGGTCTTCGCGCTGAGGCGTGTGCGCCAGCCGTCCACATAGTTCTTGGTCAGTAGCGTATTGATGGGACAGATATCAATATAATTCGGATCGCCCGTCTCCATAGAGTTTTCCATGAGAGTCTTCAGTCCGTAGATGATGTATTTGAACCCTTTCATATTCTCGATATTCTCCATGAACTTATCCATGGAGTTCTCGCTGCGGGTTAGTTCTACCTGTCTGTATTGATTCCAGAATGCTTTGTCACGCATCTGTGCATCAGCTTCTGTCACTTCTTTCTTCTGTCCGTGGAAAATCTTGTTAGGTACCTCGCTGAAGTCGTAGTCAGAATAGCGTGTGACGCGTGTGACGATGGCACCGGCACTGACAAAATCAAAGAGTTGCAGTTCGGTAATCATATCATCAGTAGTCAGAACCCATTGTCCGTCGGGTAGCTTCTCGTATTCTTGCAGCACTTGCAGACTCTCCACAAAGTTGACATTGCTCTGTTTGGGGATAGACAACTGACAGCGACGCAGGTGAAGGGTTGAGTCCTTCAGTATATACAGGTCACCGCGGAATCCCATATCCTGCATATTGTTGGGGACGAAGGCCAGATGAATACAACTGTCTTGTCCTATGGCTAGCGTGTCCTCTATATAATAACGGTAGAAACCGATGCCCTTTTCCGACATTGGCGATGTGAATGGGCGCTGAAGGATGCGGATATCATCCTGATAAAGGTCCACGTTGGTGAATACATCCTTTACCACGGTATTGATGATATCGCCCGTCTGGAAATAGTCATTGATACCCGTTGACGTCTGTCCCTGGATGATATTCTTCTCATCTTTCGGTGATTTGCGGTAGAATTTCTGTGAGACGGTCTCATCTACGCTGATAGGGAGCACCAGTTTGTTGGTGTATGGATTGACCTCAACCTGATTGAGTAACCATGGTCTCTTGGCGAAAAACGGACTCTCCAGTTGCTGCGGTGTTAAGTCATTGAGTGCCAATGTCAGCTTCTCATATTTGTTGTAGCGATAATAGTCGTTATTGCTGAGGTCGGTCTTTTTCTTTGCAGCCACCACGCGCCGCATCAGTTCCACGGCAGGATTGTCCTTTCGGCTATACCTGTTGCGCTTTGATTTTACGGTTACCTCTGCCAGTTCCTGCCTGGCAGGTTTCAGCGTGATATTCAGTTTCCGCTTAGTCTTGCTGTTGATAGGGATGATGCGTGACTTGTAGCCCACGGCACTTACCGTTATGTTCCATCCTTCCTGACGGGGAATGGCATACTGACCAAACACGTTAGCTACCGTGGAAATGTTGTGCCCCTTGTAAACAATACTGGCAAAAGAAATGGAATCTCCAGTCTCATCGTCGGTGATGACACCAGTGATTTGTAACGATTGCTGGGCATGGATAGCCATGCCCAGTAATAGTGTGTAGATTAGAACAAAAAATCTAATCCCCTTCATATTCAAATACGCCTCCGAGGTCTGGGGTCTCACCCATATAGTCATCGTCGGCAATGGTGTTTCGTATGATAGGTTGGTTATACTCCTTACGCATCGTTCCCGTCTTGAGTATGAAGTCGTTGAAATTGACCGTGGGTATCACAATGCCGAGAATACCGATGCCGCAACGCATACCCTGTACCTGGAAGGTGTTATGCAGGTGCATGGTAGAGAAGAGCAGGTGATTGTGGTATACCAGTGTGTTATGCTCCTGGAAATTCTTCATCGCCCCTGTATTGATGGTTGTGTCGGCAGTCGTGAAGATGTAACCGAAATTATTGATGGCGTCATCAATCCAGTCGACAGCCAGACTGTCTCTTTCCTCGATGCACTGACGGATGTTGTCGTTCATCTCTTCATGCATCGTCTCTTCTGAGGGACAGGTAATGATAGCAAAGATGGCGATAACAGCAAGAATGGCAGCTGCGATGACAACACGTCCCAGACAACTGTGCTGGAACTCTGCTAAGAGTGATTCTTTGTTGCGATATGATCCGCGATCTTTCTGATACATAATCTAATTACTATAAAGCGTTGTTGTGGTGAATGAGATTCATGAATTCCTGACGGGTCTTGGCCTGCTCAAAGGCACCACTAAACTCACTGGTAGTAGTAATGCTGTTCTGTTTCTCTATGCCGCGCATCTGCATACACATGTGCTTGGCTTCGACAACAACCATGACACCGAGAGGGTGAAGAGTCTCCTGGATGCACTGACGAATCTGCATAGTCATGCGTTCCTGTACTTGTAACCGATGGCTGAAGATGTCAACCACTCGGGCAATCTTTGATAGGCCAGTGATATAGCCATTGGGGATATAAGCCACATGTACCTTTCCATACATAGGCAGCATGTGATGCTCGCAGAGCGAGAAGAAGTCAATGTCTTTGACAATGACCATGTGATTATAATCTTCTTTAAAAAGTGCGTCGGTGAGCACTTTGTGTGCATCCATTTCGTAGCCGCGAGTCAATACCTGCATCGCTTTTGCCACTCGCATGGGTGTCTTCTGTAGTCCTTCACGGTCTGGATCTTCTCCAAGAAGTTCCAGTATACGTTTATAATGTACGGCCAACTCGTCGAGGCCTTCTCTGTATTCGGGGTCTAATGTCATTTTATAGATTCTGTGACGGTGATTTTTCCTTTAACGACTGTTGCGGCGTCGTAGCCCATTTTTCGTACTTCCAACATCTTTTCGTGTGCTTCCTCATAAGTGCGGTAGTTGCCTAAACGGCAAATCCATCGTGGGGAATAGAAGTGTACATATACTTCCTCACCGGGGAAGAGTGTCCTGAGTGAGCGTCCGGCCTGTTCGGCTCTTTGCCTGTCCCGACGCGTGTTTCCACCAGCTAGTACCTGTACCCTGTATCCAATGGTCTTAAATACGCGTTTAGGTGTAATCAGTGTGGTATCGGCCTCCTGTTGGCTATGACTGACAATGGTGTCTTTAGTCTGTGCCGCAGGTGTGTCTTTTACCTTTGCAACTGACCTGACGGGTGCAGGCGTCGTTTTTTTTGGCGTCGGTGCTGGTTTGGCGGTATTTGTCAGACCGTTGACCAATTCATCGATGGCAGTATTCTGATGAATGGTTATCCTACCTTCACCTGCCGTAACCTTCTGTATGCGTTGGGTGAAAGTCTGTGCGGTTAAAGGTAAAAAAGTAAAAAGGTAAAAGGGTAAAATGACTATTACCTTTTTAATAATAGATTGCAATAATCCTGTTTTCATACGCATAATCATTACTCTTTTACTCTTTTACTTTTTTACCTTTTTACTTTTTACTTGAAGGCGTCGATGATTCCCTTGAAGTCAGCAGCCTTCAAAGAAGCGCCACCAATCAGACCGCCGTCGATGTCGGGCTTAGCAAACAGCTCAGGAGCGTTGCTGGCTTTGCAGCTACCACCATACAGAATAGTAGTGTCGTCTGCTACAGCCTGACCATACTTCTCAGCGATGATTGAGCGGATGTATGCGTGAATCTCCTCAGCCTGCTCTGCGGTAGCGGTCTTACCGGTACCGATTGCCCAGATGGGCTCGTAGGCGATAACGATCTTGCGGAAGTCTTCCTCAGAGAGAT
>CAMOGP010000113.1 GCA_946614175.1 uncultured Prevotella sp. | reverse complement strand
TCTATCTCCTGCCTATAACTCTCGTCATCATTCCTGCGCTGACGGGGATTGCCGTTGCTGTTGATAAACAGGCGAGTCTTCACAAAGGGATGGGCCTCTACTACGGCCTCAAGGGCTTTTGCCAGACGAGGTAGATCCAGCCCGGGGGCCAGTTTGAAAAGCGTGCTGTTGTTATAGACCACCTCGCCCTGTCGAGCCATGCATGCAGCAAAGATTCCCAACTGCGTCTGACTCAGTGGGTAGTCCGCCAGGCGTTCAAAACTGTACTCGCCCTTCTTGCTGATGGCTTCGGCTATCCTGCGTGGCGTGCGATGCGTATAAATCATTCGGGCGTCGATAGACAGGTCGGCACACAGCGTCTGCAACTTCATCACACGGATGCTGTCGCCACCCATCAGGAAGAAGTCCTCATTGACACCTACCTGCGTATGGCCCAGTGTACGTTCGAAGGCAGTACACAACTTCGCCTCTGTATCGTTCTGAGGAGCCTCGTAGGGCGCACGCTCTATGACGTCGTCCTCCACAGCAGGCGACTGCAGACTCTTGCGGTCGGTCTTGCCGTTCATGTTGAGCGGAAAACTCTCCATCTTCACGAAATAGACCGGTACCATGTAGGCAGGCAACTTCGACGTAAGGTAGTCGATGATTTCCTGCTCCGTGACGCCCGTCTTCGAGATATAATAGCCGCAGAGATACTGACGCTTATTACCAGAAGTAAAACCCTTGACGATGGCGTTGTCGATGCCTGGAATCTTCTTGAACACCGTCTCCACCTCACTCGGTTCTACGCGCTGCCCGTTGATTTTCACCATCCAGTCCTTACGGTTCACGTATATCAGGTTGCCGTCTGGCCGAGCCCTGACAATATCGCCCGTATGAAGCCATCCGCCCCGATACAGCTGTGCCGTACGCTCCGGGTCCTTATAGTAGCCAGGCGTCAAGTCGCCCCGATAACACAGTTCTCCCTCCTCGCCGAAAGGCACCTCGTTGCCGTCCTCATCCTGTACACTATATATATAAGGTTCTACAGGAATACCGATAGGCGTATTGTCGTAGGGTTTGTCAATCATAAACGTGCAGCCAATGCCAGCCGTCTCCGTCTGACCACAGTAGTTGACGAGCTTATACCCCTTAGGGCCTACACCCGACACACGCTCAGAAGCAGTAAACACCACCTTTAATGCCTGTGATTTATTCTGGAAATAGGGTAGTACCGAAGGAGGAATAAATACAAACTCGATACGCTGCTCGGCCAGGAAATCCTCCAGTTTACGAATATCCATCCTGATATTCTGAGGCACCACGTTGACGGTCTTGCCCCTGGTGATGAAATCATAAATCAGTTTGCAGGCCACAAAGAACATTGGCGCCGTGACAGCCATCACCGACACATCCAAATCCTGGAACATCTTGTCAGGGAATAGCGGAATGCCAAACGAGCGAAACGAGTGGAGCACACCCTTTGGCTGCCCCGTACTGCCTGACGTATAGAAGAGGGCGTTGATGTCGTCCTCACCAGGCAGTGCCGACGGTTCTTTTGGTTCTGTGGATGCCATCTCGCTCATCACCTTCTCATCAATCAACAGGGGCGATTCGCTATGCTCCATAATCTGCTGAATACGAGACTCCGGAAACTGGTCGCCCATGGGAATGATAGCATGACCTGCCAGCCAGATGCCAATCTCAGCAGCTATATACTCCATACTCGTGGGCAGACAGATGCCGATGAAAGAGTGGGCGGGCAGACGACGCTTGTCGATATAGCCCACAACCCTGCAAGCCATGATATACAGCTCTTCGTAGGTTGTTTCCCGTTCGCCAGCATGGTCAATGATAGCTGTCTTCTGAGAACAATTCTCAAAAGCATCCACTATCCATTTTATAAATAATGCGGTATTAGAGTCTGTTTTAACCATTCGTATGGATTTTTCTCCTGTGAAAAAAATGAATCAATTTTTAATTGGAATTGTAAAAGTGAAGCTCGTGCCCTGTCCCAGCGTTGACTCGAACGACAGTTTGCCTCCGTGTTTGTTTTCTACGATATCGCGCGTGATGCCCATGCCAAGACCTGTGCCTTGTCCTACGGGTTTGGTGGTAAAGAAATTCTCATAGAGATGCTGCTTCACCTCGTCGCTCATACCCTCACCATTGTCGGCCAGCGAGATGGTGAGTTGCTTGCCGTCCGACTTCACGCATACCGTTACCTCCGGCTGATAGTCAGCACCCGTTGCCTCGGCCTTCTTCTTTACAGCATAGCAGGCATTGTTCATCACGTTGAGTACGGCACGACTCAGATCCTGTGGGATGACCATAATCGGAGGCAGACCCTCCTGATAGTTCTCACGGATAGCTATGTTAAAACTCTTATCGTTGGCACGCATGGCGTGATACGACAGCCACACATACTCCTTGACCAGGTGACAGATGTCCGTAGGGATAAACTCGTTTTCCTTGCCGCGAGAAATGAGCAGTATGCCCTGAATGATGCTGATGGCACGCTCTCCATGCTCCACAATCTTAGACATATTCTCTTTCAGGTCGGCCACGATATCCTCCACCTCCTCACGGTCGTCCTCACTCAGTTTATCTTCGTTGTCCTCTACAATCTCAGTCAGATCACTCAGCAACTTGTTCGACATCTTACTGAAATTAATGACGAAATTCAAGGGGTTCTGAATCTCGTGGGCAATGCCTGCGCTGAGCAGTCCTAATGATGCCAGTTTCTCCTGTTGCTTCAGTTGTTGTTTGAGGCTTTCCATTTGCTTCTCCATAATATGTATCAGTTTTGAAGAATTGGTAACGTAATGGTTATTGTCGTATAGTTATCTTTCTCGGACGCTATCTGGATGTCGCCACCGTGATCCTGTATCACTTCATGACTCAGATAAAGACCGATACCTGCTGCCTCACCCGTAGGCTTCGTGGTGAAGAAGGGGTCGCAGACCTTGTCAATGATGCTTTCCTCTATGCCGATACCGTTGTCGCGAACGGTGATGGTAGCAAGCGCGTCGTCCTGAGTCAGCGTGACAGCCACCTCCGGCGTATATTGCGTGCGTGCTGCTTTCTTCTCCAGCGCATACATCGCATTGCCTAGAATACTCATGATGGTCATACTGATCAGCTCTGGATTACCATTGATATTGACACTTGTCTCAGGTATAGAGAAAGGTGCCTGGATGTTGAACGCAGCAATCTTCTCCTTGAAATAGTTGTGCAGCATCTCTTCGTCCTGTCTCAGGATGCTACAGAGGTCTATTGCCATCTTGCCACCCGTGCGGTCTTTCAGGATTTCCTCCATCGCCTTCAGCGTGCGTGTGGTGTTCAGTCCGTGCTGTTCCACCTTCTCCAGGTTCTGGCTTAGCATATCCAGCACATCCAGCGTGTCCTCGAAGTTCTCCTTGTCCATGTGCTCCTCCTCGTCCTCGATATTCGCCTTGAGGTCTTTCAGCAGTCCGCACGACAGTTTCGAGAAATTATTGATATAGTTCATCGGGTTGAGAATGCGGTCAATCAAGCCCTGCGTCAGTTTACCGGCCGTAGCCATCTTCTCCTGACGAATCAGTTCGTGCTGCGCCTCGCCCAGGTCTTTGAGGGCCTGCTCCAGACTCTTTGACTTCTCTTCAATCTCGTCCTTCTGTTTGACCACCTCGGCCGTGCGCTCCTGCACAATATTCTCCAGACGCATCTTTTCCTTCTCCAACCGGTGCAGACGGAAACGTACGAGGAGGTAGATCAGGATACCGACCACAACCAGGTAGAGAATCATCATGTACCATCGCTGGTAGAACGGCCGCTGAATCTCAAATTTCAGGGCTTCTGCCTGCGTCACCTGTCCGTAGGCATCCATCGCCTGCACCTCGAAGGTGTATCTTCCTGGTTCCAGACTTGGGAACTTAGCCTCCTGCTCGTTGTCCCATGCCGACCACGACTGATTGTTCAACCTGTAGCGATAGCGTGTCTCCTTGATCAGGATGGTGTTGTCCAGTGCGAAGGTAAACTCCAGGTTGCGCTCATCGCTGCTGAGTCTCTGCAACTTGCTTGGCATCTTACCGTAGCCACCCCACAAGATGCTGTCGCCATTCAGCTTGACGCTGCGGATAAACAGTTTTGGACTGCTATCCAGTATGGGGTCAGAGAATTTCACCTTATAGGTAATCAGACCAAAGTCGCCACCCATGATGAGCCTGTCCCTGTCGAAGAACAACATATCGCGTACTTTATATTCGCTGATAGCGTTCAACTGCTGCGTGAATCGCTTGTCCTTGATGCCATCCTTGATGCAGTAAAGACCTCGTCCATCGCTATTTGTGAGCCATGTGGCCCCGTCCTTGTCCAGATAAGCCATCTGAGGGTAGGGGATGGGGGCTGTCTGGTTGGCACTGATGGTGAGCAGTTCCTTGTTCGTTGGCACAATCATGCCCGGCACGGTCTTGTCGCCCTCCAGCACCACCTGATGGAACGCCTTCTCTGCCTGCTTTTTGCACCAGATGATGCCATACAGATTCTGCAGCCAGATGGTCTCCTTCTTATCAATATAAATATGTGTCACGCGCTCCAGGTCGGCTATCTTCTCCCTGCGACCGTTGTCGCCGTTCATGAACACACCCTCCGACTCACCAGTATAGAATCCGCCCTGCGCCTCCTTCACCGACATGGTGTTGTGGTCGTTCAGTCGCTCGGCCACCGTCTTCTCCTTCATCAGGTACAGACCATTGCTCGTAGCCACCAGCAATCCCTTGGGTGTGGTAATCATTTGCCAGCAAGGGTGGGTCATATCGGCCACCTGACGGAAGAATTTTCCATCCATGAAAAACAGTCCGTTGGCAGTGCCCACGTAGAGCGTTCCCTCATGAAAAATGATAGACAGTACCTCGCCACGGAGTCCTTCTTGCGCTGTGGCATGGGTGTAGGTGGTAGGTACGGCGATGCAGAACAGGCCGTTGTTCGTGGCGCCCCAAAGGATGCCTTTGCCGTTGTAGGCCAACTTATTGATAGCGTTCGAGCACAGACCGTTGTCCTCCGTAATCAGATAGGCCGTCTGCCCGTTGCTCAGAATATTCACGCCGTTGGCCCCCGTTGTCTGCGCCTTCAGTCCGAATCCTATGTCAATAAACTCGTTGTCGGGCGCCGTCTCCAGCAGGCGCTGCGAGGCCTCCTTCACCTCGCCCTTACTGAGCGTGTAGCCGTAGCCGTCCTCCAGTTGGAAGACCATCTGATTCACGTTCTCCCAAATTCTGGTGACCACACCCTGGAAATTACCTTTCTTCACGGCATTATGCAGCATCAGCTCACCCTTGTCGTCACTCTTGATGAAGCCCAGGTAGTTATATCCGCCAGCCCAGATGGTACCTTTCTTATCACGATAGAGGGTGGTTACTCGGGTGATGTTGGGCGTATGAATGATGCGCCATTCTGCCTGGTCATAATATAGTAATCCCTCGAAGTTGGCCACATACACAAACCCCTTGTCGTCTGTCGTGATATCGAAGTTACGGTTATGTGCCTGATACTCATTTGCGCTGAAGTTACGCAGGAAAGGAATGCCTTGTGCAAAAGAAATGGCAAATGAGAGATGAATAGTGAGAAGTATTATCAGTCGTTTATTCATTTCTCACCTCCTTTCACGCTATCGATAAAAATCTGATAAGAGGCACTCTTACCTATGTAGTTATTCCATTCCTCTTTTGTGAGCAGATGATTTTTTAGTCTGTTCACCATTACATCGACTGAAATCAGTGTCTGTGTAAGGTTTCCGTTGTTATCGCCCAACCACAGGTGAGTCTTTTTGTTGTTAATATTGAAATATCGAATCCAACCGTCTGATTCGTCCGACTGGAACAACTGTATGGGTTCAACCTTCTCATTCTCATAAAGCCAAAGGTTCACCTTACCGTCATAGCTGGAAGAATATAACTGATTACCGTTCACTTTCAGACGGGTAATGCGTGAGCGATGCCCCACAAGTTCTTTTACCTTACCATCCTTTTGTTCCACGTAAATCTTTCCGTCGCTGGTGCCGTATGTGTTGATACCCTTGTTGTCGGAGCGGGCAAATGCAGTAACGATTCCCCTTACAGCATTGGGTTTGCGCTTGCTCTCCATCTTGTTCATACTCACAATCTCGTGTATGTTTCCGTGCTCGTCGAAGATATACGGATGTTTGTTGATGCGTCCTAAGGTCGTAATCTTGTCGTTAATTCGCAAGACACCCTGCTGCTGGAGGGTCTTTGTATTAAAGAACACCACACTATGTTCACCTACTACAACCAAGATGTCGTCATTGAACATATCCAGGGCCATGGGGCGACTGATATCTGAGAGTACCACCTGCTGCGCCTTGCCGTTGGCAGGGATGACAACCAAATGTCCTGTGTGACTGACAGCATAGATGGTGCCAGCCTTATCCACATACACGCTACGGAAGTCCAGTGCGCTGTTAGAGAACAGGTTGTGCGTCTTTAGTTTATCATCCTGATTCACATGACGGAATATCTCGCCATAGCTGCTGACGGTGACTAGTTCATTCTCTTTATTTGGAATGAAGAAGATGCCAGTGATGCCTCCTTTATGCAGGTGGTTCCAGGTTAACTTGCTATCACTGACCTCCATTAAGGCCTGAATTACAGAGAAGTGATACAGGTCGTTTCTGTTGCCGTAGGTCTTTGTAAACCAATACGACGTATAGGCCAAACGCTTAGCCAGTTCCTTATTGCCACCCGACTGATACTGATTAAAACCCATGGAGGCAAGTGAGCGCCCCAGTGCGATGTAACTCAATGTATCAGCGATACGCTTGTTCAACTCAGCCGTTTTCCTTTGGGCATTGGCTATTTCAGCCTGTCGTTTAGCCTCCTTGCTTTGAGCCTCAGCGTTATCACGCTCCTTTCGGGCTATTTCTTCCGAAGCTTTTGCCTGATTTTGGGCGATAATAGCACTTTGTTTTTCCTCCTCTGCAATTTCGGCCTGTTTCTTTGCCTCTTCGGTACGCTCATCGCTGATTCGCTTCTGTTCGTAAGCAATTTCCTCCATCTGCTTGTTGATGCTTTGGTCTATGACGGCTCTGTGCTCCTTCTGGCTCATGACGGCTAACTGTTGTTCTAGTTCTGCCGTTTTATCCTTCTCAAAATAATAGAAGCTAAACCCCAAGATACATCCTGTACCTAAAGCGGCACAGGCTATACCCCAAAGCATATTATTTCTAATCAGCTTTTTCAATGCTATTTATTTTCGTTTAAATGATAATAGGGTGATGTCATCACTTTGCGGTGCTCCGTCAGCAAAATCCTTCACACTTGCCAAGATAGCATTTGTCGTTTCCTGACAGTTCTGTCCTTTAAGCATTTCAAGTGTCTGCTTCAGTCTAGGCTCACCATATTCCTCAAGTGCATTGTTTACAGCCTCATTGACGCCGTCGGTATACATTACTAGCATGTCACCTTGCGCTAGAGTCAGGGAATTAGCGCTGAAGTCTAGCCCCTCTATCGCACCAATCATGCAGTTGGTACTCATGGGCAGTGCCTCTACCTGTCCGCTGGCATGAAGCAGATAGGGTGAGTTATGACCGGCATTACAGTAGTTCACCTCGCCCGTCTTCGTGTTGTAGATAGCGTAGAACACGGTGACGAACATACAGTTTACAGATTCCTTGCAGAGCAGTTCGTTAGCGCGTGTCATTACTTCATTAGGAGTAATTCCTTGCATGCCAATAGCTCTTATCAACGTACGACTTACAGCCATGAATATGGCAGCTGGTATACCCTTGCCACTAACGTCGGCCATCACGAAGCCAATCCTGTCTTCATCAATACGGAAAAAGTCGTAGAAATCGCCGCCCACGTCCTTGGCGGGTGTCATCG
>CAMOGP010000112.1 GCA_946614175.1 uncultured Prevotella sp. | reverse complement strand
GCTGCACACCCTTGTTCTTGTATGAAGAACCGCAGAGCATAGGAGTGCACTCCATTGCGATGGTACCCTTACGGATAGCGGCAATAATCTCTGCTTCAGTGATTGAGTCAGGATCGTCGAAGAACTTCTCCATCAAGGCTTCGTCGTATTCGGCTGCAGCCTCGAGGAGCTTCATACGCCACTCGTCGCACTCATCCTTCAGGTCAGCGGGAATCTCTTCTACATCGTACTCGGCACCCATAGTCTCATCGTGCCAAAGGATAGCCTTCATCTTAATGAGGTCAACAAGACCCTTGAAGTTTTCCTCTGCACCGATGGGCACCTGAAGAACAACGGGGTTTGCACCCAGGATGTCCTTCATCTGCTGCACAGTTTCGAAGAAGTCAGCACCAGAACGGTCCATCTTGTTCACATAACCGATACGTGGCACGTTGTACTTGTCGGCCTGACGCCATACGGTCTCTGACTGAGGCTGCACACCGTCTGCTGCTGAATATGTAGCAACAGCGCCATCGAGTACACGGAGTGAACGCTCTACCTCTGCGGTGAAGTCCACGTGTCCCGGAGTATCGATCAAGTTAATCTTGTAGTTGTTATTGTTCCACTTCCAGCTACAGGTGGTAGCAGCAGAGGTAATGGTGATACCGCGCTCCTGCTCCTGTGCCATCCAGTCCATGGTAGCAGCACCATCGTGCACCTCACCAATCTTGTGAGTCTTACCTGTGTAGAACAGGATACGCTCAGATGTGGTAGTCTTACCAGCATCGATGTGAGCCATGATACCGATGTTACGGGTCAAATGCAAATCTTGTTTTGCCATCTTTTCCTTTTCCTTTTAATCTTTTTACCTAAAATTAGAAGCGGAAGTGTGCAAATGCACGGTTAGCCTCGGCCATACGGTGCATATCCTCCTTACGCTTGAATGCGCCACCCTGGTTGTTGAATGCGTCCATAATCTCTGCAGCCAGTTTGTCGGCCATAGATTTGCCACTGCGCTTGCGAGCAAAGGCAATCATATTCTTCATAGAGATACTTTCCTTACGGTCGGGACGAATCTCAGTAGGAACCTGGAAAGTAGCACCACCGATACGGCGGCTCTTTACTTCTACCTGAGGAGTGATGTTGTCCAGAGCCTGCTTCCAAATCTCCAGGGGAGCCTTCTCTGCATCCTTCATCTTGTCTTTTACAATCTCCAGAGAGTTGTAGAAAATCTCATATGACTTCGACTTCTTACCGTCGAACATCAGATGATTCACGAACTTTGACACCTTTGTGTCGTTGAAGACGGGATCTGGCAGGATCACACGCTTCTTTGGTTTTGCTTTTCTCATTGTTTTGTTTGAATGATTTTGTCTGCTAGGGCTGTTCTTTGTCTGTTCTTCAACGTCCACTCTCGGACATTTACTCAACCTTTTATAAGATTCACCAGCAAAACGGTTTTCTTTTCTATTTTTTTTACTTTAATTCGGCTACTTAACCATCACCGGTTAATTACTTCTTAGCCTTTGGACGCTTAGCACCGTACTTAGAACGACGCTGTGTGCGGTTTGCTACACCGGCGGTATCCAGAGTACCGCGAACGATGTGATAACGTACACCGGGAAGGTCCTTTACACGACCGCCACGAACCAGCACGATGCTGTGCTCCTGCAAGTTGTGTCCCTCTCCGGGAATGTAACTGTTGACTTCCTTCTGGTTAGTCAAACGAACACGGGCTACCTTACGCATAGCCGAATTAGGCTTCTTAGGAGTGGTCGTGTAGACACGTACACATACACCACGACGCTGAGGACAGTTGTCCAAAGCGGGTGACTTAGACTTGTCTACGATCACCTTTCTGCCTTTGCGAACCAATTGTGAAATTGTAGGCATAATTTAATTTTTTAATTTTGTTGTTTATTATATATATTATTGTATAAATTTCGCATACTATTATATCCTCACACTTCTGCGAGGACATTCGGGCTGCAAAGGTACACAATTTTCCGCAATCTACCTAATCTATATGGTCGGTAGGTTGCGGAAAAAGAGTATAATTAACAAAATATAACGTTAGTAACGTTTTTTAAAAGCTGATTTTGCCTCTTATGTCATTACTTGACGAACCAATATAGGCCATAAGTTTAGTGGGCTCATATTTCCAATTGTGGGTCTGTTCGTCCCATGTCATGAGGTCTTTTTCTGTGATACGGAAGGTGGCTGTCTTGGTCTCACCAGGTTTCAGAGATAGTTTGGCGAAGTTCTTTAGTTCCTTGATTGGACGGGTTGCTGCGACCTTGGCTTGACCCACGTAGAGTTGTACGGTCTCTTTTCCTTCGCGTGTTCCCGTATTGGTCACGTCGATAGTCAGCTTCCATCCCTCAGCATCTTTTGTAATGGCGGGTTTACTGTATTTGAAAGTGGTGTAACTCAGTCCAAAACCAAAGGGGAAGAGAGGCTTGGTCTTATTCTTTTCAAAACCGCGATAGCCTACAAAGATGTCTTCCTTGTAATATACCTGACGTCGAGCCATTTCACCAGCACTGTTCTTTGGCGTCTCAACACCTGTAATGCCGGGGTAGGCTTCCTGACCATATTTTACGTAAGGGTAATCCTCGTAGTTCTTTGCGAAAGTAACAGGAAGCTTGCCACTGGGATTCACCTTTCCGGTAAGCACGTTGGCTAATGCTGTGCCCGACTCGCTGCCTAAGTACCAGCAATGTAGGAGGCCCTCCACCTTGTTGAGCCAAGGCATATGATAGGGGTTGCCGCCAAAGTTCGCCACGATCATTGGAGCATCGAATTCGGCCAAAGCAGAGATGAGTTCGTTCTGACCGAATGAAAGGTCATATGACTCGCGATCGCCATTCTCGCAATCCTGTTTGTGGTTCTTGTTGAGTCCTCCTATATATATAATAAGGTCGGCATTCTTGGCTTTCTCCAGTGCTTCCTGCTTCAGAGCCTCTTGTTTGGCGGGGGCTACCTTGTCCTCGTGGTCATACATCGCACGGCCGGAGGCGTAGCCAGGGGCGTAGTCAATTGACAATTGAGAATTGATAATTGACAATTGGGTGCGTAGGGCTTCTAGTGGCGAGATATCCCGGAGTGTTTTCAGTTCTGATGAGCCACCGCCTTGGGTTAAAGAGCGTGTGGCATTCTCGCCAACAACAAGTATCTTCTTGTATTTGCTGAGCTCAAGGGGTAGCAATGACGACTCATTCTTCAGCAAAACAATACCTTCTTCGGCAATCTGTCGGCACACCTCATAATGCTGTTCGCTACACTGGTTGCCAATCACCTTATTGGGATTCATGGCAGTGCGGAAGATGGTGCGCAAAACGCGGGCAGCCTTCTCGTCGAGTACAGCCATCGGGACTTTTCCTTCGTTGACTAGCTCTCTGAAGGGCTTTGCCAGATAGTAGTCGTCATAACCAAACGCACTCTCGCGCAACTTGCCGTCGGTGTAGGTACCCATCTCGATGTCCAATCCGCCGTAGATGGCCTGCATGGTATTGGTGGTACCACCCCAGTCGCTGACCAAAGCGCCGTCCCAGTTCCAGCCTTTCTTCAGAATGCCGTTGATGAGCTTGTCGTTGTGGCAGCAATGGTCGCCTTCCCACAAGTTGTAGGAGCCCATGATAGTCCATACATGTGCTCTCTCCACAGCCTGTTTGAACGGATATAGGTAGATTTCGTGGAGGGCACGTTCTGACACGTTGACGTTAACAGAGAAACGATCAATCTCCTGGTCGTTCAGTACAAAATGTTTCAGGCAACAGGCGATACCGTTTCTCTGGGCAGCCTTGATGTAGGGGACGACAATCTCACCTGCCAGATAGGGGTCTTCGCCCATATACTCAAAGGCACGTCCATTCATCGGTGTGCGTTGGATATTGACGCCAGGTCCCAGCATGATGTCCTTGCCCCTGAAGGCAAACTCCTCACTCACTGCATTGCCGTAGGCATCAGAGAGGTCTCGATTCCAAGTGGCTGCCAGGCAGGTGAGCGAGGGGAAAGCCACGATGTAGTCGTTGGTCCATTTGGCTGGACTCCAGGTGTTCCATTCCAGTTCTTCGCGTACACCATGAGGACCATCGTCCATATTCAATTGACGGATGCCTAAGCGGGGAACACCGGCACTGGTAAACTTACTCTGTGCATGGAGGATTTTTATTTTCTCCTCGGTGGTCATACGTTTCAGCGCATCCTTTACGCGTTCCTCGATAGGTGCCTGTGGGTTCAGATACGTCTGTGCTTTGATGGCAGTGGAAATCAGTGCCATAGAAGCAAGGATAAAAAACTTTTTCATTTCTTTGTTTGGGTCCGGTATAATGTGTTGTTAAAAGAATATCATGGATAAGGCATAGGCCACGATGGTTGATACGAACACGCAGATAAGTCCTGGCATCATGAAAGAATGGTTGAGCAGGTACTTTCCGATGACTGTCGTACCACTTCGGTCGAAGTTCACGGTGGCAATATCCGATGGGTAGTTGGGTATGAAAAAGTAGCCATATACGCTGGGCAGTACACCCAACAGGACAGGGCCTTCGATGCCAAGAGAGTAGGCCAGCGGCAGCATAGAAACTACCACGGCACCTTGTGAGTTGATGAGCACAGATACCAAGAAGAAAACGATTGCGATAGTCCATGGGTGGCTTTTTACGATGCCCTCGAGCATGGTCTGAATCTCAGGCATGTAGTTGGAGAAGTAGGTATCGGCCATCCAGGCAATACCATAGATAGCCACCACTGCCACCATGCCACTTTGCCAAACCGGTCCTGCTACGGCTTTCTTGGGTTCTGCCCTGCAGAATATAATCATCAGGGCTGCGGCGGAAATCATCACAATCTGAATGACGATGTTCATCTTCAGTGGTTTGCCATCCCAGGAAGGCAGTATGTTGATGCCGAATATCTGTAACACGGATAACATCACGATGACACCTAGGGCTAACATAAACACGTAGACGGCACGTTTGGCTTCAGGACTGATTCTCTTGTCGAGAGTTGTGGCATTATTGCCGTAAATATAATTATATTGTTCGGGATCTTTTAGTCGTGCCTGGAATTGTGGATCCTTGTCCAGGTCCAGACCGCGGTTATAGGAGGCTGCTGCGGCAGCCATTAGTCCGCACAGGCAAGCAGGGATGGAGACTAGTACAATCTGAATATTGTTAACCTCAAAACCGTTCTCTGCTGATATGGCAGAGAAGGCCACCACGGCAGCGGCAATGGGGGAACATGTGATACCTACCTGCGAGGCTATTGAGGCAACACCGCAGGGACGCTCGGGGCGAATGCCTTTCTTCAGGGCAATATCGCAGATGATGGGCATCAACGTGTATACCACATGACCTGTACCAACAAAAACGGTGAGGAAAAAGGTGCAGAGAGGGGCAAGGAACGTAATCCATTTGGGATGGTTACGTAGTAGTTTCTCGGCTATTTGTATCATCCAGTCCATACCGCCAGAGGCTTGTAGCATACCAGCGCAGGTCACAGCTGCAATGATGATGTAGATAACATCGGTAGGAGGATTGCCTGGTTTCATACCAAAACCGAAAACGAGGATGGCTAAGCCAATACCGGAAATAGCACCCAACGCCAAACTGCCGTAGCGTGAGCCGACGTACAACGCAAGGAGTACGACCATTAATTCTACAATCATCAGAATACTCATAGGATATAGTTTTAAGTTAAAAATAATACGCAAAGGTAGGCATTATTTTCTAGATAAGGTAAGCGTGAGTAGCGTAAAAACTAGTCTTTAAGTTTTTTTAAGTATAAGATTCTATTATTATTGTGTATCTTTGCAACCAGTAATAACTTATACATGTAACTGATGAGGAAGTCCGCATTACTTATTATTATCATTGCTGTCAGTGTGATGACGGCGATGCCTTTGCTTGCGCAGAAACGTGGCAAATTTGAGTTCAAACGAAACCTGCCTGTCTATGCTGACTCGCTGATTAAGGACCTGACATATCCCTTGGCTTGGGGAAACAGTGACATCAGAGATTTTGATACGTGGCGAAAGACGGCACGTCAGAAGGTCTTCGACTGTATGCTGACACCTCCGCCAGTTTCTTCTGACGGTTATGAGCTGAAAGTGCTGGCCGAGGAACAGCGTGATGGCTATAAGGCCCGTAAGATAGAGATCAGGTTATCACGTTATTATACGGTACCTGCCTATCTGTTGGTACCCGATGGCAAGGGGCCTTTTCCTGCTGTCAATGCTCTGCATGACCATGGGGCTCATCTCTTCATTGGAAAGGAAAAGATGATACGTCCTTTAGCATGTGAAGACTCGCTTGTGAAGGCAGATGCCCAACAATGGGTTGATCAACTCTACGAGGGACAGTTCGTCGGTGATTATCTGGCACGTCATGGCTATGTTGTTTTCTCTGCCGATGCTCCGATGTGGGGCGAGCGTGGTCAGCAGGAAGGACCCAAGCGTGACCGTTATGATATGATTGCTGGCAACATGATGATGTATGGCATAGACCTCTCGGCCTATATGACCTATGATGATATCGCTGGTACGGAGTTCTTGGCAACGCTGCCAGAGGTGGATGCTGCCCGTATCGGGTGTGTGGGCTGCTCGATGGGGGCCTATCGTGCCTGGATGCTGTCAGCTCTGAGCGATCGTATCAAAGCTGGTGCTGCCGTATGTTGGATGGTTACTACGGACGAACAGATGTCGTTTAACTATAGTCGTACTGAGAATGGTGGTTTTGCCAACTGTTTCCCGGGTCTGCGTCGTTGGCTCGACTATCCTCATGTTGCCAGCATGGCTTGTCCGAAGGCCATGCTGTTTATCAGTGGTTCTCAGGATAAGCTTTTTCCTGTGCCTGGGGTGAAGAAAGCGTTTAAGGTGATGCACGACGCATGGAAGAGTCAGGGGGCAAATGAAAAACTGGAGACGGAACTTTGGGATATTCCCCACAGTTGTCCAGTGAGGGCCCAAGAACGCGTACTCCAGTTCTTCCGGAAAAATCTGTGATGTTCTTCTTATGCCTCGCCCTTATTTGGACCGAAGGGTGCAATGGTGCGTGGCTCTTGCTCTTCTCCCGGCATTCTGATCTTTCCGAATTGATGCTCGTAGCGCATAATGTTCTCCTGAAGGGCACCTAGCAGGCGCTTGGCATGTTCTGGAGCTAGGATGACACGGCTGCGTACCTGAGCCTTTGGTAGGCCAGGGAGCATGCGCGCGAAATCAACGATGAATTCTGATGATGAATGGGTGATGATGGCAAAGTTGGCATATTCACCCTGCGCCTTGTCAGGCGTCAGTTCTAATTGCAGTCCTTGCTGCTTCTGTTCGTTTTCGTTCATTGTGTATTGTCTTTTATTTCTGTTTCTTTCTATTGCGCCTCTCGTCCCAATGCCAAAGCCTTGATATTAGCCTCTACAATCGCTTCGCCCTTACGGCCGAACACGCGACGGATAGCATCTTCCAATTTTTCGTACTCAATGCCGAGGGCCTTTTGGGCTGCGCCCAGCAGAATAACATTGGCCGAGCGAGGTACACCATTGTCCTTAGCCATCTGTTCGATATCGATGCTGATGACATGAGGCAGTTTTTTTAGGTCAGCTTCGATGATAGCCATATCAGGATAGTTGGGGATATTCACGAAAGGAGTGGCCGAGGTGATGATCCAGCCGTCTTTCTTTAAGTAGGGTAGGTAGCGCAAAGCTTCCATGGGTTCCATGGAGATAATCACATCGGCACCGCCTTTGGGTATTAGGTCGCTATGTATGGGAGCGCTGGAGATGCGCAGGTTTGACTGTACATCACCGCCGCGCTGACTCATACCGTGTACCTCGGCTTGTTTGATATAGAGGTTCTCGTTCATGGCAGCCTCGCCAATGATGGTGGCGATAGAGAGGATACCCTGTCCTCCTACACCGCACAATATAATGTCTGTTTTCAT
>CAMOGP010000111.1 GCA_946614175.1 uncultured Prevotella sp. | reverse complement strand
TGCTGTATGATTACAAGGAGCGCATCGCATTGGCTATTTCGTTCGACTATGGGTCAAATCATAATGCGAAGGAAATTCCTTTTGCCCGTCTGCACTGTGAACGGCTGGGTATAGAACATATCGTGATTCCTCTGGATTTTATGGGTAAGTATTTCGAAAGCTCGTTACTGCAAGGTTCGGAGGCTATTCCTGAGGGACATTATGCCGACGAGAATATGAAGTCTACGGTGGTGCCTTTCCGTAATGGCATCATGCTGAGCATTGCTGTAGGAATGGCGGAGAGCCGCAGCCTGCAGTATGTAATGATGGCTAATCATGGTGGTGATCATACAATCTATCCTGACTGTCGGCCCGACTTTGTTGCGGCTTTTGATGCTGCAGCTCATGCAGGCACTTATAATGGTGTGCATCTTGTTTCACCCTATACGAATATCACCAAGGGACAGATTGCTGCTCGTGGAAAGGAATTGGGTATCAACTATGCCGAGACGTGGTCGTGCTACAAAGGTGGTGAAAAACACTGTGGCAAATGCGGCACGTGTGTAGAACGCAAAGAGGCATTGGCCGATGCCGGTATTCCTGATCCAACGGAATACGAATAAAATGAAATACAAAAATAAATGGGAGCAATCAATTACTCCCATTTATTTTTGTATCATATGTGTTTCTTCTTACTTCTTCAACCAGCGGTCCAACCACTCAAAGTAGGTGCGCTGCCAAAGAATACCGTTCTGTGGCTTCAATACCCAGTGGTTCTCGTCTGGGAAAATCAGTAACTCAGCTTCGATACCACGCATGCGGGCTGCATTGAATGCACTCATGCCCTGAGTTGCATTGATGCGGTAGTCCTTCTCGCCGTGGATGCAGAGGATAGGAGTATCCCATTTGTCCACAAAGCGGTGGGGTGAGTTCTCGTAGGTCTTCTTGGCACGAGCTGTCATGTCGCGATTCCAAGGCGCATCGTCGTACTCCCAGTTCGAGAACCAGTTTTCCTCGGTCTCGGTGTACATGGCTTCGAGGTTGAAAGCACCATCGTGTGCAATGAAGCACTTGAAACGTTTGTCATGGTGACCAGCCAGATAGTAAACGGAGAAGCCGCCGAATGATGCACCAACGGCACCAAGTTTGTCACGGTCAACATAAGACAGGCTGTCGCATGCAAAGTCTATAGCCGACAGATAGTCATTCATGCACTGACCAGTCCAGTCGCCACTTATCTCCTCAAGCCATTCCTGTCCGAAGCCAGGCAGACCGCGGCGGTTGGGAGCAACGACTACATAACCCTGAGAAGCCATGATGAAGAAGTTCCAGCGGTAGCTCCAGAACTGAGATACAGGACTCTGTGGACCACCTTCACAGAATAGTAGGGTGGGGTATTTCTTTGTCTTGTCGAAATGAGGAGGCAGAATAACCCATGTGAGCATTTCCTTGCCATCAGTTGTTTTTACCCAGTATTGCTCAACAGAAGGCTTACCCAGCTGATCCAGAATCTCCTTATTGACTTCTGTAATTTGTGTCAGTTTCGTGTCGTTGATGCTATCGCCTGGATTTACGACGTAAAGATCCGCAGGTGCTACAAAAGAGTGACGCTCCATGAGTAGTTGCTTGTCGTTGAGCATTTGCAATGATCCAAAGTCTGCCCAGTCGTTTGTGAGTTGTTTAACTTCGCCCTGCAGGTTGGTGCGATAGAGATTCTCTGTTGCATGCCACACACCTATATAATAAATTGTACGCGAATCTGGAGCCCAACAGAAGTCGTCGACATTTGAGTCGAACGATTCTGTGAGGAATGTCTTTTCGCCTGTCTGCAGGTCATAGCAGCACAGACGGTTACGGTCTGCCTCATAACCATCACGCTCCATTGAGAGCCAAGCCACATAACGTCCGTCGGGTGAGAACTTTGGATTGGTGTCATAGCCGACGTTCATGTCCTTCATGTTCGTGTTGACGAACTGGTTCTTGAGTGACTTTGTGGGGTCGAGCAGATTATCAGTCTCGTACGGAACGGTGCCATCAGACACGACACCCCACTCATGTCCTTTGCAGAGGTTCTTAGTTTTATTTATTTCGCCGCTCTCCACGTCATAGAGGAAGATGTCTGAATCAGTCGAGACACTGTATGAAAGTCCGGTCTTACAGCGACAAGTGAAGGCGATATTCTTTGAGTCGGTGCTCCAAGCCAACTGCTCCATGCCGCCGAAAGGCTCCATGGGACATTCGAAGGGCTCGCCCTCGAGGATGTCCTTGCCTTCGCTGGCGATGGCGAAACCATCACCCACAGAGAAGACGAAGGGATGCTGGATGCTCTCCACGTAGTGGTCCCAATGGCGATACATCAGGTCGGTTACCACGCGTCCGGTTGTTTGAGGCAGGTCGGCGGGCTTCTCCTTAATAATTTCGTTGAAGGGGATGCTCTGCAGGATGATAACCTTTGAATAATCGGGCGAGAACATAAAGCCCTCAACCTTGCCATCCGTCTTAGAAAGTTGCTTACGACCAGAACCATCGAGGTTCATTTTCCACACTTCGCCCCCTTTGATGAAGGCCACTGTCTCGTTGTCGAGCCACTGCGCATCCGTCTCGTTGTCAGCGTCATCGGTCAACTGTACCTGCTCCGTGCCATCGGCATTCATCATCCACAACACCTGGTGGCTTTTGTTCTCCTCTACACTATAGTAGCCCATCTGAAAAATAACATGCTGTCCATCGGGTGATGCTTGATAACCACCAATACGGCTCATAGCCCATAGAGCTTCTGGTGTCATCTGGTCGTTTTCCAGTTGAATGGTCTGCTTTTGGATGTTCACTTCGTTGCTTCCTTTCTGTGTGCCGCAAGCCGTTAGTAGCAGTGTTGCGGCGCCAATTACAAATAATTTATTCATAAGTATTATTTATTTCTTTTTTACAGGATCGCAGGTTAGTCCGCAACCCAATTTTTTGAATATCTTACGATCTACTTCTGAGAGCATCACGGTGGAGTGAACCTGACAGCCACGCAGACGGGGCAACTGTTCCAATGCCTTTCGGCACTGCTCATCATCTTTTGATAGCACGCTAAGTGCTACCAGTACCTCATCGGTATGCAGACGGGGATTCTTACCTCCTAAGTATTCTATCTTTGTTTTCTGTACGGGTTCAATGAGGCTCTGTGGAATCAGTTTTGCCTCATGGCTGATGCCTGCGAGATGTTTAGTGGCATTGAGCAACAGAGCAGCCGAGCAACCCAACAGAGGTGATGACTTTGCTGTGATGATGGTGCCATCCTCCAATTCCATTGCGGCAGAGGTCTGACCGGTGAGTTCTTGTTTGGCTTGAGCGGCTACGGTGACACGGCGATAGGCAGTAGTGATTTTCGCCTGATTGAAAAGCATCAGAATCTTATTAATCTCCTTCTCGTTGTCGATACCCTCAGCCATCTTGTTAGTAGCGTCGTAGTAGCGACGGATGATTTCGTCACGGCTAGCCTGACAGCAGACCTCGTCATCGCTGATGCAGAAGCCAACCATATTCACCCCCATATCCGTAGGACTCTTATATGGATTGTCGCCATAGATACCTTCGAAAAGTGCGTTGAGAACAGGGAATATCTCGATGTCTCGATTATAGTTGATGGCAATCTTGTCGTAGGCTTCTAAATGGAAAGGGTCAATCATGTTTACATCGTTGAGGTCGGCAGTAGCAGCCTCATAGGCAATGTTCACAGGATGCTTTAGAGGCAGATTCCATACGGGGAAGGTTTCGAATTTTGCATAACCAGCCTGTACGCCACGTTTATTCTCATTGTAGAGCTGAGAGAGGCAAACTGCCATTTTGCCTGAACCTGGTCCGGGTGCTGTAACGATGACTAACTCGCGAGAGGTTTCCACATAATCATTTTTTCCGAAGCCCTCGTCGCTGGCAATCAGTTCTACGTTGTGGGGATAACCGTCGATAAGGTAGTGCACATACGACTTGATGCCCATTCGCTCGAGACGATGGCGAAACTGGTCGGCAGCCTTCTGACCATTATAATGAGTGATTACCACAGAGCCCACCATAAATTCGCGGTTCATGAATTCTTCGCGTAGGCGAAGTACGTCTTCATCATAGGTGATACCCAGGTCGGCACGTACCTTGTTTTTCTCTATATCCTCAGCACTAACTACGATGACAATTTCTAACTGATCGCGCAGTTGGGCAAACATGCGCAGTTTAGAGTCGGGCTTAAAACCTGGCAATACGCGTGAAGCATGATGGTCATCGAAGAGCTTGCCACCCAGTTCGAGGTAAAGTTTTCCATTGAACTTGGCAATACGTTCTTTGATGTGCTCTGACTGTATTTTGAGATATTTCTCGTTATCGAATCCTATTTTCATTTTTTCTTGGGGATTATGATTTTATGGAATTAAGGAGTGAAGACATTGGTCTTACACTCCCTTTAATTCTCTTGTTACTTTCTGTTCTGCTGTTGCTTTTGTATCTCTGCGGCACGCTTCTGCATCTCCTCTAAACGAGCAGCCAATCCGCTTGCCTTCTTGGGGTTGTTCTGATTTTCCTTGTAATTAGCCTCAAGTATAGCCAGCAGTTTCTTGTCGTCAGTTGTCTTGCGGAGTGTCCACATGATAGCTGCTGAGAAGAACAGAGAGATGAAGTAATAGAAATTCAGACCAGAGCCGTAGTCATTGAACATGAAGAAGAACATAACGGGCATGACGTACATCATATACTGCATCATTTTCATCTGTTCTGCCTGCTGTCCTACCATCTGGTCACGCTGTTGGCGCATGGTCATGTAAGAATAGAGAATATTGCTCACGCAGAACAGAATACAGGTCAGTGAGAGGTGGTCACCAATACCCCAGATATGCGTATCCCATTGTCCGATAAAGGGTATGGGGTCGTATGTGGACAGGTCTTCCATCCACAGAAATGACTCACGGCGCAACTGGATGGCGTTAGGTACGAAATTGAACATCGCAATCCAGATAGGCATCTGAATCAGCATAGGCAGACAGCCACCCAAAGGTGAAACACCGTACTTTGCGTAGAGCTGCATCATAGCCTGCTGCTTCTGCATCTGATCCTCGGGTTTGTTATACTGTTTGGTAGCTTCTTCGAGTTTGGGTTTCAAAACGCGCATCTTCGCACTCGACATATAGCTCTTCTTTACCATGGGGTAGGTGATGAACTTCAGAAGCATCGTGATGAGAATCAAAACAATACCCATAGGCAGCCCCAGTTTGGTAAGCCAGTCGAAGACATACAGTGTGAACCAACGGTTAATGAAGCGGAACAGAGGCCATCCCAGATATACCAGACGTTCCAGTTCGAGGTCCTTGCCAAACTCACTCTGTGACTCTACATCCTGAATCAGACGGAAATCGTTAGGACCAAGATACATCTCAAACTCGGAAGCCTGCAGACCAGTGGGGTCGAACTTCGTGGTGAGACGCGCATCGTAGTTCTTCAGGATGCGAGTGCTCTTGTCCAGAGGTGTGCTGGCTAGTTCTGCACCAGTGTTGAATGCATCTCTTGATATGAGTACAGCTGAGAAATACTGGTTCTTGAATGCCACCCAGTCAATAGGTTCTTCGGTAGTCTCTTTCTTTTCTGATGTCTCGCTCAGGTAGTCGGTACCGCCATTGTGAAACTTATATGTCAGAGCCGAGCGCTGGTTCTCGAATGTGAAACCGCGCTCCTGCTGGCGACACGAGTCTTGCCACAGAATGACCACCTCTTTGTTGGTAGGGTCAAGCTGGTCGCCTAGTCCCACGGCTTGCATGGAGAAATGTAGCATATAATCAGGGCCAAGTCGGTATTTGAAAACCAACTGTCCGTTACCCTGAGCCTGAGCAGTCATGGTGAGTGAACCATCGGCCTCCTGAGAAGGTGTGAAATAAAGGTCTCGGGTATTGATATACTGTTTCAGTCCCTTGATGATGAAATCCATGTGCTGGCCGCTTTCTGTGAAAAGTTGCACACCCATGTTGTTCAGAGTGTCTTTATGACCCAAGATGCGGGCACTGGCAATAGTACCACCCTGTGTGTTGAATGTCAGTTCCAGTGAGTCGTTCTTCAATGTGACAAAGCGCTTACTGCTTGCCTGCGCATTCATTGAAGGGAAGAAAAGGGCTGTAGAATCAATGGCTTCTACGGCTTTCTGTCCGTTTAACGTATCCTGTGCAATCTGTTGTTGTGCTTGAGCCATCTTGACAGCTGCAATACTGTCCTGCTCATGGTTGTAAGCATCAATCTCGGCCTGTGAGGGAGAACTCATGTAGCTGAATACGATGAGTACCACAGCAATGAGGCTGAAGCCAATCAAAGTGTTTCTGTTCATATTAATTATCTTGCTTTTTGTTACTTTTTTATAAACAAGGTGCAAAGTTACGAAAAAAAATCATAACTTTGCACTCAGTTATGAGAAAATTAGCATTATTTTTTGCAGCTGTTAGTGCTATGAGTATTTCAGCCGCAGAACCTCAGTTGAAAAATACTGGGCTCTATTATCGTCTTTTTGCTCCGCTGACGTTTTATCACAACGTCGCAAGTAATCAGTTTAGTATTTCTTCCAATGACTCTGATAAGGTGGGACAAGCTATTAATCAGGCACTTATGCATATCTATCTAAAACGCCCTGAATTAGTGAGAGTTACGGAGTCTGAACAGGAAAAAGCTGGTTCGCTACGTCAAGATATCATTGAGACGCCAGTGATGCAGGAAGTAGAAATGGTGGAACAGGCTGCACCGATGCCTGAAACGCCAGAGGCAGCTCCTGTGGAAGTAGTGATAGAAAAACCAAATTTCTGGAAATACAAGGGCGATGCCAGTTTGCAGGTCATGCAGAATTTTGTGTCGGATAACTGGTACAAGGGTGGTGAGAGTAATCAGGCAGCTGTTGGAACAGTGACACTTGAGGCCAACTATGATAATAAGTCTAAATGGAAATGGGAAAATAAACTAGAGATGAAACTTGGTTTCCAGACTTCACCTTCAGATACTGTTCATAAGTTTAAGACCAATGAGGACCTGATACGTTACACAGGAAAGGTCGGGTTGCAGGCTGCGAACCGTTGGTACTATACGCTGCAGATGTTGGCCTATACGCAGTTCTATCATGGCTTGAAATCAAACAACACAAAGGTGTTCTCAGATTTTATGTCACCATTTAATTTAAGTGTTGGTCTTGGTATGGATTATAAGGTTCAGGCACTTGCTAATAAACTTACAGGTACTATCAATATGTCGCCTTTGGCTGTGAACTATCGTTATGTTGATCGTGCTGATTTGGCCAAAAGTTTTGGTGTGAAAACGCCAAAACACACGCATTCGCTGACTGACTTTGGTTCGCAGATCACGGCATCTATCACTTGGAAAGTTAACGACGTCTTGTCGTGGAAGACACGAGTCTATGGATTTACCAGCTATGAACGTTCAGAAGTGGAATGGGAAAACACGTTTACCCTGCGTGTATCAAAATATATCTCGGCTAATCTGTTCCTCTTCCCCCGTTTTGATGATGCCAACAATCGTGACGAGGAATTGGGTTATTGGCAGTTCAAAGAGTACTCTTCACTGGGATTCTCGTATAATTTCTAAAGTTTATTCGTGATTTTCTTTGTTGTATTCAAAATAAAATATTACCTTTGCACTCGCTTAAATATAAACATATATTGTAGATATGGAAATTAAAATTACATTTCCCGACGGATCTGTTCGCTCGTATGAACAGGGCGTAACGGGACTTCAGATTGCTGAGAGCATTTCGCCTGCCTTGGCACGCAGCGTCCTCGCTTGCGGAGTGAATGGCGAAACGGTGGAGTTGAACCGTCCTATCAATGAGGACGCACAGATTGTACTCTATAAGTGGGACGACGAGCAGGGTAAGCACACCTTCTGGCACACCTCTGCCCACTTACTGGCTGAAGCACTCCAGGAATTGTATCCTGGCATTCAGTTCGG
>CAMOGP010000110.1 GCA_946614175.1 uncultured Prevotella sp. | reverse complement strand
CGCAATCGCTATAGCGTTGGTGCAGAATATAAGACGGCCCCCTATTCTGAGGGCGAATACAAAGAAGCCCGTCCTGCCAGCATCCGAGCCGAGTGGTTGGGCGGTGAAGATGGTGAAGTAGGCAGTCGCGGTGGCTATGTCACCACCTGTATCCCTGTCTATGACGCCCTCGACATCGTAGCATCTGGCGAGACCTTCAATCGCAACACCAAGGTTGACGGATGGGATCAGACCAACCTGACCCTGGGCGTACAGTACTGGTTCTATAAGAAATGTCGTGTACAACTGCAGTACACGCGTTGCCTCTGCGGCGAGCAGCTTTCTTCAAAGGATTACAACTGGCTGCAGGCACAGGTGCAGGTGGCATTCTAATTGGTTTTTGAAAATTGACAATTGATAATTATGCTAATCAAAGTTCTTTTAACGATTATTTTCCTGGCTGTGATGATAGGTGTGGGTCTCTACACCCGCAAGCAGGCCAGTAGTGTTGATGGATTCGTGCTTGGCGGACGCTCCGTAGGTCCCTGGCTCACGGCTTTCGCCTTTGGCACCAGTTATTTCTCTGCAGTCGTCTTCGTGGGCTATGCAGGACAGTTTGGCTGGAAATACGGCCTTTCTTCCGCCTGGATTGGTATTGGTAATGCCGTGATAGGTTCGTTGCTGGCCTGGATTATCCTGGGACGTCGCACCAAACTGATGACACAGCATATCGAGAGCCGCACAATGCCCGATTTCTTTGGCACCCGTTTCCAGAGTCAGGGCCTGCGTGTGGCAGCTTCTATCATCGCCTTCGTCTTCCTGATTCCCTATACCGCTGGTGTATATAGTGGTATCTCGCGTCTCTTCGAGATGGGCTTCGAGATTCCCTACGAGTATTGCGTGGTGATTATGTCTATCCTCACCGCCATCTACGTCATCCTGGGAGGCTATAAGGCTACAGCCATGAACGACTTCATTCAGGGTATCATCATGCTCTTTGGTATCGTGGCAGTGATATGGGCCGTACTGGCCAATAACGGAGGTCTGACAACAGCTGTAGAGCGACTGGCCGAGATTCCAGCCGATGATACAGGCGCTACAGGCGTCTTTGCTTCGTGGTTCGGACCTGACCCCTGGGGACTGTTGGGTGTTGTCATCCTCACCTCACTGGGCACCATGGGACTGCCCCAGATGGTAGGTAAGTTCTATTCTATCACAGACGAGAGCGCCATCAAGCGCGGCACCGTCATCTCCACCGTCTTCGCCTTCATCGTGGCTGGTGGCTGTTATTTCCTTGGTGGCTTCGGACGTCTCTACGACCCCGTGATTGGTGCCAATGGCAAGATAGCCTTCGACTCCATCGTACCTGCTATGCTCATCACCCTGCCCGATGTACTCATCGCCCTCGTAGTACTGCTGGTGCTGTCGGCTTCTATGTCCACCCTGGCCTCACTGGTGCTCACATCCAGCTCTACAATGACCCTCGACCTCATTTATCGTGATAAGAAGTCTTTGCCTGGTGAAGTAGAAGAAGGCACCATCGATGATATTGTTGCCGAAAAGGTTGAGCGTCGTAAGGTCGTGGTGATGCGCGTACTGATTATGTTCTTCATCGCTATCTCCCTGCTCATCGCCCTGAATCCCCCCACCTTCATTGCCCAGCTCATGGGTATCTCCTGGGGCGCGCTGGCAGGTGCTTTCCTCGCTCCCTTCATGTTGGGTCTCTATTGGAAGCGCGTCACCACCGCCTCTGTATGGGCTTGCTTCGTCTGGGGCGTAGGCCTGACAGTCATCAACATGCTCCTTGGCAACCCCATCAATCCTATCAACTGCGGTGCCATCGCCATGATTGGCGGCTTCCCCATCGTATTGATTGTCAGCACGATGACGCCCCACATGTCCAAAAAGGATGTGGATCAGATATTCGAATGCTACAAGTAAGCATATTTCAATAAAAATGGAGGAGTAAAATTTTACTTCTCCATTTCTTTTATCGTCAGGAAACATTTCTCCCAGCCGTTAAACGACGAGCGTTGCCCTTTAGGAATCATCAGACAGTTGTATCCTTCGTCAAACACCTTTGATGGTGATGGTACAGAGATATAAGGCGTATAGCATCTCACCTCACTGTCAGGTTCCTTCAGCAATGCGCATTTCTTGAAAGCCTTCTGTTCTATGACGACACTACTGCAATACAAGGAGACAGTGAGCAGGGAGTCACAACCATAGAATGCCTCCTGACCAACGTATGCCAGGTTCTCAGGAAGGGTCAATGTCTGCAGATGACTGCCAGAGAAGGCATAAGCGCCTATGACGTCCAGCGTCTTAGGAAAGGAAATCTGCTTCAATCCCTCACAGTCACGAAAGGCAGAAGCACCGATTTTCTCAACACCCTCCGGCACCACGGTATTCTTTCCTCCCAAAATCAGTTCACTTCTATCGGACTTAATAATCGCATTACAGTTGTTGCGTGAGTCGTAGACAGGATTGCCAGCCTTCACATAGATATTCTCCAGACGAGGGAAGCGACGTGCCAGGTCCTCACCATCACTATAAGTCTCGTAATAATCCGTGAAAAACACCGTCTCGCCCCACGACTTCACATTGCCGCCTATGACCAGCGATGTCAGCACATCATTGCCATTGGGACGCTTCGTTGTCTCGTATTCCTCCTTATCAAACACACCCAGATTCTGAATCTTCGTCAGCGGATAATCCACCTCATTGATACCCACAGCATCAGGTATCACAATCTCACGTACCTTCTCTGCCGTACCAATCAGAATAGCTTCTGACTTATCAATTTCGAAATATAGTGTGCCATCAGTATAATAGCCATCCTTGATATATGGACGCACCACATAGGCGCTGCCACCCTTGTCAAATTTCGACATACATGCACTGGCAACAGCACAGAGAATCACGCCGATTAGCAATTTTACACCCAGTTTCATTATTGACTTTCTGATAATCATGTACTTATGGTTAAGAATCTATCGGCTGCAAAGGTATGAAGATTTTGCGAATTATACAAAAAAAGGACACTTTTTTGCATTAATCCAATAAAAAGCCGTAATTTTGCACCCAGATTTCGAAATTCCTATGAAGATACTCATTACAGGAGCCAGCGGATTCATTGGCTCGTTTATCGTGGAAGAGGCGCTAAGGCGTGGGTTCGAGACATGGGCTGCCGTCAGGGGAAGTAGCAAAAGAGACTTCCTGCAGGACGAGCGTATCCATTTCATAGAACTGAACCTGAGCAATCAGACGCAGTTGGAAGAGCAGTTGAAGGAACATTCGTTCGACTACGTGGTGCATGCTGCCGGCGTGACGAAATGCTTGAATACCAGCGATTTCTATCGCATCAACACAGAGGGTACGAAGAACCTGGTGCGTGCGCTCATCAACCTGAAGATGCCCCTGAAGCGCTTCGTCTATCTCAGTTCGCTGAGTGTCTATGGAGCCATCCACGAGCAGCAGCCCTACGTGGAAATCAAGGAAACAGACACGCCTCAGCCCAACACGGAATACGGTAAGAGTAAGCTGGAGGCAGAGCAGTGGCTGTCTAATCATACCTCTCAGCTCCCAACTCTCAGTTCTCCATTCCCATACGTCATCCTCCGTCCCACAGGCGTCTATGGTCCTCGTGAGCGCGACTACTTCCTGATGGCAAAGAGTATCAAGCAGCACAGCGACTTCGCCGTGGGCTATCAGCAGCAGGACATCACCTTTGTCTATGTACTCGATGTGGTGCAGGCTGTCTTCCTGGCTTGCGAAAAAGGACAGACAGGCAGGAAATATTTCCTTTCTGATGGCAAGGTATATCAGTCAACCACTTTCTCAGACCTTATCCGCAAGGAGTTAGGCAATCCCTGGTGGATACGTATCACCGCTCCTATCTGGGTGCTGCGTATCATCACCTTCTTTGGCGATAAGTGGGGACATATCACAGGTAAGATTTCAGCCCTGAATAATGATAAATACCATATCCTGAAGCAGCGCAACTGGCGATGCGATATCGAACCGGCCCGTCGCGAACTGGGCTATGAGCCAGAATACACGTTGGAGAAAGGCGTACCCCTGACCATCAAGTGGTACATCGAAAACGGATGGCTGTAAGGAGTTAAGAGTTTAGAGTTAAGAATTAAGAGGTATCGGCTGCGCCGAGTAAGAATTAAGAATTAAGATTTGATTAAGAAGATATTTGCTGTAGAGAAGAAATCCAGGAAGGGCTTGATGGCGGTGGAGTGGATCATGTTGGCTTACACCATCTTCACCACGTTGTTTATTCTGGTTACATGGGTGCGGCTGGCCCATCCCGTTGATATGCTCTGGTTCAGGGCACAGTCTGTGATACTCACCCTGGCCCTCTGGGGTGTCTATCGATTGTATCCTAGCAGGTTGACAACCCTGTTTCGCGTCTGCGGTCAGTTGCTGTTGCTGTCGTGGTGGTATCCTGACACCTACGAACTGAACCGTATCTTTCCCAACCTCGACCACCTGTTTGCAGGCTATGAACAGTCGCTCTTTGGCTTCCAACCCGCTTTGACGTTCTGCCAGACCTTCTCACATCCTATCTTCAGCGAACTGATGGCGATGGGCTATGTGAGCTACTATCTGCTGTTTGTAGGTATCGTCTTCTTCTATTTCTTCTGTCGTTACGAGCATTTCGAGCGCACGGCCTTTATCGTCGTAGGTTCGTTCTTCCTGTTCTATCTCATCTTCGACTTCCTGCCCGTAGCAGGTCCGCAGTTCTATTTCAAGGCTGCTGGTGTTGGTCAGATAGCACAGGGCATCTTCCCCAACATCGGCGATTACTTTAACACAATAGAGTTCGACGTGCATAATCGCGACTTCATCCTGCCCATCCCTGGTTGGGAAGATGGCATGATGCATAAGTTGCTCATCATGGCTCATGATGCAGGCGAGCGCCCCACAGCCGCTTTTCCCAGCAGTCATGTGGGTGTGGCCACGATTGTGATGTGGCTGGCATGGGAAACAAAAAACAGGAAGGTGCTGTTCACCTGCCTGCCTTTTGCCGTGCTGCTGTTCTTCAGCACCTTCTACATTCAGGCGCATTATGCTATCGACGCCATTGCCGGCCTCTTCTTCGGCACCGTATTTTACTTCTTTTTAAAGTGGGGATATAAACTATCGTCTTAACTCCTTTAACTCCTTAACTCCTTTAACTCCTTAACTCCTAGAACACCGTCTCGTTCAGGTTTCTCTTCAAGAAGAACTGTTTTGTAGCCAAGAAGAAGAGGGCGACACCTGAGCCATTCACCAGGACCACGGTCCAGAAAGCGGCGCCATAACTAATCATCTCTGCAATAACGCCACCCAAGAGGATGCCCAGTCCCATACCGATATCCCATGAAATCAGGATGGTACTGTTGGCCGTGCCACGCTGGTTGTTGCCGGCTACATTAATCGTCATATTCTGGAAAGCAGGCCACATATGACCATTGCCCAGGCCAATGAGCAACGCCGACGCATAATAACCCACCATATTGGGGACCAGTATAAACAGAGTATAACCTATGAATGAGATCACCATACCGCTCCCTGCATTATGCGTCAGCCTGCCCTGCCGCAACGCCTTGCCGCCTTGTATGCGCGACAGTATCAGGCCCACGCTGCACAGCATGAAATACGTGCCTGTGCCACCCGTGATACCCATCACCTCTTTGCCATAGATAGCCAGATAGTTGCTCAGCACGCCAAAGCTGAAGCCAAAGGCCACCATGTTCAGACCCAGTAGCCAGCCGCGCAGAAGGAAAAAACGATCCCAAGAGAGGGTTTGAGGTTTGAGATGTGAGGTTTGAGGTTTAACCTTCACCGTACTATCAACCATCAGTCCCCCCACTGCCACTGCCAGCGCTATCCAGAACAGCAACTCAAAACTGCCACTCCACTGATAGACGAAGATGCCTATAGTGGGAGCGATAGCCATCGCGAGGTTGTTTGACAGACCGTAATAGCCAATACCCTCCGTTCGTCTGCTGCTAGGCAGCACGTCGATAGCCACTGTGCTGTTGGCCACTGTCAGGGCACCAAAGGGACCGCCATGCAACGTGCGTACTATCAAGAACAGCAGGAGTGTTGACGCTGCCAGATAGCCAGCAAAGAAGATGGCGAAGGCCGTAAAACAAACCAGTAGCACCTTCTTACGAGGAAACGTATCTACCACATACCCGCTAAACGGACGCACCAGCAGGGCCGTGATGGTATAGCCCGACAGCACCATGCCTATCACATCCTTTGTAGCACCAAAGTGTTCACTCAGATAAAGCGGCAATAGCGGTGTCAGCACATAAAAGGCGAAGAACAGCGCAAAATTCGCTGCCATCACCTTACAGTAGTTCGCATTCCAAAGTCTGTCTTGTGTCATCTTGACTGCAAAATTACAAAAAAGAATAAAAATATCTGTAGCGGAAGCAAATTTTTCACGCTTCACTCTTCACTTTTCACTTAAAATGATTACCTCTGGCTATCGCCTAAAGTACTCACGTTCGAAAAAACACAAAAATATTTGGTTTTTTGCTCACTTAATCGTACCTTTGCACCCACAAAATAAAAACAGCGATAACAACATGGGCGGTTTTTTCGGCACAATTTCTACACGTGACTGCGTAAATGATTTGTTTTACGGCACGGACTACAACTCACATCTTGGCACACGTCGTGCAGGTTTGGTAACGTTCGATAAAGAACGAGGTTTTTCACGAAGTATCCACTCTTTGGAGCGCGATTATTTCCGCTCAAAGTTTGAAGATGAACTAAGCGATTTCTGTGGTAATCAGGGACTGGGTGTTATCAGCGACACCGACCCTCAGCCCATCATCATCAACTCTCATCTGGGCCGTTATGCCGTGGTGACCGTTGCAAAGATCAACAACCTGCGTGAGATTGCAGATGAACTGCTTGCCCAGCGCATGCACCTCAGCGAGCAAAGTGCCAACAACCTGAATCAGACAGAGTTGGTGGCACTAATTATTAATATGGGGTCCACCTTCGTTGAGGGTATCAACATGGTATACCGTAAGATCAAGGGCTCATGCTCTATGTTGATTCTTACAGAGGATGGCATCATTGCTGCACGCGATGTACTGGGACGCACTCCTATCGTGATTGGTAAGAAGGAGACGCACCAGCTCTCGCCCATCGGCACCGACGACTGCGTCAAGGCTTTCGCCGTAAGTAGCGAGACCACCAGTTTCCCCAATCTGGACTATAAGCCCGTGCGCGACTTGGGTCCTGGCGAGATTGTACGCCTCAAGGCCGATGGTTTCGAGGTACTGCAGCCAGCCTTCAAGCGCTGTCAGATCTGCTCGTTCCTGTGGGTTTACTACGGATTCCCCGCATCCAACTATGAAGGTATCAACACCGAATTTGTTCGTGAGAAAAACGGACGTATGATGGGTGAGAAAGACGATATCGAGGCCGACCTCGTTTGCGGCATCCCCGATTCTGGTGTAGGTATGGCCTTGGGCTATGCTGAAGGTTCTGGCATCCCCTACAAGCGTGCCGTACTGAAATATACGCCTACATGGCCTCGCTCATTTACGCCTGGCAACCAGAGTCGTCGTGACCTCGTGGCCAAGATGAAGCTGATTCCCAACGCAGCCCTCCTGAAGGACCAGCGCGTGGTGTTCTGCGACGACAGTATCGTGCGTGGCACGCAGTTGCGCGACAATGCCCGTGAGTTCATACAGAACGGCGCCAAGGAGGTCCACGTACGTATCTCTTGTCCGCCTCTGGTCTATGGCTGTCCCTTCATCGGCTTCACCAACAGCAAGAGCGACCTGGAGCTCATCACCCGTCGTATCATCCGCGATTTCGAGGGCGACGACAAGGCCAAGCTCGACCAGTATGCCAAGACCGACTCACCCGAGTATAAGCGCATGGTAGAGGAGATTGCCCGTCGCTTGGGTCTCACCTCCCTGAAGTTCGCTCATATCGAGGACCTCATC
>CAMOGP010000109.1 GCA_946614175.1 uncultured Prevotella sp. | reverse complement strand
GCTTCTGCGGCATGAGTCATGGTCTGTAATATCTCACGAAACTGGGCCGGATCACTGGAGTAGAACTCCTCCCCATATTGTTTCACCGTATAACTCTTGCCGCCATGCAGTTCCACGATTCTGGGGAATCCCATCTGCTTGTTATTTCCCAAGCTGTCTATAAACACGAGCAAGCGTTGTTTATCTGTCAACTGGCGTGACCCTTCTATCAGCTCCAGCAAATCGCTTTTCAGATAGCCCAGCGACGACAGGTTGTTTTCGGCAGCCATATAGACCATCACCGTTCGCTCTGCCTTGCCCTGAGTCCAAGGCAACGGTTCGTCGTCATCACCACTGCAGGAAGAGAAGCCAGTCAAAGCGACGATGGCCAGCACACCGGTGAGGACCTTACGTCCCAGATGCAGGTCGTCCACCTTCATCAGCAGCATGCCGATAGCTATCCAGAGAATCTCACGTACACGACAGATGATGCTCACAAAGATACCCAGCGCAGCAGAATCGACATCACTTCCCAGTTTGGTGGACATCCCGATAAGGGCGATGGAGAGCATGAAACCGCCCTCCTGCACGCCCAACTGCATAGGCAGGAAACCTATCAGGTTGGCCAGCAAGGTGGTGAACGACAGTATCAGCACCGAATAGAGAAACGTGAAGAACAGCCCCTCAAAGCCGCCCCCACAATCAATGCCGAAGAGCAGGAGCATGAACAGAATCTCCAGACTCTGCACGATACGTGAGGCATACTCCATAAACAGGCTATAGTAGAACGAGCGCTTATCTTGCTTATGCAGCGCAGCTATCTGCTTGTCGATATTCTGCAGTGCCTCGGCATGGCGCTCCTGAAAACGGGTGCTCCAGCCTTTCAAGCCGGGAAGCTTACCAATCCAGCGAATGAGCTTCACCACCAGTCCATGCTTATAGCCTCTGGAAAAGACATAGAAGGCCAGCAGACAGAAGGCGACAGCCGCTCCCATCAGACCGCCTAAGAAGGGTGTCATCGGCACATAGTCAATCATGGCCAGTGCCAGATAAAGGAATATCGACGTGAACCACAACCAGAAATGGGCGAAGAAATGCATCATGGCATAGAGGATGACCGACGAGGTAGCTCGCTGGTTACCGATATCCTTCGATAGTTCCATGATGCGGTATGGCTCACCACCCAGTCCGCCCACAGGCGTGGCATAGTTGAGCGCGTAACCCGTTATCGTGAGGCGGTAGATACGCCAGGGGCTCACCTTCCCAACCTGCTCATCCCCTACTCCCGGAACCGAACAGCTCTTGATAATACTTTTCCAGGCCAAGGCATTAAGTCCATAGACCAACAGCCAGATACCAAGAATAGGTATCAGCCAGTATCCGGCATGAGCCAGGTGATGCCACAGTTCGGTAAAGCTTACATCAAACGTCAGTATCATGACCACTACAGCCACAACACCGATAATAAAAAAGAGGTTATTCAGTCGCTGTTTAGTCCACTTCATAAGTACGGGGCTATTTCTCCAGTTTTTTTATTTAGAAAGACTGGCAGCGATACGCTTACAGAATGTCTCGTGACGATGGTTCACATACCAGTAGAGGATACCCATGCCGATAATCTCCCACAGGAAATTACCCACAGGGAAATCCAAAAGGCAGAACAGGAACAGCCACGACTCACGGAAATTGAAGGTGAGCAGTCCGTTCCATTTCATCAGAGGTAGCGAGTTGCGACGCACCTCGTCACGAACCTCCTGAGGGATATTGTCCGTACTGCCATATTTCTCACGGAGTGTAGCCATCAGTTTCTGGAATTCAGGCGTCACGTCCTCCTGCTTCTTGGTATATTCTATATACGACTTCTGGAACCAGCGCTCATAGAAAGGTGTTTCCTTGGTCATCTGCTCATAGATTTCCTTCTGGCGGACAGAGTTGTCCAACTCAGAGCCTTTCTCTCCTTTCTGGAAGAACAGGTGCACCTGGATATAATAATCGGCCAGGCGCTGCTGGCCCTGCAAGCCCCACAAGCCTGAGATGGCAGCCAAAACGAAGACAACACCCGTGGCAATCAGCGTGTTCTGCTCGTTGTTCTCGATGCCCAGCCACTGGAACTCCAGGTCATGGTGCAGGTAGAAACGATACACCAACGCGAAATAGATGGGGAAGAACCAGGTAAAGCCTGCCAGTCCGTCGAGGATACGTCCCAGACGACTCTTCTTGCCCGTCATACGTGCCAGCTGACCGTCGGTACAATCAAAGATATCGCCCCACATCAGCAGGAAGATACCAATGAGATTGTATACCAGTCCCAGCGTGCCACCATAATAGAAGCTGCCCTGGGCAAAGAACCAGGCGCTGGCGGCACCGATTATCATCGACCAGATGGTGATGGTATTGGGGTTTACATCGAACTTTGCAAAGAATACGGCACAATAGTAACAGAAAGGACGGATGACGTGCAAATCAAGCCAGTCCTCCGTCTCTGATGATTTCAGTGTTGCTCTGAATTTCTCGTTCATACCTTACTTGTTATTAAAAACACGCTTAATGGTATCGCATACAACCTGTGTCTGCTCCTTACGTCCGAGCGTGATACGCAGGCAAGATTCCAGCCCCTTGTCGCTCATGAACTTAATCTTATAATCCTGAGCCTTCAACTCTTCCATCAGCTTATCCTTAATCTCAACAGGATACTTAATCAGGATGAAGTTAGCCACGCTCTTATAGACCTTGAAGCCTGGCAGGTTGCCCAGTTCCTTTTTGTACAACTGTCGTCCCCACTCCATATCGTCGGCCACATGGCGATAGTGGTCATCGCTATCCAGCGCAGCCAGAGCCACAGCCTCAGAGAAGCGGTTGTAACCCAGGTATTTGTTCACATAGCTCAGGAACTGATCGTGGCCTTTGCCGATGAAACCGAAACCACAACGCAGGCCGGGCAGTCCGTAGAACTTAGACAGGGTGCGCGAGATAATCAGGTTGCTGTATTTATTTACCAGCGGTGCAATGTAAGCGGTATCTTTTGAGATGAAGCTGGCGTAAGCCTCGTCAATCAGCACAATCGTGTCTGAGGGGATATTCTCCAGAATACGGGCGGTCTCTTCGGGAGTCAGTCCGTTGCCGGTGGGGTTATTGGGTGATGCCAGCAACAGCATGCGGGGATGCACACGGTTGGTGTACTCGATGACCTCGTCGATATCGTAAGCAAAGGTGTCTTCTTTCTCGTGCAGGGGATACATCTCGAAAGTACCGCCACACTCCTGAGCCACTTTGTTATAATACCACCAAGAGAACTCTGGAATCAGAATCTTTGTATTGGGCGTGCCGTTCACTTCCTGACTGTTGATTGAGAGGAAGTAGTGGATGGCATTCTTCAGCATGTCCTCGCCACCATAGGTCAGCAGCACCTGCTCCTCGGGAACACCGTAGATTTCGCTGACACGCACACTGATAACGCTCTTCTTACCCTGGTCATAGATACGGGTATAGAAACAAAGATCCTTAGGATCGAAGTTCTTAATAGCCTCTACCACTTTCTGGCTGGGCTCAAAGTTAAATTCATTTCTATCAAGAAAATTCATTGTATTCGTATTTCATTAAATATTGTTTCTAATCATAAAGTGCCGCAGGAATCAACTGCTTAGCATTCTCAAAGTCCTCTACGGTATCCAGCTCGATAGAGAAGAAGTTGGTGGTATCCACCACACGGAAGGTATATCCCTGAGGAATCAGACGCTCAAAAGCACGCTCATAGAAGATATCGATAAGGCCTTCGCGCTCAATCATCTGCTCCAGCTCCTTAAACAGGGCTGCGCTATATGCTGCGGTCATCTTCTCTATACCAACGCTCTCTCCGATAGCTTTCTCAATAGAGCATACCTTACTGATTTCTACCACACGATTGTCATCATCAACAATCACCTTGATTTCCTCATCGCCCAACTCATGACGGTTCAGCGCCAGGGCACTACCCTCTTCCTTCAATACGGCAGGAATGATCTGAGGGTCAAACAGGATGTCGCTGTCGAGCAGCAGGAAATCGCGTCCCTCGGTGAAGGGGCGTGTCATCCAAAGCGAGAAGATATTGTTATTATGAGCATAGTCCACATTATCCAGGAAGTGAATCTGCAACTGTGGATAGTGCTGTGTCAAGAAATCACGGATCATCTGACCACGATAGCCTGTGACAACGACCAGTTCGTCAATACCAGCAGCCAGCATACCATCTACCGTGCGCTGCAAGAGCGTGCGCTGACCTACTGTCAGAAGGCACTTAGGACGTTCGTCTGTCAGGGGGCGCAAGCGTTTTGCCATACCTGCTGCCAAGATCACACCTATAGGTGCCTGTTTTTTTTCCATCTTATCCATTGAGATTTAAAGAATTCACAAATCAAGCTGCAAAATTACGGATATTTTCCCATTTCACCAAAATATTTTGCAATGTTTCACAAGTAATACAGGCGCTTTGTAAGAAAACAAGAAATAAATTTGTTTTTTTACAGATTTCTTCTTAACTTTGCCCCCGAACCCTAAAACAAAATGACCATGAGCAAGTCTATTTTCGCATATATCATAGCTTGTAGCACCCTATTAGCAGGGATTTCGTTTAGCTCGTGCAGCAATAAGCAGACCATGGAGAGCAAAGCCAACAAGGCCGATAGTATTATTTTTAATGCTGGTATCGTGAAGGATTATACGCAGATGCGTGCCCTGGCCGACAGTTTTGAAATGTCGGGAGACATCACACCGCTCAATGCTAACCGCTGGCGAGGCGCCTCCTATTATCGCGAGGGCAACAACACCATGGCTGAGATTTGCTTCAGGAAGGCATTGGAGAGTAAGATCACCTCCGACAATGACGTGGTAAGTTACATCAAGTCAGCACGACGTCTATCTGAGATCCTGCTGGTAAAAGGCGATTACGAAGGTTCACTCAGCATTGCCATTCCTGCTGTAGAGAAAATGGACGAAGCGGGCATCGGTTCAGATATTGACTATGCCATCTTACTCAACACAATTGGTTGTTGTCAGTTGAATTTGGGACATGATCAGGAAGCCAAGGAGAGTTTCATCACTGCCCGCGAACGTTACGTAAGCCGATGGGAGTCCGACAGCACCAGCCGAGGATTCCAGGAGGCGGTAGTTGGCACGGTGTACACCAGCATGGCTTATATCAACACGCGAAAGTATAATGATGCCATCTATTGGATTGACCGCTCGGCTATGCTCCTGAATGAATACAGGAAACGCCCTGACGCACGTAAGGAGTATTTTGACGAATACCAGGGACGTATAGAAATCATGCGCGCTGTGGCACACGAAGGACTGGGCGACGAGGAGGAAGCGACCGAGGCTTACGATGCTTTCCTGAAAACCAACTACTCCAAGACTCCTGCTGGTCGCATCAATGCCACCGACTATCTGATTGTGGCCAGACGCTACGGGGAAGCAGCTTACAACTTCCGTTATCTGGAGCAGGCATTTCAACAATGGGGCATGGGGCTGTCTTTGGACAATATCCAACTGTATCTGCTGCCTAAATATAATGCCAATACGCAGGCTGGCCGCATAGACTCTGCACAGGCCATGAGTGCTTATATACTCTCCATCCTCGACTCGGCCATCACTGACCAGAAAGACAACACCGCTGCTGAGTTGGCTACAATCTATAATACCAACCAGAAAGATGCGCAGATTGTACAGCAACAGGCTGATATGCAGCGCTCACGCTGGATTAGCACCATGTTCATCTTGGCTCTGGTCGTCATCTTCTTCATTATCTACTCGCTGCATCGCCGCAGGGCGCAGATGAGACTAGCTGCTGCCAATAAAAAACTGGAGGAGACCAACACCCAACTGTCAACGCTCAACTCGCAGTTGTATTCACTCAACTCGCAACTTGTCACAGCTAATGCTCGTGCCGAAGAGTCTTCAAAGATGAAGACCAACTTCATCCACCAGATATCTCACGAAATCCGCACGCCTCTGAATATCTTGAGCGGTTTTACGCAGATCATCACTACGCCTGGCATGGAACTCGATGATGCCACACGTACGGATATCAACAATCAGATTAATGACAACACCAACCGCATCACTGGATTGGTGAATAAGATGCTGGAACTCTCTGATACCACCTCACAAGCCGTCATCGAACGGAATGATGATGTGCCCGCGGTTCAGATTGCTGTTCAAGCTGCTGATGATTCGGGTATCAATAATGCTGCCAATATCACCTTTGATTTGCAGATTATGCCCGAAGTGGAGGCAACGATGCTCCACACGAATCTGGCGCAGGCTACACGTGCCTTAGTGCTCCTGCTCGACAATGCCATGAAATTTATCAGTGAGCCAAATGCGCCTGCATCAGAGGGAACCGTCCGACTCATTGTATCACAAATCGACGAGCAGACCGTCTGCTTCAACGTTGAGGATACTGGTATAGGCGTCCCTGTAAAGGAAGCCGAACATATTTTTGATGAGTTCGTACAACTGAATGATTATTACGACGGCACTGGCATAGGTCTCACCGTGGCACGTTCTATCGCTCGCCGACTGGGTGGTGACATCACGCTCGACACAGCATTCACGCCTGGTGCTCGCTTTGTATTCACCCTGCCTCTGACGAACTCATAGTTTCCTCAGTATTCCCAGGAGGGATACAGGGAGCTGTCCGTCGGCCTGACGGGGGGCTAGCAGCAGTTGCACGATATCCACACCGTCCAAAACAGATGTATCACGATGATGCTGTTCGTTCCATGAGTTTTCCGACTGACTCACGGTTGTCTCTCGTGCCGTCAGCAGGTGGTTGCCGCTCTTGGGTGCCAAACTGATACAGTGATGGATATGGAGGGTACAGGGGTATGGATTGCCAAATCCGTAGTTGATATCATTATCCACGGCCAGACAGTGGGCTATCTCCATCTCGCCTGCATTATTATTCTGATCAAAACCTTTTTTGCGATGTCCCACGGCAAGACAGTTCGTCAGGACTGTGTGGTGGCGGGTATATATGCCAGTTGCTTTATTATCCGCTCCCTGACCTCCTAGTTTGAAGCCATTGGGATTACCGCCATTAGGGAAATGCTTCAGGTCTTTTCCCGACAAACAAGGGAGGTTGCGATCCACGCCTGTAGCCCGCGGATGGGTGGTCAGGTCAAACTCGGCAGGACCATTATGATAAGTCACGCAAAACAGGTACATGGTTGGCACACCATCCTTCGTATCACGCTGAAAAGAATCCCAACCATCGTCGGAGTTATGCCATGCTCTGCAGCCAATATAGGTATTACCCACAAAAGCACCTCCTCCCTGTTTATCCGCAAAACCATCGGCATTACCGCCGTCTGCCTGATAGTCAAAGTTATCATGCGAATCACAGTTCACGACCAGGTTATGCCCGCCTTTACGCAACTGCACGCCTGAGTCACAGCATCCATACACGTCCAGGCCCTCCAGACGACAATAAGAGGCATACTCCAGCCAGATGCCTTTCTTCCCGGCATAACGTATGGTAAGATCTTTTATCTGGATATGACTTCCCGACACCTTCATGCCATTCAAGTTAATCGGCTGTTGACGGAAGTCTAAGATAGGATGAGCACCATTCACAGCGCAGATAACGACCGGCTTGTCGGAGGTGGCATTCACATTCACTACCACCGTATTCTCAAGGTCATATTGTCCGTCAAGGAGTAAAAGTGTGTCGCCTGGTTGAAGTTTGCTGACCATAAACCGCAGTTCTCCAGGAGCATTCACTGATGTTCCTGACAGGTCCTTACCTAAGGGAGAAGCATAACGAGTAATGCCATATGTCATACTGCAGCAAACAAACAGCTGAAAGAATATAAATAGCGTTTTTACCCACATAGTCATAATGTTTTAGTGTTTTTAGTTTCAATGCAAATTTACAGAATATTTTCGAGATAACCAAATAATCGGCAAGATATTTATGGACACACACAAACGAAAAAGACCCTGACTCATTGCTGAATCAGGGTCTTCACTTTGTAAAAATGGC
>CAMOGP010000108.1 GCA_946614175.1 uncultured Prevotella sp. | reverse complement strand
CCTGTGCCAGGTCGTCGCTCAGCGCCTCGTTGCCCAGCGTGAGGTTGAGCAGGAAGCGGCGCACGGGCGACTGGTATTTCCTTACCAACTGGTCGAAGGCCCGTCGGTTGTGGAATACCGCCACCTGTGCTACGAGGGATATATCGCTTAGCGACTGCATGGTCTTTATCTGGGTTTATTCGTGTTCTGGTTCCTGGGTGGATGTTCTGCTCTCGCTGCCTTTGTTGAACATGCGGTCGTGCAGCTCCTGCTCCTTCTGCTTCTGCTTGGCACCATAACCGATGGCCATGTTACCAATACCAATCAGGGTGATGAGGACACCGATAGCCATTCCGAGTTTGCCGATAATCACCCACAGCAGTAAGCCAACGCCAGCGCCGAGGAATATCTGCTTGACACCTTTGTTCCACACGTCCTCTCCTTTCTGGCTGGGCATGCCCACGGCCTCTACGGGTATCTGCTTGCCACTCTTCATGGCCATCTCCATCATGCGCATCTTCTGCTTGCGGCTCTTATAGACGAAGAACAGGATGATGCCTATCAGGCCAACCGGGGCCAGGATGAAGATGATGGTCAGGACGATAATGGCAAAGACCATCCCAATGACGTCATCTACGTCAACACCTAGTTCGCTTATCAGTGTCTTGGTATCGGAGGAACTCATTTTGTCCCAAGCGTCGTCTTCTTCGTCGTCAAAAGGAAAATTGTCGTCAAACGTCAAGGTGTCGGCTGCGGTGGTGTCTGAGTATGCCTCTATCTGAGGCACAGTGTCATTGAGCGTAGCAGCTTTCTTCTGTGCTTTCATGGGTATTGCCATTGTCATGATGGCAAGTACCAGTGTCAATAGAATTTTTTTCATATTCGTTCTCCTTTTTTGTTGTTTCTGCATGTTTGACGTGGGGAGAAATAAAAAAGTTGCAGCGAGGTGCAACTTTTTTATAAAAAATGCTGGTTTAGGCGTTTTTATCTGCATTGAAATACGAAATCCTCGAGTTTGCAGATGGATTTGCCCTTGACGACCGACGTGAATACAAAGAAGAGGGCGTGCTTGTCGGTATAGGTGGAAAGGGCTTTCAGGGGAACAGCCATCTCTGTGGGTTCTTTTGGCATGTCTGCCGTCAAGGTCAGATCACCTAATTTTACGCCGCCGTGCGACTCCCAGGGGCTGTCTATCATGATATCTATATGGCCTTGGATGCCTTCTGGAATGATGTTGAGCAGGAGTGTGGTATTCTTTCCTTCTGTCTCGGTGAAGTTGAAGTATTTATAGCCTACGATAGACCCGTCGGTATTGTTAACCACAGGGTTAGTGTTGTTCTTCAGGTCGTATGGCTTATCATACTTGTCATCTGTGCCATAGGAGGAGGCTATATACGAACCAAAAAACTTGTTGTTGGGCCACTCATGGATGGCCGTCTTGGGACCGGTGTACCAGCAGGCGATACCTGCTGAATGGCGCTCCTGCGGGTTCAGACCATTAGTACAGAAACCTTCGGAGGTGTATTCGCCTTCGCTGATGAGGACTTTGCCGCCAGGCCCTTCTTCTATCTCTACTTCGATGGGGGCTACCATGGCCTGACGGGCGTATTCGTCTGTGCCGGTCTGTCGATGATAGAATACCCACCACTGGCCGTTGATCTCGCAGATACTGCCGTGGGTGTTGCCATCGACTGTGGCTGTGGCGATGGTGTCGCCTTGTTCATTGACGTCGCGTCCGCGGGCATCGATAATGGTGCCGCCATAGGTCCAGGGGCCCAGCGGGTTGTCGCTATAGGCATAGGCCAGGGTGTAGTTGGATATGGGTAATCCATATTCGCCGTCTTTGGTAAAACGGCTGTAGATAAACACGTACTTGTCTTTTATCTTGCGGATGGATGAGGCTTCGAAGAAACTGAAGATTCCTTTCTGGTTGCGACCAGATATCATGTCTTCTACAATCTTGGTGCCGGGCTTTACGGTAGCCATTGTTGTGGGGTCTAACTCGGCGGCATATGAGCGTTCAAATCCCCAGTAACCATAGATGCGGCCGTCGTCATCTACGAAGACAGCGGGATCGAACTGCAGCACGCCATCGGTGATGTTGGGGTTCTGCTCATTCCAATTGCACACCTCGAAAGGACCATCGGGGCGGTTGCTCTTACACACCATGCCATTGCGTCCCCTAGCCTGATTGTTGGGGTAGAGGTAATAGACCTTATGGCCTGCGGAGTCGGTGGTCAGCGTCACGTCGGGGGCGAAGAGCACGTCGGCCAGTCCGGCACTGTCCAGCAGTTCGCCTTTGGCGTTTTTGCTGACGCTGAATATCTCGCCGTCATATCGCCAATCGGTCAGGTTGTCTACGGGGGCTGACCATACTACTTGATCGCGTCCGCAGTAGGCTGTCACTAGGTCGTCGTGCGAGCCATAGAGATAGACGCGGTACTTGCCAGGATTATCTGGGTCTTCAAACACGTAGGGTTCGCCATCGGGGATGTGCTCCCAGAGTGGAAGGAAGGGGTTGCCTGGTGTGGTGATTTTTGTCTCCGCCATCTCTTTGAGTTGGGGGGTGCACGAAAGGAGCAGGACTCCAAGGGTCATGCATCCTATCAGATTCTTGCTGTTCATAGTGCTTATCTTTATATTACTTTTTTTCTTTTAGTCGCTACGCTTTGTAAAAGCGCTAAAGCGAGTCCCTTTTTACTTTTTCACCTTTTTACCTTTATTAATATAGATACCGCTGGGCAGTGACTGGAATTCGCCGGTATAGTGGCGTCCCTGCAGGTCGTAATAGCCGGTGTTGTTGACCAGGGGCTTGTCTGTCACGGTGTTGATGCCTGTGATGTCTGCCTCGGCCTCGATACCTATCTCTGCTGCTGATGTCCAGGCGTTGCCATTGATTTCCGACTTGGCCACGAACTTCAGGTAGCGTCCTGCGGTGGATGTGGTGAGCTTGGCTGTCTGTTGGGCGGTGGTGTTCTTGAACTCGCCGCTGGCCACCTTGGTCCAGGTGGTCTTGTCCAGACTCAGGTATACCTCGTAGGCTTTCACCATACCGTTACTGTTGCCATCCTGGCGAGCCAGGTAGGTGAAGGCCGTCACCTTGTAGATTTTCTTCATATCCACCACGATGGTGTGGGGGCACTGGGGTTCGTTGCTGCCCCAAGCCGTATGCCAGAACGTGCCGGTATTGTTGTCGAAGGCCAGTTTGGGCTCGTTGCCACCCTGGTAACTGTCGGCGCTGACCAGTGTCCAGCTGGACTTGTTGATATAGAAGGGGAAGGTGTAGTCCATCTTCGGACTGTCCATCAAGCCCTCAGCCGTACAGTAGGCTGTCACCTTGCAGGCATCGTTGTGGAGCAGGGTAGTGGTGTATTTCTGATATTCCCCACCGTCGATACTGTAATAGATTGTGGCGTTCTTGGTAGGTGTTGTCATCTTGATGCGGCCAGTGCTCAGGCGTTCGCAACTCACGGGCTGACAAACGGGCATGTCGACGCGGGCTGCCTCGGCTGCCTTGACACCGGCTGTCAGGGGGATGATGAAGAAACGGAAGGCGGTATTGGCGGCTTTCAACTCGTATTTCGCCATCACATCAGGACCGCATGAGTTGTTGCCAAGGCCGCGGGTGGCTGCGTCGAGGTTGACTACTGTGTTGGCGCACTTCACAAACTCGTAGGTGTGTTTCTTGCGGGTGTTACTATTGGTATAGTTGTCTTCCGGACGGAAATGGACTGCTGAAGCTGCCATCTGGTCGGGGGCAACGAAGAGCAGACCCTTGCCGTCTTCGTTGGTTACTGACAACCAGCGCACTTCTTGTTTGGTGCCGTGCTCTTGTGGCAGGATATATTCTTCATACTGATCGGTGACGGTGCTCTGGTAGATGGCGGGCAGACAGGCTTCTTTTCTGTCGCGATAGCTATCCCAAGGACCGCGTCCAAACCATGAGAGTTGTTCCATCTCTTTGGGCATCTCCAGCTTAAAGCCAAGTTTTGGCAGAATGGCGCCTGTGTTCTTCGGACGGATAAAGGAATTGACCATCAGGGTGCCGTCGGCGCAGATAATGAAGTCGAGACTCACGTCGAAGGTGTTGGTACTACTGCCGTAGGTGCTCTTCATGCTGACTGTCACGGTCTTGCTATCTTCTGCTTTTGTCACGATGGTGGAGGTGCCTTTGGCTGTAGTACTAAGCTTGGGCAGGTTCATGCCGTCCCAACTGCTTTTCTTGCTGCCGTCATTATCTGTGGGTAGGCGGAAGGCGCTTAGATACAGGGGTTTGCTCAGCAGTGTCGTGCCGTCGAAGGTGTAGGCTGTCAGGGTGCCTTTGCTCTTGCTGAAGGTTGCCTTGAAGTTTGTGCCGCTAACGTTGACTGTAGTATTTGTCTCGTCCACGATGAGGGGAACGTCATTGGTAAAGGTGAGGCTTTTCATGGGTTTGACAGCTGTCTTCAGGGGTAGTTTTTCTTCTGCTACCACATAACCGGCGTCGGCCCAGGCTGTCTGCGTGTGCTGCTTAGCACAGAAATAGATGAATGCTTCTTTAGCTGGCGAGAGGTCGTTGAGGGTGCTGAGGTCGATGGTGACATCTTTTGTCTTACCAGCATCTACTTCATCTGTAATAGTACCTGTTGTAAGGATATTGCCTTCTTCGTCTATCACGCTATAGCTTACGTCGTAGGTGGTGCTGGGCAGAAAGGCTAATTTGTTTTTCATGCGGAACACATTGGTCTTGCCGCTCACTGCTACCCACTCCAGGGGCTGGTATATCTTCTTTGTGTTATAGGTCTTGGCGGTATAGCTCAGGTCGGGGTGTACCAATCCGTTGATACAGAAGTTTCCATCATTGGGGTTATCTCCAAAGTCGCCGCCGTAGGCCCAGTAGGTCTTGCCTGTGCTGCTCTTGGTGAGCAGGCCTTGGTCTTTGAAATCCCAGATGAATTCACCCGTCAGACAAGGGTATTTCTCGTAGAGGTCAAACATTTCGCGGACGTTACCCATGGAGTTTCCCATAGAGTGTGAGTTCTCGCACTGGATATGGGGTTTGGGGTTGGTTTCTCTCTGGCGTGATGAACCAATCCACTCGATGGTCTCGTAACTGCCATACATCGTTGAGGAGACGTCGGCATAGTCGCTTCCGCCTTCATAGTGGGTCGGACGTGTCTTGTCCAGGGCTTTGATGGCAGTCTGAACGGCAGCGAAGTTGTTGCCGTTTCCACTCTCGTTACCAAACGACCACATGAAAATGCAGACATGGTTGCGCATCCAGCGTACGTGGTTCTGTGAGCGTTCCACCATGGCATTCTTGAACTTGGCATTCGACGACAGGCTCTGGTTGGCATGGCACTCTACGTCGGCTTCGGCCAGTACATACATGCCGTATTTGTCGCACAGGTCATAGAACACTGGGTCGTTGGGATAGTGGGATGTGCGGATGGCGTTGATATTCAGGCGCTTCATGCAAAGGATGTCTTGCTCTATCTCCTCGGGGGTGATGGCGCGTCCGTTTACAGGTGAGAAGTCGTGACGGTTCACACCGTGAAACACCATACGTTTGCCGTTGATCTGCAGAGAACCATTGCTGGCAATGGTTACCTCGCGGAAGCCTACTTTGCCGCCGCGGATGTCTATCTTTTTGTCATTGTCATCTTTCAGCGTGAGTACCAGGTCGTAGAGATTGGGCTCCTCGGCACTCCATTTCTTTGGATTCGTTACGTCCATGTCCAGACTGAGTTCTGATGTCTGATTGGCGAGTTCTATGGTCTTGGAGGCAATGATGGTGTTGCCATCCATAATTTTTGCTTCTACCTTCATGCCTGCATTCTCTCCGCTGAGACTTACTTGTACGGTTGCCTTAGCGTTGGTGTAGTTATTATCGAGGTCGGTGGTGAAAAAATAGTCACGTATCTGACTCTTGGGGGCTGACCATAGAAAACAGCTACGGTGGATACCTGTGAGGCGCCAATAGTCCTGACACTCCAGGAACGAACCGCTGGTGAAACGATACACTTGTAGGGCGATGGTGTTCTCTCCGTCCACAAGGTAGTCTGTAATCTTGAATTCTGATGGTAGGTAGGAGTCTTCTGAATAGCCTATGCGTTGTCCGTTTATCCACAGATAGTAGCCGTGACCCACACTGTTGAAACGTACATAGACGTCGCGTCCCTGCCATTCTGCGGGGATGGTAAAGGTGCGGCGATAGGTGCCCACGGGATTGGGCATGTTGCTGTTGTAAGTAAACCAACTTGGGCGTTCTTTCATAATGCTGAAGGTGGTCTCGTCGAAAGCAAACGGATAGGCTACGTTACAATAAAGGGGCTTATCCCACGATTTCCCATGATTTAGTCCCCATACCTGCCAACTGCTGGGCACATCGATGATGGTCCATGTGGCGTCGTTGTATTCCTTGGCGCACCATTCTGTCTTGGCGTTGGTAGGCTTGCCTACCCATTGGAATTTCCATGTGCCATTGAGCGACTGGTAGTAAGGTGATGTACTGATGTCGTTTCGGCTGATGTCTGCTTCTGATGTCATCGGTATACTGATGGCGTGAGCTGTTTCTCTGTTAACACTGGTTTTCTGGGGCTCATCCCATTCCTTACCTGTCTGAGCATTCACTGTCAAAACGGTAAGGGCAAGACTACACAAATAGATAATTTTTCTCATGATGATTTAGGTTTGACTATAATATCTTGGTTTTTTATTGTGCAAAATTACGAATTATTTTTTAAATATCGGTTGTCAATTATTAATTATTTATTACCTTTGCACCTGTGATGATACAACTGCCAAAAGATTTTATACATACAACGAAGGCTCTGATGGGTGAAGAGCGTTTTGAACGCTATCTTCGCTCTTTTGAGGAAGAAGTACCTGTGAGCATCCGACTGAATCCATCAAAGATGACAGAAGAAAGTGGGCTGAGGGAGAATGCGGTGCCTTGGTGTCGCAACGCTTACTATCTGACTAAGCGTCCTAACTTTACTTTCGATCCTCTCTTTCATGCTGGTTGTTATTATGTGCAGGAGGCTGCGTCAATGTTTCTTGACGAAGTGTTACGTCAATTACCTATTAGCAATTGTCAGTTTTCTATTGATATGTGTGCAGCTCCTGGTGGTAAATCTACGTTGCTGCGTACGGCTCTGCCGGACAATTGTTTGCTCTATAGCAATGAACCGGTGCAGAAGCGTGCTAGTGTTCTATTGGAAAATGTAGTGAAGTGGGGATATGGGAATCACTATGTCACCAATCTCTATCCGCGCGACTATCGTAAGGCGAAGATGAAGTTTGATTTGATTCTATGTGATGTGCCTTGTTCTGGTGAGGGTATGTTCCGCAAGGACGGGGCTACCATCAAGGAGTGGAGCCTGCAGAATGTGGAAAAATGTTGGCAGTTACAGCGAGAGATTGTGAGTGATGCATGGGCATGTCTCAACGATGGTGGCATCCTAATATATAGTACGTGTACTTTTAATACTAAGGAGAACGAGGAGAATATACGTTGGATGTTGTCTGAATTTGATGCCGAGGTGGTATCTATTGAGACGAAGTCTGAGTGGAGCATTACTGGTTCGCTCCTGCAAGACTTTGATGTCCCTGTATATCGTTTCATTCCTGGTATTACACGCAGTGAGGGATTGTTTCTATGTGTGCTGCGTAAGGGGGGTGAAAGATGTAAGAGGGGCGATGGAAGGGGCAAAATGGACATATTGAAGACCATGACATCAGATTTCAACAGTCAGTCATCAGCGGTAAAGGTAGAATTGTCTTATACTCAGGCTATGGCTTATCTGCGTCGTGAGGCTTTTGAGCTGCCTCCTGATACTCCTCTGGGTATTGTGGGGGTTTGTTTCATGGGGCACCCGTTGGGACTGATGAAGAATATTGGAAATCGTGCCAATAACCTTTATCCTAAGGAGTGGCGTATCAGAACTACGCACGTGCCACAGGTATATGAGCCTGTGTTGTGGTAGGTTGTTATATCGAAAGTCGTAGGTGATTTACTTGTGATTTCCATTTTTTATGTAGGAGGAAAAAAATCCTGAAACCCTTTGTTATAGAGGTTTCAGGACTTTGTTTTGAGGTGCCTGGCGGATTCGAACCGCCGTAGACGGTTTTGCAGACCGTTGAC
>CAMOGP010000107.1 GCA_946614175.1 uncultured Prevotella sp. | reverse complement strand
TAAGCAGAAAACTGTGTTTTGGTGCACATAATTGTGAAGAAAGTAGTACCTTTGCGGTCGAAAAAGAAAATATAAATATCATTATGATACAATCAATGACTGGCTACGGCAAGGTTGTCGTGGCATTTAAAGACAAAAAGATTAGCGCAGAAATTAAATCACTCAATTCTAAGCAGTTGGATCTGCAGACACGTATCGCTCCTCTCTATCGTGAGAAGGAGATGGAGATTCGTCAGATGATTGCTGCCTCATTGGAGCGTGGCAAGGTGGATTTCTCACTCTGGATTGAGAAAGATGCCAGTGTGGATGCGACACCTGTGAATGCCGCTCTCGTAGAGAACTACTACCATCAACTGAAGGATGTAGCTCAGAAGGTTGGTATCCCTGAGCCTGAGGATTGGATGTACACCTTGACACGCATGCCTGATGTGCTGTCGAAGACTGAACAGGAAGAGCTCACAGACGAAGAGTGGGATGCTGCTCGTAAGGCTGTTGAGGGCGCCATTGCTGCTTTGGTGGATTTCCGTAAGCAGGAGGGTGCTGCGCTGGAGAAGAAGTTCGCTGAGAAGATAGATAATATCGAACGTCTGCTGGCTGAGATTGAGCCATTCGAGAAGAGTCGTGTGGAGAAGATTCGCCAGCGTATCGTTGACGGACTGCAGCAGATTCCTGGTGTGGATTATGACAAGAACCGCTTGGAGCAGGAGCTGATTTATTATATCGAGAAGCTGGATATCAGTGAGGAGAAACAGCGTCTGACCAACCATCTGAAGTATTTCCGCGAGACGATGCGTGATGGTCACGGACAGGGTAAGAAACTTGGCTTCATCGCCCAGGAGATGGGACGTGAGATTAATACCACAGGTTCTAAGTCTAATCAGGCCGAGATGCAGAACATCGTGGTGCAGATGAAGGACGAACTGGAGCAGATTAAGGAACAGGTGCTGAATGCGCTATAAAAGAAACCGCGAAATTCACGAATTATACGAATGATGAAAGGTAAAATGTTGATAGTGTCTGCACCTTCTGGCAGCGGCAAGAGCACCATCGTGCAGTGGCTGATGAAGGAGCATCCGGAACTGAAACTCTATTTCTCAATCTCGTGTACCAGTCGTGCGCCACGAGGCTCTGAACAGAATGGCGTGGAGTATTTCTTCCTGACGCCAGAGGAGTTTAAGTTAAAAATTCAGAACGATGAGTTTCTGGAATACGAGGAGGTCTATCAAGATCGCTTCTATGGCACACTGAAGCAGCAAGTAGAGAATCAGCGTAACCAGGGGCAGAACGTGGTGTTTGATGTTGATGTGAAAGGTGGCGTCAATATCAAGACATACTATGGCGATGAGGCGCTGAGCCTCTTTATTCAGCCCCCCTCTGTAGAGGAGTTGCGTAAGCGCCTGGAAGGACGTGCTACCGATAGTGCGGAAGCCATTGCTGAACGTCTGGCAAAGGCTGAATACGAGATGACTTTTGCTTCGCAGTTTGACCATATCATCGTGAATGATGATTTAGAAACAGCCAAGCAGGAGACCTTGAAAATCGTGAAAGCTTTTCTGGGATGAGGTCTATCGGCATCTTTGGTGGCAGTTTCAACCCTATTCATATAGGCCATATTGCCTTAGCACAGGCGGTGCTAAGGCAATGTGCATTAGATGAGGTGTGGCTGATGGTGTCGCCCCAGAATCCGTTGAAACGGAATGATGCCGATTTGCTGGATGACCATCTGCGCTTGCAGATGGCACAGAAAGCTCTTGAGGGTGTTGAGGGTGTGAAAGCCTGTGACTATGAGTTCGGCTTACCCAAGCCCTCTTATACCTGGAATACTTTGCAGCACCTGAGCCAGGATTATCCCGACTGCACGTTCTCGTTGTTGATAGGAGGCGACAACTGGGCCCATTTCCAGCGTTGGCGCAACTGGCAGGATATTATGGAGCATCACAAGGTGATAGTCTATCCGCGTGCGTCGTATCCGGGTACCATCGATGTGCCCCTGCTTGATGTTTCAAGTACGGAGATTCGTCAGCGTGTGCGTGCCGGCGAAAGCATTGATGGGCTCGTACCTGAGGTGATAGAGCCTTTGGTGCGTCAATATTACGGTTAGATAAATTTCTCTCTTCCCGTCAGGATGCGAATACGTCGTGCTATGGATTTTGTGATGAAACGCACATTGCCGTAACGCAGGTTCAGCCATAGTTCTTCCAGCGAACGTCCTATCTTTACCAATGGATATCCCCAGCCATTGGTCTTGTACATACGTTTCCAATATCCCACTTCCTCAATGACATAGCGTGGATGGCGTATTGGGAAATCCAGTTCGTAGCGTTTCATTGTGAAGAGCTGCTTCAATCGGCGGGGCATCGTCTTGAATTCTGAATAGTGGGCTGAATCAGCTGATGCTCCCACATTGTTTATCAGGTTTTTGGAAGGCATGATGGCCATGCCGGAATTAAATAGCATCGTTGCCCAGAAGACGCTTTCGAACTGAGGGTCTCCACTCTGGCGATGATCCCTGCACATCTTGATAAAACTCTTGCGATAACCACGTTGCTTGATGAGTGCGTCTAACTGGTGCATACTGAAATCGTCATCGAGGAAAGAGTATTCTCTGTCCCACTGTTGTACGACCCTGCGCCATGATGCCCATCCCCAGATGCTAAAGGCTGAGGTAAAAAAGTAGTCATAAGGCATGTTGGGGGTCACTTCATCAACGTTAAAGCCTGATATCATCGTAATACGTTCATCATGCTCATAACGGTCGAGCATCTCCTTACAGAAAGGAAAGAACGACTGCGAGGGCACGACGTCGTCCTCAAGGACGATACATTTCTCTGCTAGCGAGAAAGCCCACTGGTGACTGGTATAGCCGGCCACCATGCAGCCTAAGTTTTGTTCCTGATAGTTGCGATGTACCTCGCACTCCCAGTCTATCTGTTCGTCGCTGACTATCTGTCGGCAAGCCTCTATGCCTGCCATGTCGCGTTCACCACGTGGACCGTCCTGAAAGAGAAACAATCGTGAGGGACGTGCTTTCTTGACTTCATTGAACACTTTCTGAAACGTATCACTACGGGTGAAAAACAGCAGTAATACGGCAATATCTACTTGGGGGGGGCACTTCTTCATAGTCCTTTCTGTTTGATGTTAATGATAGTACGGTATAGTTTGATAATGGGACGGGCCAACACTGGTGGCAACGCAAATACCAGTCGGTCATAAAGGGGTATGGCGGATGACAGTTTGCTGATAGCTGATTTGTAGTAGGCTTTCCTGACATCAAACATGCCGTCGTGTATGAATCGTTCGTATTCTTTGAGCTTATGCAGTGTAAGCGCGTCGCAGAACTCTGCCGCGCGCTGTCCCAAAGCCTCCAGCAGCAAATGGTCGTAGAGCCTTTCACGTTCCAGTGTGTGGCGGCGGGAGTTGGGTAGTCCCAGTGTGTAACTATAAACGGGTTGTGGAATAAAGAATACTTTAGGTTGCTTTATCAAGACTTTTATCTGCATCAGTTTGTCTTCGCCTTCAATAATCTCGCGAGGGATATCGAGCACATCACTGAGTAGTTCGCGGCGGAAGATGATACCCCAGAGCACGGGGAAGCGGTTCTTTGATGTCATAATAGCCTTGATAAGTGGCTCAACAGGGATGAAACCTTGATAAACAACGGGGGAGGGAATGCCTTCGTGAGTAGTGAATGTGGCTATCACCTCGTCGGCCTGCGATTGCTCAATGGCCTGATACATCGTTTTCAAGGCATCGGGAAGTAATTTGTCATCAGCGTCAACAAACATCAGATATTGGCCTTGTGACTCCTCTACACCCTTTCTGCGGGCAGCTGTCACTCCTCCGTTGTCCTTGTGAATCACGCGGATGCGGTGATCTCTGGCAGCCCATTCATCGCATATGTCGGCAGAGTTGTCTGTACTACCGTCACAGACGCAGATAACCTCAAAGTCGTCGAAATCCTGTTGTAGCAGGCATTCCAGACATCCTCCAATATATTGGGCCTTGTTGTAAACGGGTATGATGACAGATATCTCCATCTCTCTATTTTTTTACTTTTTTACCTTTTTACTTTTTTACTTTTCACAAATTGTATGCATTCGCGCAGAATGACCACGTTCAGCAGGCGCATCACGCCAAAATAGAGCAGGCCGGCCATCAGCAGTCTGGCGCCCAGCAGCAACCATTTGTTCGTAATGCTCAGCGTGGTCAGATGACAGACACTCATCACCACTGCTGCACACAACATAAACGGCACTACATCCTTCAGAAAGTCCATCGTGCTCACCCCGATAATCCGTTTGGCAAATATCTGCCAAGCACCCAGCCATAGGATGTTGAATGCTGAGTAGGCCACTACCATCATGGTCATCCCCTCGCGATAGAAAGCGAAGATGACGCCCATCTGGAGCAACACCTGACAGATGTTGAGCCACATGTTGATGTCGCTGCGTCCATGACTGATAACGAGGTTCTGATAGAGCGTATAGAGAGGCATGAAAGCACCACTGATACAGAGTATTTGGAGTAGCGGCACGATGTTGAGCCACTTCTCACCAATGGTGCAGAGGATGAATTCGTGCGATACCAATGCCAGTCCGAAAAGGGCGGGGAAAGAGAGGAATGCGGTGAAGCGTAGCATCTTACGGAATACCTGCAGCTCGCGGTTGTGCTCTTCACGCACACTCACCAGGACAGGTTGTGCTACTTGTCCCACCATACCGCCTACGGTCTGGAATGCCATAGAGTCCCACTTGTAGGCTTGGAAGAAATTTCCTACTACACGGGCATCGCGGAACAGTCGTCCGAATATCAGCGTCAGCACGTTCTGGTTCACGGAGTTGATAATCATCGTTACCAGAATCTTCATCGAGAACGAGAAAGTCTGGCGGATATAGTCAAATGAGAAGTGCCATGTGGGCTTCCATTTTACATAGAGAAATCGTCCGATGACCAGCACGGTGGCATTGATTACCTGTTGCCAAGCCAGCGTCCAGTAGGCCATGTCGCACCATACCAGAATGATGGCCGAGGTGCCTGAGATAACCAGTGCAGAGAGATTCACAATGGTAATCTCGCGGTTCATCATGTTCTTCACCATGTAGGCATTTGTGGAGATGCCAAATGATGAGATGAAGAAAGCTAAGAACAGGAAGCGCGACAGGTCGGTGAGGCGTGGCTCATTGAAGAACCAAGTGATGACAGGTGCTGTGAGAAAGAGGATGGCATACATTGCACCACCCATTAGGATGTTGAACCAAAACACGCTGTTATACTGTTGGGCCGTGGGGTTCTGCTCGTTAATCAGCGCAGTAGAGAAACCGCTCGACTGCAGATTGCCTGCAATGGCCGAGAAGATGGCCAGCATGCCGATGAGGCCAGTATCCTCTGGTGTCAGGTGACGGAGTACGAGGATGCCTATCAACAGGTTCAATACCTGCATCGTGCTATTGTTTACAGCTCCCCACATCAGTCCGCGGGCTGTCTTTTCCTTCAGATTCTCCATATCAACATGCAAAAATACGACATTTTGTTTGAAGTTCCAAATAAATTAGGTAATTTTGCAGCCATGAATGAAATAACACAAATAAAGAAGCCTCGTTTGGAATGGCTGGATGCCCTCCGTGGCTTTACAATGATATTGGTGGTGGCCTATCATGTGGCGGAAATGGGTTTTGGTGAGTCTTGGCGCCATTCGTCATCCATGCCTTTCCTCGTCTTGTTCCGCATGCCGCTGTTTTTCTTTGTCAGCGGTTTCTTGGCCTATAGGGCATCACAGGTGTGGGACATCCGTAATTTTGGGTCACTGATATGGAAGAAAGTCAAGGTACAGACTATTCCTACCATTGTGTTCTTCCTACTGGCAACGGCCATACTGAATGCCCATTTCTGGCCGGCTTTCCTGGAATCGTTTCATTCGCCTTACAAGGGTGGCTACTGGTTTACCATTGTGCTACTCTACATGTTTATTGTATATTACTGCTTTGCCTATCTGGAAAGCAAATTACAGGTGCGTTCATGGATTCCCATCACATTGCTGTTCTTTGTGTCGTTGGTATTCTATGAGTCATGCTATCAGCCAAAGTATTTCTCGTGGGCCTTGGGATATAAGGGCGCAAAGACGTTTTCTTACTATTTTCTGATGGATAGTAGCTTAGGACAGTTGTTACTCTATTTCCCCTTCTTCCTCTATGGCAACATCGTACATCGTTACTGGGATAGGTGGCAGCGCCTGATGGACTCAAAGTGGTTTTTCCCCATCATCATCCTTATCGTGGTATTCGCTACCGTTGATGCCTTGAAATGGCATACGATGCGTATGGCATGGGGTATTGTGCCTCTGACAGTGGCGAAGTTTGGATTGCTGACAATCACCTTTATGTATTTCCGACATTATCAGCAGTATTTTACGAAGTTGTCACCAATAGGAATCTCATTGCAGTACATAGGACGTCGCACATTGGATATCTATTTGCTGCATTTCATCTTTATTCCTGATCTGCCGGGGCTGGGCTCTTTCTTCAATGCTCACTCACACAATTTCGTCATCGATACAACGCTGTCGGTTATTGTGGGCTTGCTGATTATTGGCTTTTGTATTATTACGTCAAATATACTCCGAATCAGTCCGTTCTTGAAAAAATGGCTGTTTGGACGTAGCTGAGGTTTATGAGAAAGATTGAAGATATTCAGGAGTTGCGAAGTATTCAGATGGGAATACTCGATGACGTGCATCGCTTCTGCGAGGCACACGGCCTACGTTATTTTCTTTCTAGCGGTACACTGATTGGTGCTGTGCGTCATAAGGGATATATCCCTTGGGACGATGATATTGATATCTATATGCCTCGTAAGGACTATGAACAGTTCTTGAAGATGTTCACTGACAAAGAGGGAACCTATCGCGTTATCAATCCTGCTACAGAGCCGCATTATTACTATACTTTTGCCAAGGTGGTAGATCAGCGTACCCGCATGGTGGAAAAGGAGACTGAAGGCTATGAGATAGGTGTCTACATGGATATCTTCCCTGTGGATTTCGTGTCAGACAACCTGCAGAAGCGTGAACGTATCTTCAAACAAAAGAAATTGCTCTATAAGATTCGTCGTTGTAAGATATCAAAGACCAATCCTCTTAAGTCGTGTATGGCTTATTGGGTTTACAAGTGCTGGCCTATGAGTGTAAAGCAGATAGAGCGCAAGATACGTCGTCTTATAGTGCTTGATGTACCCACAACAATGGTATGCAATATGACGGAAGCAGGTCCTAGTATTAAGGGCTGTTTTCCAGCAGAGGATATTGCTTCGTCTGTGGATATTGAGTTTGAGGGCAAACAGTACAAGACGATGGTGGGTTACAAGGATTATCTGGAACGTACCTATGGCGACTACATGACAATGCCACCTGTGGAGCAGCGTGTCACCCATAAGTTCGAGGCATATTGGAAATAGACGACAGCCTCTGTTACGACTGCGACGGAAATCACAGCGTCATTCTTCGCTTTGGGGCTTTTGGGCTTTAATGTTTTTTGATGGGATGACGTTTTTTACAATGACGTAGTCGGCACCCTTTTCAAAAGCTTCGTCCATGTCAGAGTCTTTGTTGTACGTCCAAGTCTTGACATACATCCCCATATTGTGTACATATTCACAAAGCTCAGGAGTGATGTTGGTAAAGGGGATAGATACGTTAATGCTAAGCGATCTGGCCTTCAGTGCCAAGGCCTCTTCGGCAGTTTTCATGTTTGTAACCCCTGAGACGGAAATGCACACACAACTACTGATGTCCTGCAACTTTTCCAGACGTGACTTTTTCGCGCAGAATACTGTGCGTGACAGCATCCCATGTTTCTGTACCAGTTTGAATAGGTCACCAACATAATCATCGCAAAAACGGTCATCGTCAGCAATATCCAGTTCTAAAATCACGTTCTTGCGCTTGCAGAGTTTGATAATATCTTCCAAAGCTGCTATACGGACGTAAGAAAAGTCGGAGTTGTACCATGAGCCAAAATCAAGTTTCTGCAGTTCAGCAAATGTGTGGCTGTCCACCCTTCCCTTACCATTGCTGCAACGGTCGATGGTAGCATCGTGCTGTAAAACAAAAACGTTGTCTTTGGTGCGGGCAATGTCACATTCCACCATTTTATA
>CAMOGP010000106.1 GCA_946614175.1 uncultured Prevotella sp. | reverse complement strand
TGCACTTCACCGGCGATTTCCATGCCGTCACTTCTGCTCATAACACGATTAGTGCCCTCTTGGACAACTATCTCTATCAGCACCGTAAGGATGGTTTCTCTCTGCGCGAGATTTACTGGAAGCGTGTGCTCGATGTGAACGACCGCGCCCTGCGTAATATCGTCACGGGCTTGCGTGGCGATGGTGTTGTCTCAGAGACCGGTTTTGACATTACGCCCGCTTCTGAGTTGATGGCTATCCTCTGTCTGGCAACCAGCGAGGACGATTTGCGTCGTCGAATCGAAAACATCCTTTTGGGTATCACCTCTGATGGCAAGCCTTTCCGCGTTCGTGACCTGGGCGTGGGTGGTGCCATCACCGTGTTGATGCGTGATGCCCTTTCGCCCAACCTGGTACAGACTACCGAACAGACGCCTGCCTTTATTCATGGTGGCCCGTTTGCGAATATCGCCCATGGCTGTTCCAGTGTGATGGCTACAAAGATGGCGATGACTTTTAGTGACTATGTGGTGACGGAAGCAGGCTTCGGTGCCGACCTGGGTGCTGAGAAGTTCTTTAATATCAAGTGCCGTAAGGCTGGCTTGCAGCCTCAGTTGGTGGTCATCGTGGCAACGACACAGGGATTGAAGATGCATGGTGGCGTGGCTCTTGACCATATCAAGGAGCCCAATGCCGACGGGCTCAGGGAGGGCTTGAAGAACCTGAATCGTCATATCAATAATATGCAAGGCTTTGGACAGCCCGTTATCGTGACGCTGAACCGTTTTGACTCTGATACAGACGAGGAGATTGATATCATCCGCAGGAACTGTGAGGACCGTGGCGTGGGCTTCGCTGTCAACGAGGCTTTCCTGAAAGGTGGCGAAGGTGCAGTAGAACTGGCTCAGAAGGTGGTGGATACTATCGAGCGCATCCAACCTCTGCCTATCAACTTCACCTATCCTCAAAGTGAAACCATAGAAGGTAAGATAGAGAAGGTATGTAAGCGCATCTATGGCGCTGCTGCTGTGGAGTTTACCAAGACTGGCAAGAAGCGCTTGGAGGCTATCCGTGAAATCTTTGCTGACGACAAGGATATCAGTAGCTATCCCATTTGTATCGCCAAGACGCAATACTCTTTCTCGGCCGATGCTACCCGTTATGGTTCGCCTGAGGGCTTTACCATTCGCATCCGCGATGTGATCCTCAACTGTGGCAGTGAGATGATTGTGGCTATTGCCGGCGACATGCTCCGTATGCCTGGTCTGCCTAAGAGTCCGCAGGCTGAGCGTATCACCATCGTTAATGGTGAGATTGAGGGACTGTCGTAAAATGACACTGGTCACACGGTCACAGCTGTGACCATGTGACCGTTAAGGCTTTTGATTATTGTCTTATGTGGTGTAAGTTATTGTGTTTTAGTTAATTATGATAGTTTTGACCTTTGCTTTGTATATCTGTGGTCACATGGTCACAGCTGTGACCGTGTGACCGATAAGAATATACTTAAGGCTTGCAGGGAGAGAAACGTCTTCTTTCTATTATTTGCCTATACCCAAACGGTCATGTGCCTATACCCCAACAACCGTTTGCCTATACCCGTTTTGAATCGCATTCCAAGACATTGATCCTCTAATATACTTCGTTTTTACTTCTTATGAAGTAACAAACTGCCGAGGGCTAGGAGGATGATGAGGGCAGTCACGATATAGGCCCATACGTTGACGACACGTGATGAGGCGGTGATGGTATAGGGGCCTGAGATGAGGCGCTCGCCGCCCAACTGGTAATGAATCACCTTGCCATCATATTCGCCCATGCCGGCATCTGTTACGGTGCCTGGCATCACGAGGTCGTAGGGGTAGCCGAAGGAGAGCAGTTGTCCGTACTGCGCAGGTCCACCTTCATATGTCTTTAGGAAATTAGTATAGACATCTGTATGAAGGATGCCTTCAATTGATGACAAGAAGGCCTTGGGATTACTGTCTTCTTCGACAGCATTCAGCACGCTGGGCTGCATAACTAGCGAGTCGCGCAGACTGGTGAAGCGCTCCTTGCTGACGGGCGTATTCTGGATGCTGTCGTAGTTGTCGATGATGATGTTGCAGATTTCATAAAACCAGTTGGCATTGCTCCATTGGCTTATCTTCTTCTCAATCTTATCCAGCAACTCTTTCTGCTCTGCACCACTCAGGTGTTGTGTCAAGTCGGGCTGACCCGTGAACCAGAACGAGGCGGTGTCGGCACTCGTAAAATCGCTGAGGGGAATAGGGAATATGGGCTCGCCTTCGTAGGTGAATGTCTCGCTGAACGTGTAGTCGGTATAGAACCACTTGAAACTTTTCTCCAGCGTGCTGGTGGCTTTGATGCCTTCCACCTTCTTCAGGTGATGACTCTCCGAGCGGTATAGTTCGGCGCTCATCTCTTCCACGCTATTATATGTCTTCTTGGCGTGCACCAGCAGCATATTGCCCAACGGTTTGTTGAGGTCCAGTTCCTGCATACTGTCGAGCTGGGCTTCAGTCAGGGGCACAGGATAGCGTACGGAGTCAGTACCCTGTACAGACCATGTGCGCTCCCAACTCTTGTCGATGATGCTGTCATAGTCCTCGTCGGCCGATGCTGCCAGCCACTGTTGGGTGGTCTTGAAAGTATACTCACGACTGCAGGTGCCGTCTTCGTTGATAACGGTGAGCATGTGGTCGTCCTTGTTCCTGCATGAGGTGGCGAGTAATGCCAGCATCAATGCCATGAAAATTCTACTGTTGGTTTTCATAAAGCAATTTTTTAATTATACTATAGGTCTTTGGCTGGTTTCTCTTTTGCTCCAGATAGCACTGAGCCTGTTCCATGAGTGTACCCTCCTTGCAAGGGATGTTGACCTCTTCGGTATGGTGCTCTTTGGCTACGGTTTCTACAGGTGCCTCGGGCTCTTGCTGCAACCAGAGGAACAGTCCCACCAGATAGGTGGCTGCTGTAGAGAGAATGATACGCAGGGCGATGATCACCTTGCGGCGTGCTGTAGAGACCATCGCGGCGACGGAGGCCTTGGGGATGCCTGTCTGCTGGGCTATCTCGTCTGTTGAGAGATCCTCTGCGTGGCGCATCTCAAACAACTGCCGCTCCCTTGGGTTCAATCGGGCCATGGCAGCATCCAGCATCCGTTGCATATCCTCGGCTTCCAGTTGTGCCTGTGGGTCTGAATCAACAGAGGTGCTTGCGTGATTCTGGAGGGAATCAAAGACCTCATCCCCTGATTCGGCATGATGCCGCTTGCGATACATAGAGATGCAGCAGTTCTTTGCCATCTTGACTGCCAGCGCCTCCACATTCCGTTCAGCGTCAATATGCTCACAGTAGCGCCACAGCTGTACCATAGTCTCCTGGGCAGCATCCTCGGCATCCTCTTGGTTGCCAAAGAAGTCGAGTCCAACCTTCAGTACTCGCTGGCGCAGTTGCGCAGCTATATGTTCGAATTCTGTGCGTGTCATACATCTATATTACGCAGCAGGGGGATAAAAGTTAAGTTGGAAAGAGCAGAAAAATCCAAACGACCAGATAATTAGATGCTTATTTCTTGTTATTGAATACTTCCGCCAGTTTTTTATCAATCTTATCTCCTCGCAGGCCGCGGGCAAGGATCATTGTTAAGATGGTTTTCTGCATAGTTAATATGATATTTTGAAATAGTCGAGCAATGATTTATACTTGTCTTGGGCTGTGAGGCAGGTGTCCGTGAGAAAACCGTTAATGTGTCCCCACTCACGCAGACCACGATAATAAAATAGTTTGAGGTCATCGCTGATGATGAAAGGTACGATGCCGTTTGCCAGACATTCCTTGAACATCAGCAGCCGTCCCACGCGACCATTGCCGTCCTGAAAAGGATGAATCTGCTCGAAGCGAACGTGGAAATCGAGAATGTCTTCCAGCGTCTTGTGTTTATTGCGATGATACTCGTTCAGCAAAGACTTTATTTGACGATGCACCTCTTTGGGAGGACAAGTCTCTTGACCACCCACTTCGTTGGCCAGTCGTTTGTACTCACCCACAGCAAACCAATCCTTGCGGCTATCTGATGTACCCGTCTTCAGAAGCAGATGAAGCTGCTTGACAAAGGTTTCCGTCACAGGTTCCTCAGCGTGGTCGATGATGTAGTCGATGCAGTGGAAATGGTTTACCGTCTCAACGATATCATCCACATTTACCGTTTCGTCAGTAATGCCGATAGTGTTCGTTTCAAAGATGTAACGTGTCTGGTCGTGCGTCAGCCGACTGCCCTCAATGTGGTTGGAGTTGTAGGTCAGGTCAATCTGCGTGCGATGATAGATACCACCCTTCAGTTGTGAGGCTTTTTGCTCTCGCAACGCCGTCAACAGGGGCGATACCTTCTTTTGGACGGCTCCTTTTTGTGGAAGGACTGCATCTGCAGGGATGTTCCACGTCTTTCCTGTGAGGAATGCCCCTTCAATCTTTCCGCTCGCACAGTAGTTGCGGGCTGTACGTTCCGAAATGCCGAACTTCTCGGCAAACTGCAAGACTGATATATACTCCATTTTCTTCTATCGGCAAGTTTTTAGCTTATTTTCTGCCGCAAAGATACTGATTTTTGCCGATACCGGCAAGTTTTGGGCGATTTTTGTTTTTCTTCATTATACAATTTGCGATACGCATTTCCGTCCTTATTTCAGCCTTTCTATTAGTTCTTTCAATTCGTGGTCGAAGTTCCAGAAGCCTTGAATTCGCAAGTCATCGCGGACACGACGACCATCGGGCGTGATGGTTTCGTAATGGGGGATGCCGTTAAAGCGGAAGAGCTCCTGCAGACGGGTGAAGTCAGCGTTGGTAATGCAGACCGTCTCTTCGTCGGCAAGCCATTCGGCCACGTATTTCTTGTAGGCATCGCTACCTTCGGTAGTTCGTTCTCCAGCGATGAAGACGAGTTTCACGTCGTCGCGTTTGGCTATTTTGGCACGCAGTTCTTTACTTTCCTGGATAGCAGAACGGCAGGGGGCGCACCCCATGCCCCAAAAATCGATGACTAGATAACGGCCTGGGTATTTGGCTGAAAGCGAGCGGATGAGGTCTGCCATCGGCGCATTAGGCAGGGGTGAAGAGAGGTCTTTCTGTGCCATCTTGTGGGTATAGAACTGCTCGGCCTTCTGGTGAACGTAGGGGTGAGCAAAAGTGGAGAGATAGTTGGAAAAGATATTGTCAAGGAATCTTGTATCTTCTTGATTGCGCCACCCATTGAAGTTTCTGAGCATGGTCTTGTAAATGCACATTTGTAGCATCATGTTTTCATGGTCTGTAGCCATTATCTCCTTCAAGCCGACTGGAAGGTTTGCCAGTTCTTTCTTGGCGTTCTGTTCGTTATTCACATAGTCACCATACTCATCAACAATCCCGTCGTATTGGCGGTTGGTAACAGGCTTGGCATACTGTATGCGATTGAGCAAGTGAGGATAGTCGCTGCTGGCAAAGAGTAGCGGATTGTCGAAATCGATGCGCTGCAATTGCCTATAGTTCTTGGCATCCCAAAGGTTATTCCACTCCACGCTGTCAAGGATTTCAGTATAGTACACGCCGTCGCGATACTCCTGTTTCATCAGGGCAAACTCGCGTTTCATGGCGGAGTACATATAGTTCTCAGCAAAGCGCGTCTGCACGTCGGCCAAAGCCAACTGCAATTCCATCGGCGAATAGTGCTCGCGGCGGGTTACGTTCTGCAGACGATACAACGCGTTCTGCCATACCTTGTCGGCAAGGCTGTTTTCCTCGTCAAAGGTTCCTTCGAAGAACACCAAGGGGAGAAGGACGTCGGTGATCGCATTGCTGGAGCGGAGCCATCGCTCGGCGTCGCGGCTGCTGCCATTGTTATAGACACAGACGTATTTGCCTTGCTCGTACTTCTTAACGGTGATGTCGATGGTCTCGCCGGGAAGGGCGTAGAATGGAATTTCACTGAACCCCACCTTCGACTCCCTTGTAAAGAACGTCTGGCAGACGGGATAGCTGGCTTGGAACTTCTTGCAGAACGTACCGTCTGGTGCAATGTCGAGCACCAGTGTTGCATCGTCTTTCTCAAAAACATCCTGAAAAAAACATTCTAACGATGTGAACCCGAACTGCTCGGCATCGTAGCCTTCGATGCGTCCTTTGATGGTGATGGTGTCGGTCTTGAACCAGTCTTCGGGTACTGACCAGGGATTCGCCTCAGACAGTTCCTGCATCGTCGGCACTTTCAACTTTGCTTTCTTGTCATGTATGCCCAATAGCTTGAATGCTCTTGGCACGTCGCCCTCGATGAAGTCGAACACCAGTGTACGCTTCGGCAATGGCTCGAAGTGCATGGTAAACTCGGTCACGCCACTCTCGGGCGATTGCACCCATGTGTTGAGGGCGATTCCCTCGGCAGAGCGCAACGGGTAGCGGTTGCCGTCTTCGTCCATGAGATATGACGATGATACGAATTGGAAATTCTGTCCTTTAAGGTACTCCATAGTAAAATGTACTGTGGTTGCTGTATCCCTGAAGATTACCTCACGAGCTTTCAGTTCGCCGTTCGACACATTTGCGCATGCCATTGCCACGGGGTTCTTGATCGTCTTAAAGGTCTTTGCCTCGATACCCACGCTGAGCAGGGCGAGCATTGCGATGATAATGGTTTTAAACTTCATATTGTGGAAAAGTATCCTTTATTTATTTACTCATTTTGTCGATGGTGTCGACGAAGCTTTGCATGTCGTCGGCGTGGAGCCAGTGCAGGTCGTGGATATTACCCTCCTTGTCTATCAGTTTGTAGGTAGGATAGCCACTGATGCCGACATAGTGCTCAATAGCAGCCTGCTGGTCCTCTGGCAGGTTGTAGTGAACACAGTTATCGCCAGTAAGATTGTACTCCTTGATGACATTCTTCCACGACTCTTCACTACTGCGGTTACAGAGGTATAGGTAGACGATATCATAGTCTTTCAGGGCTTCCTTCACCTTCCACGACTCCTTCAGATTACGCTTGCAGGGGCTGCACCACGTGCCCCAGATGTCGAGATAGATGATACGACCCTTATATGGCTCGATAATCTTGCGGAAGATCTTCTCACCATCGCTCATACCTTCGACGTCGGATGACGGACGCAGGCTTGCGGCGTTGGCGAAGTCAGAACGTTCAAGGGCGGCATACTTGTCGTTGACGGTATTCACCATAGCAAGGGCTGCGGGCAGATGGACTTGTTGCTCGAAGAAGGCGAGCATAGCGGGTGCAAGCTGCTTGCGAGTCTGGTCTATCTGATTATAGAAATGGTGTGCCAGTGCAATATCCTTCAGGACTGGGTCTGTCCCCGTCTTGTCGAACAATTGCAGAATCTTGTAAATCTCGAAGAATGGAGCCTCTTCTTGCAGTACCTTTGCTATGTCTTTGCGCACCAACAGGGCATCGTGTTGCTGCACCCAGTCTTGTAGATGGAACTGCCAAAAGGCCACACTATCGATGTTAAAGATGTCTTCAATAGTTGTAGCACCAGCATCTATACGTGCCTTAATCTGAGTGGTTAAGAAGGCTTTATAACTGGTGGCATAGCGATTAAGCAAGTCCAGCTCAGCATCAGTAATAGAGACCTTGCCCTCGGCTCTGTTTTTGCGGAGCACAGACGAGAAAAGGGCATCGCTGACAGATACAGTATAACCACCAGCAGGAACAGAATATTCGGCCTGAGACATATGGTTGATATAGTCACGCATGAAGGTCCGGAAAGGCCGATAGAGGGTGTAGGGTTTGGGGGCTTTCTGCCACAACTCTGTGGTGACGAAGTCCATATACTCCTTGGGCAACTGGTACTTCAAATCATAGCGGGCTTGCATCATTGACTCACCCTGCCCCGTCAGACAACTGCCCTTGATATAGTCGATATAGCGCTGCGACAGGTTGGGGCGCAGGTTGATGCGCTCCTCCAGTTCTGTTATCATCGCGTTGCAGATGCTGTCCATCTGGGCCTTGAACTGCATGGCGTCCTGGTTTTCCTCGATACGTGCATAATTCCACGTGTCAGGATAGGCAAGCAGTTCGTTCTGCACGCGGGCATCTTCGCCCATAAAGAGTTGCTGCCCCGTTGTGAAGTCATTGAGGAAGAAGTAGGTCTTGCCTGGCTCCAGGATAGTACCTGCCGACGTGCGTCTCAGGTCGAGGTATGCCTGCGACGTGTTGACAAGAGGGATGCGAAGACTGAAACGTCCCAGCGAG
>CAMOGP010000105.1 GCA_946614175.1 uncultured Prevotella sp. | reverse complement strand
ATATGACGCAATCGTATAAAAACCGAGCACTGACCATCGGCCTCACCTACTATCCCTTCAGATAAAAAAAGTATGACAATTATTTGGCGGTCTTGCAGAAAAACCGTACTTTTGCAAAGTCATTCAACTAACTAATATAATCACCAATGCGGAAAGCCATTTTGTTAACATTGATAATGGCAATCAAATGGGCATTGACCATTACCGCCCAGCCCCAGTGTACGGTGACTCACTACGATGAGTTCAGCGGCATGGCGCAATGGTATGTCACACAAATCGTCCAAGACAAGCAGGGCATGATGTGGTTCGCCACATGGAACGGTCTGAACCGCTACGATGGTTATGAGTTTGTGAATTTCAAAAGTCGTGTAGGCGATGGTATCGACATGCCGTCAGACCGTATCAGTGATTTAATCTTGGCAGAGAACGACAGCATGTATTGTTCTGTCGAGAACAAAATTTTCGGTTTTTCTACTAAAACGTGCAAGTTCTTCAAGATTCCTATCTCAAAAGAAAATCAACTGAGAAAAGAGTTTAATCGGCGTTATCAAGAAGGTCTGATCTTTGAACAGGAAAACAAGCTGAATTATTATAGAGATATATATGGAACGATGTGGACTATCAGCCAGCAGGGAAGATTGATGTATGAACACCCTTCATCTGGTCAGTCTATCGACTATCCAGCAAACTGGAATAACAGCAACAGAATCCGCTTTTGTACATCGGATAAGGAAGGAAATGCCTGGTTTACTAGCAGCTATGGCGTATTTAAGTTATCTTTCAATCGAAAGCCATACAAATTCTTTGAACAGGAAAAGCCTGGTCAGGTGCGTTGCTTCTTCAAAGACCATAAGAACCGCTATTGGATAAGTACGCGCGATGGAGCCACCATCAGAGTTTATGACAGTCAGAACCAGCTGCTTGGCTATCTGGGCCGCGACGGGCAACTTCATTCACAATATACCTCCTTCGGTTCTCCCATTTACCATCTTATGCAAGACTCCAAAGGCTATTTCTGGCTATGTAGCAAGCCCGACGGCCTTTATCGTTTGCATGAGACAAGGGAAGGAGAGTTCGCTTTAGCGCATTTCGTCCACGACGATCAGGATATCAATTCGCTAAACTATAATGAACTTTATTACGCTGTAGAAGACCAACAAGGAAGAATATGGGTCGCAACCTTTGGAAATGGTATTAACTGCATACCAGATCCCCATGTACCAAAACCTGTCTTCATCCATTTAAACAATGGTCTACGATATCCAAAAGATTCAGGACTGCGTGTTCGCCAACTTCACATCACTCGCCAGCACATCCTTATGGGAGCTACAACTACAGGCCTGATAGTAGCCGACATCGCAGGAAAGGATGTTCGTCACCTGAATTTCAAATTACATACTAAGGATATACATCGCAGCAACAGTCTGAGTAATAATGCAACCATGTACGTAGCAGAAGACTCAAAGCAGCGGGTCTATGTCTGTACTGAGAGCGGTGGCCTAAACCAGATTATGTCAGAAGACCTATTAACGGAGCACCTCGAGTTCCGCCATTTCAATCTCTCAACAGGCTTCCCATCGGATGTAGTCCTATCTGCTGTACCATATAATGACAGCCTGATAGTGGTCAGTAACAATCAGATAGTGTTGCTAAGACCTGACGAGACGAAATCCCTGAACTATGATACTTTTTTAGGACACGATAGATTGCGTTTCTCAGATGCTGCCCCTATGCAACTTCCTGACGGGCGTAGCATTTTCGGACTGCAAAATGGTGCCATCACACTAAATAGCACAGAGATGCTGAAAAGCGATTTCGTACCACCGCTTGTCTTGACAAAGTTATCTATTGAGAATGGACTTTTCGACTATGCTATAAACAAACAAGACACACTGATACTTACACCTCTACAACGGAACATTTTCCTCCAATTTTCAGCACTTGACTATGCCGCAGACGGCACAATTGACTATGCTTTCAGATTTGGCACAAGCGATCAAGCCTGGAACCGCATAGGCAGAGACCACTCTATCCCACTGCTTGACTTGAAACCAGGCAGCTATCAACTGCAAATCCGTTCAACAAACCACGATGGGGTTTGGGTGGACAACATACGGACATTAACCATCATCGTAAAACCAACTTTCTGGGAGACTGGCTGGGCACAGCTACTCTATACGCTGATCTTGTTACTGGTTGTCTCTGGCATCATCTTCACACGACGTTATATAATAAATCTCAAACGGCATCAAAAAGAACTGCACGAAGCCTATTTGACCCTCCTAAATGCCCAAAAGCCTTCACAAGCCTTGGCTATGACTGAAGACATTCCGGCTAAGACAAAAATAAAGCCAGAAGACAAAGCCTTTATGCAGCATGCCATGAAATTCATTGAAGAGCATTTGGGCGATGCCGACATTAATATTGGCGACATGGCCGCAGCCACAGCTACCAGCCGTTCAGGGCTGAATCGTAAGATGAAGTCACTCTTAGGTGTCACACCTCTTGAATTTATCCGTGAAGCCCGTATCCGTAAAGCCTGTCAAATGCTAAAAGAAGGTGCATCGATAAATGACGTTGCATATAGCTGTGGCTTTTCTGACCCCAAATACTTTGCGAAGTGTTTTAAGGCCGACATGGAGATGACGCCTACAGAATACAAGGTGGAAAATTCTGCCAACTGAGGTGGAAAATTCTGTCAAAAAAGCCATTTGACCTAAATTCGCCCCCCTAATGGGACAAATTTACCCTCATATTTTGTTTCTTTGCCATACCTTTGCAGCACAATCAATCAAAACAAAAAATTACTAATTATTAAAACTTTAACTGGCAATGAAGCAAAAATCTAAAAGACTGTCATTCGTCCTTACATTTTTAATGTTATGGACAATGAGTTTCGCCCAAAAGGCGATTACCGGTAGTGTGAAGGATGCCAATGGCGAACCTCTCATCGGAGTCAGTATCTCCGCAGGTGGTAGCAATGGCACTGTAACCGATGTGGATGGTAATTTCTCATTAAGCAATGTGAGTGCATCCACTATTTTAAAATTCTCTTATGTGGGTTATGAAACCCAGGAAACAAAAGTTGGAAACCTTTCTGTTGTGAACATCGTCATGAAATCGAGCTACGAATCACTTGATGAAGTGGTAGTGGTTGGTTACGGTGTGATGAAGAAACGCGACCTCTCTGGCTCCATCTCACAACTGAAGGCAAAGGATATTACAGCCGTTCCTACTACAAATGTACTAGAAAGTCTTCAAGGAAAAATCGCGGGTCTAGACATGACACCGACAAGTGGTGCCGTTGGCTCTGGATTTAATTTCAATGTACGCGGAAACCGCTCACTGACAGCATCCAATGCGCCTCTGATTCTTGTTGATGGTATTGCCTACGGCTCAGATATCACTATCAACCCAAATGACATAGAGTCCATCGAAGTGCTTAAAGACGCCTCTACCACAGCTATCTATGGTAGTCGTGGTGCAAACGGCGTTATTATGATTACAACCAAGAAGGGAAAGGAAGGTAAGGCTAAAGTGGAGTTTAATGCCTACGCAGGTCCTGTCATGAAGACTCGCATGCCAGACATCATGAACGCCCAGCAAAACGTAGAGTTCCGACGGGAAGCACTCCGTGCCGTCAATAACTACACTGATGACTCTGCTTTCCTTAGTTCTGAAGAAATGGCCCTGCTGAATAGCGGTGTTAGCGTTGACTGGCTCGACCTTGTGATGCAGAGCGGTTTCACACAAAACTATCAGGCCAGTATCAGTGGTGGTACGGAAAAGACCCAAGCCAGCTTCTCGCTTGACTATCAAAACGAAAAGGGACTGCTGCGTGGTGATAAGATGAACCGCTATGGCGGGCGTCTGAACGTTACACATAAATTGGGCTCGGCCTTAGAGGTAGGTGCTTCGATGCATCTTAACTATCGCGACCAACAGTCATCGCCGAGTGGTGCCTACCATTACGCGCGTACCTATTCTCCTCTGGCCAAGCCATTCAATGAAGACGGCTCTGTCAACCGTCTGCCGCTTTTCGGTAGTGGCTCGACATCCGTAAACCTGCTAGTGGATCAAGATGAGGCAAATTACCTGAATGAAACAAAAGCTTACCGGCTTTTTGGCACAGGCTACTTGTCGTGGAACATCATAAAGGGGTTGAACTACCGCACAAACCTCGGTGTCGATTTGCAATCAACAACCACAGGACTATTCCAGGGTGTCAACTCTTCATCTTCACAGAGTAATAGTGGTCGCGCCTATGCTTCAAAGACTGAAGCCCATAACAACAGCTACACATGGGAGAACATCCTTACATACAGCAATGACTTCGGTATTCATCACCTGACAGCTATGGCTGGACACAGCATGACAAAGAACCATTTCGAAAATCTTTCTGCCAATGGCAAGGGGTTTGCGTTCGATGCCGTTCAGTATCATAACCTGACCAGTGCACAAGCAGACAAGAATATCGCCAGTTCACTGACAGAGTCGTCGATGCTCTCTTTCTTTGGCCGTATCTATTACAAGCTGCTCGATAAGTACATGCTGACACTGACAGTGCGCGCCGATGGAAGTTCTGTACTCGCAGAAGGAAACAAATGGGGATATTTCCCATCGGTAGCGGCAGCATGGCGCGTAAAAGAGGAGAGTTTCCTAAAAAATGTAGATGCAATAAGCGATTTGAAGCTTCGTCTCTCGTATGGTCTTTCCGGCAACAGTGCTGTGAGTGCCTATCAGACAACAGGAGGACTCAGTGGGACTTACTATGACTGGAACGGTACAGCAGCCTATGGATATCGTCCATATAATCTTGCAAACAAAGACCTGAAATGGGAGAAAACTAAGGTACTTAACTTCGGTATCGACTATGGCATGTTTAACAACCGCCTTTACGCAACCATTGATATATACAAGACATGGACGAGTGACCTGCTGCTCCCAATGATCATTCCTGGACACACTGGATTTACAGAAGTTATCAGTAACGTAGGCAAGACTGAGACGCGCGGTATTGATGTCACCATCTCTGGCGTTATTTTTGACAAGCCAGACTTTAAATGGAATGCCGATTTGACCCTCGGACACAATAAAGAAAAGATTGTCAGCATCAACTCTGACCAGAATGACGAGGCCAACGGGTGGTTCATCGGTGAGCCTTCAAAAATCTATTACGACTATGAAAAGATTGGCATCTGGCAGACTTACGAGGCTGCAGAGGCTGAAAAATATGGTCAGGTACCTGGCGATATCAAGGTAAAAGACCAGAACGGCGATGGCAAGATCACACCAGAAGACGACCGCGTCATTCTTGGTCAGCAGACACCGAAATTAACACTCGGCTTCAACAACAAACTGCAATATAAGAATTGGGAACTCGACCTGTTCCTCTATGGTCGCTTTGGACATATGATCCGTAATAACAATAAACTTGGCTTCCTGCCAAGCGGCTGGCAGAATCAGGCTGTCTATGACTATTGGACACCCAGCAATCCAACGAATGATATGCCACGTCCGAACTTCAACCGCGACCAGAACATGCTTTATTTCAGCACATTGGGTTACGAGAAGGGAGACTTTGTGAAAATCAAGGATGTAACGCTGGCATATAACGTTCCCCTGAAATGGATTAGCAAGATTGGCATGACCCGTCTGCGCATCTATGGAACAATGAAGAACTTCTTCACCTTTACAGGCGTCGAAGACTATGACCCGGAAGGAAGTGGTTCCATCTATTACCCTATTACAAAGGAACTGGTGTTTGGTGTCAACATTGCTTTCTAATAACAACCAAGTCAACAAACGAAATACAACAATTAACGCTCAATTATGAAAAAAAATATATCAATAATAGGATTGGCATTAACGCTCGGCCTGACATCATGTTCAGACTATCTTGACGAGACCAACCGCAATGCCGTGACAGCCGACGTGCTTTATAGTACCCCCGACGGCTATGAGAACCTTGTGAATGCCTGCTATGCCTACACAAAGGCCTTTATGGGCAATACTGACGGCTATTCCCTTACAGAGATGGGAACAGACTGCTTTACAGGTGCCGGTAGTAGCTCTGGCAATGTACCAGCTCTCGCATACTATGGTATCGACCTAAACCCAACTTACAAACCCTTCCGCTATATGTGGAACATTCTTTATAGCGGTCTAAACTGTTGTAATGCCGCCATTGGTCGTGCTGACAATGCAGGTCTTGATGCTAGTACGAAGAACCACCGCTTAGGCGAAGTCCACTTCCTCCGTGCACTCTATTTGCACCTTATCACAGAGATCTGGGGGGATGCCGTCCTCTATACAGAGGAGATTCAGACACCACAGACTACAGCAACCCGTACGCCTCAAGCTGATATCTACAAACAGATATTCGACGATCTAGATATGGCAGCCAAACTGCTAAGCGGCACACAGGCAAAGGAGAACGGACGCGTGACACTCAATGCCGTCAAGGCACTCAAGGCTCGTCTCGCCCTCTATCGCGAGGACTGGAAAACGGCAGCTTCACTGGCAGAAGAACTTATAAACTCTGGCTCATATAGCTTCTATGACACCTATGCCGAGACTTTTGACATGGCCAACGAGGCTGGTCAAAACAATAAAGAGTGTATCTGGTGGGTAAACTACGAAGGAAGTGCAGACGACCAAACACTCTTCCCGGCCTTTGCCAAATACGATGAGGCATCACCCACGCTGGGTAATCGTTATGGTAACCAGTCACCTATCTTCTCCTGTATGTCATACTGGATGGTCAGTGGCTGCGGTGTATGGGTGACACCAGACACACACGCTCCCTGGGTACAGAGCATGCCCACCCTCGCTTATCTGCACACATTTGATGAGCATATCGACCAACGCTATGATGCCACATTTAAAGGCGTATGGTTAGTTAATACTACTTCATCTAACTATGATCCCAATTATGGTCCTACGTATGGTGCCCCAGGCCCGTTGGAAATCGGCGACACAGCTTTCATCGTCTCAAAATATGTCTATAGCGATGCAGAACGTGCTAAACATCACTATAAGATCTATGATGCGAACGACGTCTTTGACCCAGTGACGCATAAAAGTTTTGGTACACGTGACTATTTTATTAGCGTCTATAAATTCCACGACTACACCAATCCTACCGGATGGGAGTACTTTAGCAAACGAGACTGGTTCGTATTGCGCCTGGCAGAAATGTATCTCATCGCTTCTGAAGCAGAAATGAATCTAGGCAATCAGGCTGAAGCTGTGCGACTGATGAATGTTCTGCGTGAGAAACGTGCCATTCCCGGACATGAGGCAGATATGCGGATATCATCTTCCGATCTTAATATTGACTTCATCCTTGACGAGCGTGGACGTGAACTCTCTATGGAGCAGCAGCGCTTCTTCGACCTGAAACGTACCGGAAAGTTCCTAGAACGCATTAAGAAGATGAATCCCGATGTTGCAGACGTTATACAAGAGTATCATCAACTACGGCCAATACCACAGTCAGAGATTGATGCACTTACCAACAAGGCTGAGTTCCAGCAGAATAAAGGTTATTAAATCTGATTCATACGTTTTAGTTATATATTATTGGTTAGTTATGCGGAAAGGGGGAGTACATAATGTGCTCCCCTTTCAAAAAGAGACAGCAGATGAATAGAATCATATTATTAATCGTGGCATCCTTATGTTTAGTTCTATCAACTCAGGCAGAAAAACGAAACTATGACTTCGTCGTGGCTGCCGACGGGAGTGGAGATTACACCACCATCCAGGCTGCCGTCAATGCCGTGCCCGACTATCGCAAGGCAGGACCGACACGCATCCTGGTCCGAAAGGGCATATATAAGGAGAAAGTAGTCATTGCACAGAGCAAGGAAAAGGTACAGTTGATTGGTGAGGACGGAGCCGTCATTACCTACGATGACTACGCCAGCAAACCCAATATCTTCGGCGAGGGTAAAGGAACCAGCGGCTCTAGCAGCATTTATATCTTCGGGCCCGACTTCCTGGCGGAGAACATCACGTTCGAGAATTCATCAGGTCCTGTAGGTCAGGCCGTAGCCTGCCATGTCGGGGCAGACCGTGCGGTGTTCCGTCGTTGTCGGTTCCTCGGCTTTCAGGATACGCTCTATACCTTTGGCGAGGATACCCGTGAATATTACGAGGATTGCTATATTGAGGGTACGGTGGACTTCATTTTCGGCAAGGCTTCAGCCGTGTTCAATCGCTGCGAGCTCCACAGCCTTGGGGCAG
>CAMOGP010000104.1 GCA_946614175.1 uncultured Prevotella sp. | reverse complement strand
GTGCCTTCAAGCCCGAAGAGGCTGAGGCTCTTGCAGCCTATCAGGCAGCCCTCGAAGGCAAGACCTGCACCTGTGCCTCTGAGAAAGCAAGCGCCAAGAGCGCAGATGCTCCTTCTGCCGAAGGTCAGGATACAACAACTCCCCTGTCAGAGCTGTTGGACCGTAGCGCTGCATGGCGCGATGAGCTCCGCAAGAGCATGAAGGCTAAGGAGCGTACTCAGATCGAGCGCGTTAAGATGCCCGAGTTGGATCCCGTATATCGTGCCACAACACGTACAGAGGAAGTTAACCAGGGCCTTAGCAAGGAGCAGGCCATGACCGAGGCTAAGCGTTGTCTTGACTGTGCCAACCCCTCTTGTATGCAGGGCTGTCCAGTAAACATCAACATACCTTCATTTATCAAGAATATCGAGCGTGGTGAATTCCTGAACGCTGCACGCGTTCTGAAGAGCACCTCTGCCCTGCCTGCCGTTTGCGGACGTGTTTGTCCTCAGGAGAAGCAATGCGAAAGCCAGTGTATCCACCTCAAGATGAACGAGCCCGCCGTAGCCATTGGCTACCTGGAGCGCTTTGCTGCCGACTTCGAGCGTGACAGCGGCAAGACAGCCCTGCCTGAAGTGGCAGAAAAGAATGGCAAGAAGATTGCTGTAGTAGGTTCTGGCCCTTCAGGTCTGAGCTTCGCAGGCGATATGGCCAAGTTGGGTTACGACGTAACCGTATTCGAGGCTTTGCACGAGATTGGTGGTGTATTGAAGTATGGTATCCCAGAGTTCCGTCTGCCCAACAGAATTGTGGACTTCGAGATTCAGAACCTCGAGAAGATTGGTGTCAAGTTCGTCAAGGACTGCATCATCGGCAAGACTGTAACCGTTAAGGAGCTGGAGGAAGAAGGCTTCAAGGGTATCTTTGTTGCCTCAGGTGCCGGCCTGCCCAACTTCATGGGTATTCCTGGCGAGAACAGCAACGGTATCATGTCATCAAACGAGTACCTGACTCGCGTCAACCTGATGGATGCTTCCAGCGCAGAATACGACACTCCCATCCGTCGTGGCAAGAGCGTAATGGTTGTGGGTGGTGGTAACACCGCTATGGACAGCTGCCGTACTGCTAAGCGTTTGGGTGCTGAGCGCGTATTCATTGCCTACCGTCGTAGCGAGCAGGAGATGCCTGCACGTCTCGAGGAGGTTAAGCACGCCAAGGAAGAGGGTATCGAATTCCTTACTCTTCATAACCCCATCGAGTATCATGCTGACGAGAAGGGTAACGTCACCGAGGTTGTACTGCAGAAGATGGAGCTCGGCGAGCCCGATGCTTCTGGTCGTCGCAGTCCTCAGCCCATCCCCGGTGCGACAGAGACCATCGCTATCGATCAGGCCATCGTTGCTGTAGGTGTATCTCCCAACCCCATTGTTCCCACTTCTATTGAAGGTCTGGAGCTGGGTCGCAAGAACACCATCGTTGTTAACGAGGGTATGCAGACAAACATCCCAACCATCTTCGCTGGTGGTGATATTGTTCGTGGTGGTGCAACTGTAATCCTCGCCATGGGCGACGGCCGTCGTGCAGCAGCTGCTATGCACGAATACCTGAGCAAGTAATAAAAACGACTTGGAAACCAGGAGTGGCACAAGGGCGTGCCATTCTTGGTTTCTTTGCTAAAAAACCTTAATAATGTCTGGATTATACACAATTATTCTGCTTATTGCCAGCAACATATTTATGACGTTTGCCTGGTATCTACATCTTAAATTATCACAGACTGGCGTCAGTTCCAACTGGCCTCTTATTGGCGTAATTGCATTCTCGTGGGGAATAGCATTCATTGAATACTGTTTCATGATTCCTGCCAACCGTATCGGTTTCGTGGATAATGGCGGTCCGTTCAATCTTATGCAGCTCAAGGTTATCCAAGAGGTGCTTTCGCTCATCATCTTTACTATCATAGCACAAATCATGTTCCAGGGACAGAGCCTTCACTGGAATCACATGGCAGCATTCCTCTGCCTTATACTCGCGGTATATTTTATCTTTAAATAAGGAATTATGAACAAGACTCTGCTTATCATAATCATGTTAATGACCAGCCTTGCTGCTCCGGCTCAACGCAAGAAAGCCAGACAGAAAGAGCAGTCTTTGCCTAACATCAACCCTGTTGAGGCCATCAACGAATACAAGTTCAAGGATGCCGAGAACTACCTCGTGCTGGCCATAGAACAATTGCAGAAGAAAAAGCAGCCTACCATCCACGAGGAGGAACTGCTCGAGACTGCCCGCAAGGGACGCATCAAATTGCAAGCCACCGAGCAAGTGTTGATTATTGACAGTCTGGTCCTGCCAAAGGCACAGGTATTGAATGCTATTAAGATAAGCTCGGAATGCGGAAGCATCCATCCATTAAATACACTTATTAAGGATGACAAGACCAACAGTAGCTATTTCCAGAATCAGTTGGGCGACAAGCGCATGTATGCCATGCCCAACAAACAAGGAAAACTCAGGCTGATGGAGAGTCTGCTCATTGCCAATGAATGGAGTGCCCCCACTCCACTTAAGGGCTTTGGCGAAGAGGAGAATGATAATCTCAACTACCCCTTCATGCTCACAGATGGTATTACCATGTATTTTGCTGCCGAGAATGGCGAGAGTATAGGTGGCTATGACATCTTCATGACACGTTACGATGCCGATGAGCAACAATTCCTGGTACCCGATAATATAGGTATGCCTTTCAACTCGCCTGCCAACGATTATCTGTATGCCATAGACGAGTTCAACAATCTGGGATATTTTGTTTCTGACCGTAACCAACCGGCAGATAGCGTATGCCTCTATACCTTTATTCCCAATGACAAAAGAAGCATCTACAATATTGATGAAATTGGTGAAGAGAAGCTGCGTAACCTTGCCAAAATCAACAGCATAAAGGATACATGGTCAAACACAGCTGTGGTCAAGGAAGCACGAGCCCGCTTGGAAGAAACAAGGAGCGCCAAAGAGAGCAAACAGCAGAAGCGCGACTTTGAGTTCGTGCTCAACGACCAGCGTACCTGCTATACCCTTTCAGATTTCAGAAATGCCGAGGCAAAGAAGAAAGTTCAATGGTGGATAGAGACCAAGAAAGACCTTGCATCAAGGGCAACTGAACTGAACAGGCTTCGTGAGCGCTATGCTTCTGCTGCCGAAAACCAGAAGGCGCAGTTTGCAGCTCAGATACGTCTGAACGAGGAGAAGTTTGAGCAGATGCAGCAAGACCTTCATAATCAGGAAAAAGAGATTCGAAGAATAGAACTTAACCCATAAAACATAAAGCCATGAAATATTATGAACCATCAGAATTGATTATCAATCCAGACGGTAGTGCTTTCCATCTACACATCACTCCGCAGCAATTGGCCCAGAAGGTAATCCTTGTGGGCGATCCCGGTAGAGTTGCTTTAGTTGCCTCGCACTTTACGAATATTGAGTGCGATGTACAGAGTCGTGAGTTCCACACCATAACAGGTACGTATGAAGGGAAACGTATTACGGTCCTCAGTACTGGAATCGGTTGCGATAATATAGATATTGTCGTGAACGAGCTGGATGCACTTACCAATATCGACTTCGAGACCCGAACACAGAAGAGTCCGCTCCGTTCTCTGGAGATTGTCCGTATCGGAACTTGTGGCGGCTTGCAGCCCAACACCCCTGTTGGCTCATTTATTATTAGTGCCAAGAGTATTGGATTCGATGGCTTGCTCAATTTCTATGCAGGTCGCAACGAAGTTTGCGATTTAGCCTTCGAGAAAGCTTTCACCCAGCACATGAACTGGAACCCGCAACTCTGCGCTCCATACGTCATAGATGCCGACAAGGAACTTACAGAACGAATCGCCTGCAATGATATGGTACGTGGCGTAACCATCGCTTGTGGTGGTTTCTATGGTCCTCAGGGACGCGAGCTCAGAATTCCCTTGGCAGACCCCACGCAGAACCAGAAGGTGGAAAACTTCGAGTATGAAGGATGGAAGATCACCAACTTCGAGATGGAATCCTCTGCTTTAGCAGGCCTAAGCCGTCTGCTGGGTCATAAGGCAACTACCTGCTGTATGGTTATTGCCAACCGTCTGATCAAGGAGGCAAATCCCAACTACAAGAATTCCATTGACACACTCATTAAAATAGTTCTCGAAAGAATATGATGATCATTAACTTTGTCCTTGCAGGTTTTCTTCTCTTCCTTGCTATTATTATTTATTTTGCCCAGGGAGACGGACTTATTGCAGGTTACAACACAGCGTCTGAAGAGAAACGGAAGAAAGTTGATATACGTCGGATCAGACTGCTTACTACTACCGCAATATTAATGGCCATTGTCTTTCTTCTTGTAACACCATTTATCAAAAACGATGATATAATAAAAGTCGGCGTCCTCATCCTTATTGTTGCTGTTACCATTATTGTAATCCTCGCTAACACATGGGCAAAGAAAAAATGAATTCAAATAACGATACCATTTGCGCATTGGCCACTGCCCCAGGCGGAGCCATAGCAGTAATAAGAGTCAGCGGTCCTAAGGCCATTGAGATAACGAATGCCATCGTTATCAAAAATATCTCAAAGGCAAAAACTGCCACCCTGCATTACACAGAGTTGAAAGATCATGTGGACTATGCGCTAATTTCTGTTTTTAGAGCTCCACTCTCCTATACTGGCGAAGATACCACGGAGATCAGTTGTCATGGCGGATATTACATCACCCAGCAGATTCTGAGTATGCTTATTGAACAAGGTGCCCGTCAGGCCCTGCCTGGCGAGTTTACACAACGTTCTTTCATGAATGGCAAGATGGACCTCTCACAGGCTGAATCCGTAGCCGACCTGATTGCTGCCACCAACAAAGCTACACATAACATGGCCATGAGTCAGCTGCGAGGTAACTTCAGGAATGACCTGGAAGACCTGCGTCAGAATTTACTGAAACTTACCTCACTCATGGAACTTGAGCTCGATTTCTCAGATCAGGACATCACATTTACCGACCGCCAACAAATTCTCCAAACCGCACAGGACATTCAGAAGCATATCAATACACTTCGTCAGTCCTTCCGTGTGGGCAATGCCCTTAAGAACGGAATCTCCGTAGCCATCATCGGTGCTCCCAATGTTGGTAAGAGCACCCTGTTGAACAATCTTCTTCACGAGGACAAAGCCATCGTATCTAGCATACAGGGAACTACGCGTGATACCATCGAGGATGTTGTACAGATACAAGGCAAGACCTTCCGGTTCATAGATACAGCAGGTATCCGCAAAACCAGAGACCAAATAGAACGTATGGGTATTGAGCGCAGCCTGCAAGCTGCAGAACGCGCCAATATCATCCTACTGCTGACAGATAAGGACAACCAGTTCCCCGACATAAAGATACCCGAGGAGAAACCCGTTCTGCGTGTTGTCAACAAGTGCGACATGACGCTACCCAGCGCCTCATTCCTATTCCATAAGATGCCAACGGACAATATCTATCACATATCCTCTCTTACCGGCGATGGCATCAAACTGTTGACGGAAGGACTGATCCGCGCTGCAGACATTCCCGAGATAAACGAAAACGACACCATAGTAACCAATGTCCGTCATTACGAAGCTCTGACGAAATCCCACCTGGCATTATCCCGAGCCATAAAGTCTATCCGCGAAGAAATCCCTAACGACCTCATCGCCCAGGACCTACGCGAATGTCTCCACTTCCTAGGCGAGATCACCGGCGGCGAAATCACCTCTGACGAAGTTCTTCATAACATTTTCCGCAACTTCTGCATCGGAAAGTAGATTCTGCGTGGGAAAATAAAAACAAGGAAAGATAAATGACGTATGAACATTGAGCAGGTTAGAGAATACACGTTGTCACTCCCAGGAGTGACTGAAGACCAAGCGTTTGGTGAAGACATCCTTAACTTCCGCTTGGAAGGAAAGATATTTGTCTGCCTATGGTTAGGCGGTGGCAGATATGATATGAAGGACGGAGTTTCAAGAATTGCCTTAAAACTGTCACCAGACAGGAATATGGAACTTAGAGAACAATTCTCTGCCGTAACACCTGCCTATCATTGGAACAAGACGCACTGGAGCGATATCTATTATGAAGAATTGGACGATGCATTAGTAGAGGGCTTGATTAAAGAGTCATATCAACTCATTGCATCGAAACTTCCAAAGGCTATTCGCTCAAAGTATTCAAGGCACGACAGATAATCAAGTCTTGCTCAATCTGCGCATTATCTATCCAGGGAGCATGCTCGCTCCACTGTTGTATCGCTGTTCTGTTTATCATATATTGTCTGTTTCTATTTCTACGTTTATGTTTATCTTCCACCGGCTGTCTCTGACAGATGGATTATCTTCTGCCGATGTACTTAAAGGTTGATATTTGAAATAACCCGATGATGTACGAAGCTGTTCATACAATTCATCTGCTAACTTCTTTTCCCCAACGACATTTTCAAGTATATAGCCAAGTCGTTGCCATACAACCTTTTTCACATAAGTTGCAAGTGGCGCAAACTGATTATTAATGTCAATCTGCTCTGAAAGCTCTTCAAGTATGGTGGCGACTCGTGACAATCCACCTACATGTTACTGATATTGAACTAAGTCAGCGGCGGTTAGAAGAGGATTAGATATTAACCAGTTGTCAGCAGCCCATGTGGTGGAATACAGCAAAACTTCTGCCGTCTTTACCATCGATCATCAGTACACGATTGAGGTAGGCGGGCGTTTAAGGATGTCGTATCCACCCTAATTTATATTTGTATCTTTTATCTTCTCTTTATTTCGATTAATGACTCTGGCTATACTCGCTAGGGGTAAGGCCGGTGATTCGTTTGAAGAGGCGGGTAAAATGGTGAGGGAAATCGAAACCCAACAGGCGGGAAGTCTCACTGATGTTATGACCTTGCATCAGCAGACTTTTCGCCTGATTAATAATATAATTATGTATGTAACCGATGGCCGTGCTGCCTGTTGCCTTGTGGACAATGTCACCGAAGTAGCGGGGCGAATAAGCCAACTGAGAGGCACACCAGGCAACGGTCGGCAAGCCTTGCGACAACTGGTGGTTCTCGCGGAAATAGGTTTGCAGCAGGTTGTGAAAGCGTTTCAGCAGATCAGTCTCTCCCCTATCCTCTTCCGACAGTTGGCGCTGGTAGATGCGGTTGCAGTATTCCAGTATCAGGCGAAGATAAGCCAGCAGGACTTTTCTTAATGACGGAGAATCCTCATGTGTCTGCAATTCCTGTCGCATCTGAGCCACTAACTGCGTGATGCTAAGCCATTCGTCGGGCTCCATGCGTAATGAGCCGTCGAAGAAATACGAGAAGAACTGATAGCGGTCAATCTGCCTTTCCAACTCGCTGCCGTGCAACAGCTCGGGCGACCATAGCAGCACCCAGCCACATAACGAGATGCGCTCGCCGTTATCCTCCAAGCCGCCTATCTGTCCCGGTTCCACGGCAATGATGGAGCCGTCGCTCACCTGCAATTTCCTCATACCGTATGAGAGATTGAAGGGAAACTGCCGCTGAATGAACAACCCATACACGCCATAGTTGTTCAGACTATGACGGAAGGGCTCCAGCTCGTCATAATGTATAATACTTATCAGCGGATGCAACACCGGCGCATCCACAAAACGAGCATAATCGTTAGGACTGTCAACCTTCAGAATATTCCGCATATCGGTGGCAAATATACGTAAAATACTCTAATAATGGTATGTATTTTACGATTTTTGAGCACAATCTGCGAAATTGGTATATTAGCAGCCAATTTGTGTAATACCTATTATAAATAAAGCGCGTACCTTTGCCGTAGAAATGAGATTAAGAACCTTAAAACAATAAAATCATGTTAGGCAATTTCACATTCCACAATCCCACGAAGTTGCACTTCGGTGAGGAGTCTTTAAGCAAACTGAGTGAAGAACTGAAAAACTATGGCAAGAAGGTGATGCTCTGCTATGGTGGCGGAAGCATTAAACGCAACGGTATCTACGACCAGGTGATGGCCGAGCTGAAGAAGGCAGGATGCCAGGTAATAGAGATAGCCGGAGTGATGCCTAATCCCACTATAGAAAAGGTATTGGAGGGTGCACGTACAGCTCGCCAGGAGAATGTTGATTTCATCCTTGGCGTGGGTGGTGGCTCTACTATTGACTATTGTAAAGCCGTAGCCGGAAGTGCCTGGTACGACGGTGATCCTTGGGAGTATTACTTCAAGAACTGGCAACCCATGACCTGCCGTTGGATTCCCGTGGGCTGTGTGCTGACGATGGCCGGCACAGGATCAGAGATGGACAGTTGCTCTGTTATCTCAAGTCACACAGAGAACCGCAAGATGTTCTATAACTTCCGCAACCCCGACTTCGCCATCCTCAACCCTCGCTTCACCTTCACCGTTCCCAAGTATCAGATGGTGGCTGGTATC
>CAMOGP010000103.1 GCA_946614175.1 uncultured Prevotella sp. | reverse complement strand
GCCAGCGTCTCAATCACCTCACTCTGCGGAGTAATAGGATAGCCGAAATAGCCGTCGCATCCGCATCGAATAGCAGCGTGGGCAATAGCCTCGTTGCCTTTCATCAACACAACTTCTCTTTCTTCTGCCATAATTTATTCCTCCACTTTTTTACGATACACGGTGATACATCCATCAGGACAGACGATGCCACACGAAGCACAGCCCACACAGGCCTCTTCGTTGACAGCCTCCACATAGGGATAACCGTGCAGATTAACTTTGTTGGCCAGGGCGATAACCTTCTGAGGGCAGGCAATGATGCAGAGACTGCATCCCTTACACCTCTCGGTATTCACCTCAATAGCGCCTTTCATTTTTGCCATATACTGTATTTGTTTAACGCATTAACCTCTTACGAAATTGGCTGCAAAGGTACTAATTTGTAAGCAAAATGCAAAAGAAAATAGCTTTTTTCTTTCCTTTTTTCCATTTTAGATGACAATAAGCAAAAAAAGACATCGGGGGAACATTGCTGCTCCCCCGACATCTCCGTTCATTAGGTTCTAAAGACCTTTGTTTCTTAATGTGACGCCCAGTAGTGTCATGTAGGTTTCAAACTGCTCATCATTGAGCACTCTACGCATCTGCTGTGCATCCTTGCGCACGGCCTGAAAAATCAGGTGACGACGCTGAAGGCCTCTTGACGTTGCGGCTTCTTGTACCTCATCGTTAAAGCAGTTTTGAATCACCTCCACGGTCTCCATCTGTTCAAATGTCAACCCCAGTTTCACTGCCAAGCGGTGCATGTCGAAACTCATGTCATAGTTCACAGGCTGTCTGTCAATCATCATTCTGTGACTTGATGTTGTCTCTGCGAAACCCATTGCAAACGTCATCACTGTTACCACTGTTAAAACAACCTTCTTCATAATTTGTTTCCTTTCCCTTTTTATAGTTATTAATATCGAAATGTTATCCTGTTTTCTGTATATATGACGCAACAACCAGGAAAAGGTTTAAACCTAAAACACAAAAAAAGTTTTCAGCCCACCGAAAACGTCCATACATAAAGACAAAAAAAAATCCCCAGGGCATTTCCCTAGGGATTATACATATCTTTGCAATAGAATGCCATGATATCGTCAAGCATACGCTTGGCCTCGACAGCCGGACTGTCGGGGTCAAGCTCTATAGCTCGTATATAGCAGTTGATGGCCTCATGCCATTGGCTCTGCTTACGGTATTCGTTACCCCGCTCATACCACTCTTGAGCGGAAGCAGATTTTTCACTTTTCACTTTTTCTTTTTTACTTATAGTATTCTTTCTTACCTGCTGCCAGCGTATTCTTCATCAGCGAACAGATAGTCATCGGACCTACGCCACCAGGAACAGGCGTGATAAAGGAGCACTTAGGTGCCACCTCGTCAAACTTCACATCACCTGTCAGGCGGAAGCCATTCTTACGGGTAGCATCAGGCACACGGGTAGTACCTACGTCAACAATCACAGCACCATCCTTCACCATATCAGCTGTCACAAACTCAGGACTACCGATAGCAGCGATGATGATATCAGCTGCACGACATTCCTCCTTTAAGGTCTTTGAACGCGAGTGACACACGGTAACGGTAGCGTCGCCATACTGCTTCTGCATCATCAGCTGTGCCATAGGCTTACCCACGATATTGCTGCGCCCCAGGATGACACACTTTTTGCCAGATGTTTCGATACCATAACGCTTCAACAAAGTGATAATACCCAGAGGGGTGGCTGAAATGAAGCAAGGCAGACCGATAGCCATACGACCTACATTGATAGGATGGAAACCATCCACGTCCTTACGATAATCGATAGCCTCGATAATCTTCTGCTCGTCAATATGCTTGGGTAAGGGAAGCTGTACAATGAAGCCATCCACATCATCGTCCTTATTCAACTTATCCACACAAGCCAACAGTTCCTCCTCAGTAATATCATCCTCATAGCGGATGAGAGTCGATTTAAAACCGCAGGCCTCACAAGCCAAAACCTTATTCTTCACGTAGGTCTCAGAACCGCCATCGTGGCCTACCAGCACAGCAGCCAGATGGGGCTGTTTGCCACCTTTGGCCATGATGGCCTTCACTTCCTCGGCAATCTCTGCCTTAATAGCAGTTGCCGTTGCTTTTCCGTCAATTAATTGCATATTACTCGTTTAGTTCTAAATGTCATAAAAAGCCATGAAGCGGCCCTGTTTAGGGTCGCTTCATGTTTTTCATAGCCGCAGCCATCTGGGCCATTTTTCCTTTATCCATACCGCTTACCATCTTCATCATCTTCTTGGTCTGGTCAAACTGCTTCAGCAGGCGGTTCACCTCCTCAAGTTTGGTGCCAGAACCCTTGGCAATACGGATCTTTCTGCTTTGATTGATGATTTCCGGATTTGAGCGCTCCTTGGGAGTCATCGAATTGATGATAGCCTCAATACCCTTGAAAGCATTATCATCAATATCCACATCCTTCAGTGCCTTACCCACACCAGGAATCATGCCGGCCAGCTCCTTGATGTTACCCATCTTCTTGATCTGCTGGATCTGGGCCATAAAATCGTTGAAGTCAAACTTATTCTTACGAATTTTCTTCTCCAATTCACGGGCCTGCTTCTCGTCAAACTGCTGCTGGGCGCGTTCTACCAGTGAGACCACGTCACCCATACCCAGAATACGGTCGGCCATACGCTCAGGATGGAACACGTCGATGGCTTCCATCTTCTCGCCCGTACCAACGAACTTAATTGGCTTGGTCACCACCGTACGGATACTCAGGGCAGCACCGCCACGTGTATCACCATCAAGTTTTGTCAGCACTACGCCGTCGAAATCCAAACGGTCGTTGAACTCCTTGGCGGTGTTCACAGCATCCTGACCCGTCATCGAGTCAACCACAAACAGGGTCTCATCGGGATTGATAGCCTGCTTCAGGTTATATATCTCGTTCATCATCTCCTCATCAACAGCCAGACGACCGGCCGTATCGACGATGACCACGGTATAACTCTCCTGCTTTGCCTTACGGATAGCGTTCTGCGCTATCTCTACAACATTCTTGTTACCTTCCTCGGTATAGACATCCACGCCTACGGTTTCAGCCACCACCTTCAGCTGTTCAATAGCAGCAGGACGATACACGTCACAAGCCACCAGCAGCGGTTTCTTGTGCTGACGGTCCTTCAGCATCTTGGCCAACTTACCCGTAAAAGTGGTCTTACCAGAACCCTGCAGACCTGACATCAGGATAACAGCGGGACGATTCTCGAGATTAAGTTCTACAGCCTTGCCACCCATGAGTTCTGTCAACTCATCGTGCACAATTTTCACCATCAACTGACTCGGTTTGATAGCTGTGAGCACATTCATACCCAAAGCTTTCTGCTTGACAGTATCAGTGAACTGCTTGGCAACCTTATAGTTTACGTCGGCATCCAACAGGGCACGACGTACGTCCTTCAAAGTCTCGGCAACATTAATCTCGGTGATTTTTCCTTCACCTTTCAATATCTTGAACGACCGTTCCAGTCGCTCACTCAAATTCTCAAACATATTTTATAATTGCAATTATTAGGGTGCAAAATTACAACAAAAAAACGAGAATCACAAATTATGAGTCTCGTTTTTTATGATATCACCTCATCCATCACAACATCATGCGCCTCCGAAGGAACCTCCGCCACACGTTGGAAGGGGAAGCACACACCTATTTTATATATATAAGGATGAGCGCCAAGAAACCGATCATAATACCCCTTGCCTCGTCCTAAGCGATGAGCGGCAGCATCAAAAGCCATACCCGGCACTATAGCAAGATCTATCTGATCAAAGGTCATAAAAGACTCCCCTACTGGTTCCATAATATGAAAGGCGCCCTCTTCAAGGTCATCATACGACGCATAACGACGCAGTTCCATCGTCTCCTCACCTGTCACCTTGGGCAAGACAACTGTCACGCCTTGAGCAACCATCCAGTCAACGAAAGGACGGATATCCACCTCGTCGGGCAATGGCCAGTAAGCCATCACGGTCTGTACATGCCGTGATTCCGTCAGTCCCTGCAACTTCCCTGCAATCTCCTCCGACATCTTTGCCAACTGTCCCTGATGTTGCTTCTTCGCCTCGCGCATCTGTGCTCTCAACAGAGGTTTGGTATTCGCACCGTTTCGTGCAGAGAACTCACACCCACAATATTGCTGGTTATAGAACTGGTTCTCCTTGAGCAGCTGGTTTCTGCGCTCCTGCAGTCCGCCCTTACGCCAGTTCTGCGCCCAGAATTCTGTTCCGGGAGCAGCCTTTTCTGCCATACGCCCAGCCCGTTCTATCTGTTCCAGACTCTTCCAGCGACTGGAGGCCAGTGTTGTAGCGAAATAGCGGAAGCCCAGTTTCTGAGCCTTACGGGCCGTTTCCGTCAGTCGCAACGTAAAACATTGTTCGCAGCGCAAACCTCGCTCCGGCAGATTCTCCAATCCGCAAACCCCCTTACGCCATCCTTCATGGTCATAATCCCCATCAATCCATCCCAGACCCAAGCTCTCAGCATGTCGCTTACTCTCGTTCTTACGGATTTCATATTCCTCGCGGGGCCATATATTGGGGTTAAAATAGAAAATTGTAGGCCGCACGCCATTCTTCATCAACCACTCCACAATGGCCGAAGAACATGGTGCACAACAAGCATGCAACAGCAACTTATCACACCCCTCTGGAATCAAAATAGCCGGCTGTTTCAACTCTTACCTCTTACTTCTTACATCTTACTTCTTACATCAGACATCTTACATCAGACATCTTACATCAGACATCTTACATCTCAAAGTCCTCTGGCCTTCCAGATACGATCCTTGGCGGCATTGATTTCCTGGAATTTCTTTTCCGCAGCCTTACGTACATCGTCACCCAACTTTGCCACACGGTCAGGATGATGCTCCAAAGCCAGACGACGATAGGCCTTCTTCAATTCTTCATCTGTAGCGTCAGCACTCACACCGAGCACCTTATAGGCATCCTCCAGCGAGTCACCCTTCAGATGTAGCATTGCATCCACCTCCTGTGGCGACATCTGCAGCCACTGGGCGACCTCCTTCAGTGCCGCAACCTCCACCTGATCCACACGTCCATCGGCCTGTGCTATCATCACAAGGAAGTTGAGCAACTGCAATCGTCCTGAGTAATCTACGTGATAAGCAATCTGATCGCACGCCTGCTGGATATTCTGTCTATAGACCATATTGCCCTGACGATCCTGCTCTGCAAACAACTGGCGCATCACCTGGTCACCCTGCTGGGCAGCAGCCTCGCCAAAATTCTGACGAAGCATGTCTCTCACCAGTTCCATCTCCGAATGCATCACCTTGCCGTCTGCCTTTACGATATAGGCAGCCAGCACCAGCATCGAGATAAAGAAACTATTTCGGTCACCTTGTCGCGACTGTTCATCAGTGAGGCGCAAAGTATCATCCTCGCCCCCTTTGACAGCCGTATCAAACAGTGCGCCTATTACAAATCCTAAAATACCCCCTAAGGGTCCAAAGGCGCTCCATCCCAGATAGCCGCCAATCCATTTTCCAAAAGCCATTTTTTTATTATCCTATGACATTCATCAGGAAGTCAACGGCACCGTTCACGCCAAACTGCTTAACGTTCAACGAGACGTCATAGTTGCGGGCATCTTGCCATTCACTGCCTGTAAACGTCTTTGTATAGAGCTCACGACTGTAGTCATTGTCAACAATCATCGCAGCCGCGTCGCTCTCTGAAATATCATACTTCCGTCCTATACGTTTCTTCCTGCAATCCACATCCGCATGGATGAATATCTTCAGGGCGTTAGGGTGATTGCGGAATATATGGAAACCGCAGCGGCCAATAATCACACACGACTCCTGAGCAGCAATCCTTTTGATCACCTCAGCCTGCGCCTCAAACAACTGGCGCGAGGTTTGGTCATGTTCTTGTCCATTATACTCGGCTCCGGCCATATACGAACGATAAAACTGTGTGAAATCATCACGCCACAACGGATTGCGGGATTCTATCTTCTCTACGGCCTCTTCCACAATATTATATTTACGAGCCATTTCGTTCAGTATCTGTTTATCCAGCAACTTCACATTAAGCCTGCGGGCTAACTCGGCTCCAATCTCATGTCCACCAGTACCAAACTGTCGGCTAATGGTGACAACAAATTTCTCATCCTTATTCATAAGCGTATAGATTTATTAGGTTTCAGCGTAAAGTATTATGTACATCGGCAAAATTACGAAGAAAAAAATAATCCGCCAAATTTTCATCCATGTTTTTCCATATACGACGCACACATTTCTGCGCAACGCTCACCATCTACGCCTGCCGACACGATGCCACCCGCATAACCGGCACCCTCACCACAAGGAAACAAGCCCTCAACCTGCACATGCATCAGGGTTTCATTATCACGGACTATACGCACCGGACTCGATGTTCTGGTCTCTACAGCTATCATCACCGCCTCATTTGTCAAGAATCCATGTGCCTGTTTTCCAAAGGTCCTAAAGCCTTGCTGCAAACGTGAGGCAATCGGTTTTGGCATCCAGAAATGCAAAGGCGACGACACCAGTCCGGGAGCATACGAACTTCTTGGCAGATCATAGCTCAGCCTACCATTCACGAAGTCAACCATACGCTGGGCAGGAGCCGTCTGCTTCATATTACCTTGCTGCCAGCACATCCGTTCCAGTTCCTCCTGGAAATACATCATGGCAAGTGCCGGAGCATTTCCTTCACTTTTCACTCCAAACTTTTCACTTTCAATGTCTTCCGGTCTCACCTCGACCACCATGCCCGAGTTACTCCATTGCGTACCTCGACTGGCAGGACTCATACCATTGACCACAATCTGTTCTGGACCTGTGGCAGCAGGAATCACAAAACCGCCAGGACACATACAGAACGAGTACACGCCACGCCCGTCAACCTGTGTCACAAAAGCATATTCCGCAGCAGGCAACCATTGTCCCCTGCCCTCTTTCCGATGATACTGTATCTGGTCTATCAACTGTGAGGGATGCTCCAGACGCACACCTACGGCAATACCCTTTGCCTCCAGATGAATCTTGGCATCATTCAGATAGCGATACACATCACGGGCCGAATGACCTGTAGCCAATATCACCGGCCCCAGGAATTCCCGATCATTAGCCACACAGCCAACAACCTTGCCTCCTTTCATTACCAGCTCCGTCATCTTAGTCTGGAAATGCACCTCACCGCCACAGCGGATGATGGTATTGCGCATAGCCTCGATGACCTGCGGCAATCTGTCCGTACCAATATGGGGATGAGCATCGGCCAGAATATTCGTAGAAGCGCCGTGCTGACAGAACACACGCAGTATTTTCTCCGTGTTACCACGCTTCTTCGAACGGGTATATAGCTTACCGTCAGAATAGGCACCAGCGCCACCCTCACCAAAACAGTAGTTGCTCTCGCCATCCACCTGTTGGGTCCTACTGATATTAGCCAAGTCTTTCTTGCGTTCGTGTACATCCTTTCCCCGTTCAAGCACAATAGGCCTGAACCCCAATTCTATGAGTCTCAAGGCAGCAAAGAGACCACCGGGGCCTGCCCCCACCACAATCACCTGCGGCTTATCGTCCACATTCTGATAGTCCACATGCTCAAACTCGTCCTCCGTAGGCTGCTCGTTCACATAGACCCTCACCTTCAGGTTCACGAAGATAGTGCGCTGGCGCGCATCTATCGAGCGCTTCAGAATACGCACTGCCTTCAGGGCACCCATCGCGATTCCCTGTTCTTCAGAGATATATTTCTTGAGTTTCTCAGCGCTGGCCGCCACCTGCGGCAAAACGCGAAGTTGATATTCGTTTGTCATTGGATGCAAAATTACAAATAAAATATGGAAAAACAACATGCTCCAGCAATTTTTTCACTTGACACTCTTCACTTTTCACTTCAAAATGATTACCTTTGCACCCCGTATCATAAAACCTATAAAAATATGAAATGTCCTAAATGCTCACACGAAAACGACGAGAATGCCCTTTACTGCAATAAATGCGGTATTAAGTTTGACAAAAGACAAGATTGGAACAGCATCCTGATTATGGCCTACTGCTTCTCCATCATCTTCATGTCTATCACTAACGCCAGTATTGGCTATCTTTTTGACTGGATAGGATGCACGTGGCAGACCAAGCATTTTGTCTATCTATTCCTGAACATCATCGCTGCCCTACTCACATTCGTCCTGCCTTTCGGCATCCGCAACACTTGGATGAAGATCGTATCATTCATCCTGATTGCCATAGCAGCCATCATCAACATATCAAGGAATATTTATGCAATTATAGAGACATATAACACAGGATTTTAAGACAATACCGAAAAAATATTGACCAAAAAGGTGGTCGAATAAAAATTTTGCATTACCTTTGCAGCGCCAATGGATTAGTCCCCGCTTGTTGAGGGGTACCATTCGGAAAGATAAATTGCATAGGAATATGAAAGTAATGAAATTCGGCGGAACGTCCGTAGG
>CAMOGP010000102.1 GCA_946614175.1 uncultured Prevotella sp. | reverse complement strand
TTCCGATTTTCCAGAGTCAATAAACGGCTGCAGGATCTCCACCGCACGCTTCATCGTACGAGCCGTCTTCACCACCTGCGGCAGGAACATCTTTCCTTCTCCGAAGCGGCGTCCCACCTCGTTCATGCCAGCCATCAAAGGTCCCTCAATGATATCGACGGCACGCGGATACTTCGCCAATGCCTCCTTCAGGTCATCATCCAGATGTTCGCCGTTGCCCTTGATAAGTGCCTCCTGAAGACGCTCCTCGAGGCTCAGGCTAGCACTAGTTGAACTAGTCTGACTAGTTTCACTAGTATTCCCCGTCTCCCCCGTCAGCTCCATCAGCTGCTCCGCCGACTCCGGATGTCTGTTCAGCACCACATCCTCTATCAACGTCAGGTGATCTTGCGGGATGTCATCGTAAGTCACCTTGGCCGAAGGGTTTACGATACCGAAGTCCATACCGACCTGTATGGCATGATACAAGAACACGGCATGCATGGACTCACGTAAGTAGTTGTTGCCACGGAACGAGAACGACAGGTTGCTGACGCCGCCGCTGACATGCGCTCCAGGCAGATTCTGATGAATCCACTCCGTAGCACGGATAAAATCCAGCGCATAGGCATTATGCTCCTCCATACCCGTAGCAATAGCCAGCACGTTGGGGTCGAAGATGATATCCTGAGGCAGGAAACCCACCTTGTCAACCAACAGCCGGTAGGCCCTTTCTGCTATTTCAATCCTGCGCTCATACGAGGTAGCCTGTCCCTGTTCGTCGAAGCACATCACCACCACGGCAGCGCCCATGCTCTTCACGTCGCGTGCATGACTCAGAAACACCTCCTCACCCTCTTTCAGGGAGATGGAGTTCACGATGCTCTTGCCCTGCACACACTTCAGGCCAGCCATAATCACATCCCACTTACTGGAATCAATCATCACAGGCACACGGGCAATATCAGGCTCAGAAGCTATCAGGTTCAGGAAATGCACCATCTCTGCCTTCGCATCCAGCAGTCCGTCATCCATATTGACATCGATGACCATGGCACCATCCTCCACCTGTTTGCGTGCTATTTGCAAAGCCTCCTCGTAGCTCTTCTCCTTAATCAGTCGCAAGAACTTACGGGAACCGGCCACGTTACAGCGCTCGCCCACATTGACGAACGTAGCCTCGCCGGTATTCAGGAGTTCCAGGCCCGACAGCCATAGAGACGTCGGTTTCTCCACAGGCTGGTGGGGCTCCTTACCCACCACCAACGGTGCATATTTCTCAATGAAGGCAGGTGTGGTACCACAACAGCCACCCACGATATTCACGAGTTTCTCATCGATAAACTCGGCAATCTGCGGGGCCATCGTCTCCGGCGTCTCGTCATAGAGGCCCAGCGAGTTGGGCAAGCCGGCATTCGGATGACAACTAATATAATAAGGTGCACGACGACTCAGTTCCTTGAGATAAGGCTTCATCTGACGCGCACCAAACGAACAGTTCAGTCCAATACTGAAAATAGGATATGACGACACACTCGCCAGGAAAGCATCCAAGGTCTGTCCACTCAGCGTTCGTCCGGCAGCGTCACTGATCGTCACACTCACCATGATGGGAATGTCACGACCGTCAATGACCCTCACGGCCGCATCGATGGCAGCCTTGGCGTTGAGCGTGTCAAAAACCGTCTCAATCAGGATGACATCCGCACCACCGTCAACCAGTCCGCCAATCTGCTCCATATAGGCCTCCAGAGCCTGGTCGTAGGTCAGCTCACGATAGGCCGGGTTCGACACGTCGGGCGACATCGAACAAGTCTTGTTCATAGGTCCTACAGAACCTGCAACAAAGCGGGGTTTTCCTGGTGTGGAATACTTCTCTGCCGCCTTCTTGGCGAGTCGTGCGCTGGTTTCATTTATCTCTCTAACAAAATCACATAACCCGTAGTCACTCTGCGAGATACGTTGTGCATTGAAAGTGTTGGTTGAAATAATGTCGGCACCAGCTTTCAGATACCTTTCATAGATATCACCAATCACGTCAGGACGCGTCAGATTCAGGATATCATTGTTACCCTTAATCAGTCCTGGCAGATCCTGAAAACGGTCTCCACGGAAGTCTTTTTCATCAAGTCCATACTCCTGAATGACAGAGCCCATGGCTCCGTCGAGAATCAGGATGCGTTTAGTTATTTCCTGTTGTATCATTTGTAAACCTTCATGGCGCGATCCATCTCGCGGCGGTCTTCTTTTTCCTTCAGCGTCTGACGCTTATCAAAAGCCTTTTTACCTTTACAAAGAGCGAGATCCATCTTAGCCCTGCCGTTCTCGTCGATAAACACGAGTGTTGGTACGATAGTATATCCCGTCTGTTTCGTAGCACTCTCCAGTCGGGCTATCTCACGCCGGGTCAGCAGCAGCTTACGGTCACGCTTCTGTTCGTGATTATTATAAGAACCATAGAAATAAGGACTTATCGACATACCCTTCACCCACATCTCACCATGGATGATGGTGCAATAAGTATCCACCAGACTCGCCTTACCAGCCCTGATCGACTTGATTTCGGTACCGGTAAGCACAATGCCCGCCGTAAATTCCTCAATGAAGAAATACTCGAATGAGGCCTTGCGGTTCTTTATCTGTACAGGACTCTTCTTACGGAGTTCCTCTTGTTGCTTATTCATTCTATTACAGCAAATTTCTCTATATTCCTGTCCACATAGTGGGCAATCTCATCCGTCCATCGCTCTTCGTTCTCGATGAACATATCGTCATAATCATCAAACTGCGGATGCTGTTCAAACAGCGCCATGAACTCCTCATCGGTACACTCAGCCTCCAGGGCCTCGCGATGCTCCAGCCACAACGTGTGCACTTCATACAGCATCTTCGACAGGTCGCGCATGCCCCACATCTTGTTCAGGGCCTTGGCGAAGGGGTTCTTGAAGATGAAAGGACCGTATCCGTTATGGATCAGTTGCACGAAGCCGCCATCCATCACTTCCTGGTGAAGGGTGTCCCAACAGAGCAGCGTCACCTGGTCAGCATTCAACTCCTGCAGACTCTCCGCAGTAGGCTCTCCTCCCACGGCCTCTCTCAGTGCATCAATAAAGACTTGCAGGAAGGCATCCATGCCCTCCATTGCCGCTTGACTCAAATCCGCGTCTTTTACAATAATCTGTTTCATAGAGTGCAAAGGTACGTCTTTTTTTTCAAATACGTATGAAAATCTGTAAAAAAAGGACTTGTCAACAAAAAATCACGCCAATATGTTTGGTGGTTCAGAAAATATATTGTAACTTTACACCCAAATTTCGAAACAATAACTAAAAGTTTAATTTTTTAATTCAACAAAACGATGAAAGCATTCAAGGCTTCACTATTCGGATTTGGTGCACTCATGGCTCTCACGATGATGTCGTGTGACCCCAAAACAGCACCTGTAGAGTTAACAGCATCGGGCCTTAACCCTGCTAAGTTTGACACTGTTGTCAATGGCGACACCGTGCGTCTTTACACCCTCAAGGGCGACAAGGGCATGGAGGTATGCATCACCAACTATGGTGCTCGTATCGTGTCTATGATGGTACCCGACAAGAACGACTCGCTCGTTGACGTGGTACTTGGCTTCGACAACATTGCCCAGTACATGGAGAAGACCACCGACTACGGTTCAAGCGTTGGCCGCTATGCCAACCGCATCAACATGGGTCGTTTCGTCCTCAATGGCGACACCATCCAGCTGAAGCAGAACGACAAGCACGACGGACGTGACCACTGTCTGCATGGTGGTGGCGATACGGGTTGGATGAACCAGATCTACAAGGCCGAGCAGATTGACGACCAGACATTGAAGCTGACCATCGTTGCTGAGGATGGCGAGAACGGCTTCCCCGGCACCGTAACGGCAACTACCACTTATAAGATTGTCAATGGCAACACCCTCGATATCACTTGGGAGGCTACCACAGACAAACCCACAATCATCAACCAAACTAACCACAACTACTACAACCTCTCTGGTGACTTTGAGGAACCTGCAGGTGGTTTGAACCAATGGTTGAGTGTGAATGCCGACTCATTCACCGTGGCAGACGACTCTTATATGCCTACTGGTGAGATTCGTGCCGTAGAGGGTACCACGATGGACCTCCGCACCGAACATGCTATCATCGACGGTTTGGATCGTGAGTACGACCAGGTGGCTAATGCCAATGGCGGTTACGACCACAACTGGTGTCTGAACACCAAGGGTGATGACACAAAGGTTGCAGCCACGCTCTACAGTCCTAAGACCGGCATCTACATGGAGATGTTTACCAACGAGCCTGGCGTACAAGTTTACACCGGCAATTTCCAGGGCATCCAGGGCGAGGAGAACGTGGTTCGCAAGCTTGGCAAGCACTATCCTCAGTATATCTCTGTATGCTTGGAGAGCCAGAAGTATCCCGACAGCCCCAACCATCCCGAGTGGCCCAGTCCCGTACTGAACCCCGGCGAGAAGTACTACAGCCACGCTGCCTATAAATTTTCTGTAAAATAACAAATAACACATATTAATAACAAAAAATAATTAACACATTCAACAAATGGATAGAATTATTGAAGCGCTAAGCACCAATGGTTTTGCCTTAGCCGACTATATGGTATTTATAGTCTACATCATTATTCTTGTGGGCATGGGTATTTTCCTCTCACGCAGCAAGAAGGGACAGGAGAAATCCTCTACCGACTACTTCCTGGCAGGTAACACCCTGACCTGGTGGGCCGTTGGTGCATCACTTATTGCAGCAAACATCTCAGCAGAGCAGTTCATCGGAATGTCAGGTTCAGCCTTCGCATCTGGTATCGCTCAGGCAGCCTACGAGCTGATGGCAGCAGCCACCCTGCTCGTTGTAGGTAAGTTCCTCTTGCCTCTGATGATTGAGAAGAAGATTTTCACCATTCCTCAGTTCCTGCGCGAGCGTTACAACTGGGGTGTAGGCTTTGCCTTCTCTCTGCTGTGGCTTTTCCTCTATGTCTTCGTTAACCTTACATCCGTAGCATGGCTCGGTGCATTGGCTATCCAGCAGATTCTGGGTCTGCCAACCGATATGACCTTCACACTGGCAGGCATGGAGATCGACCAGGTTCGTATGGTCATCATCCTCAGCTTGTTCCTCATTGCAGGTCTGTATTCTATCTACGGAGGTCTGGCTTCTGTAGCTTGGACTGATGTAATGCAGGTGACATTCCTCGTTGGTGGTGGTCTGATTACCGCTTATGCCGCCCTGTCAGTTATCGGTGGCGAGATGGGCTTAGGAGGAGCCTGGGATGCGCTAGTTCACATCAAGGACTATCTGGCCTCTATCGATGGTGACAAGCACTTCAATCTTGTTGTGACCCGAAACGAGGAACTTTATCCAGTCATCAACGGTGTTGTTGATGCTGCAGGTAACACCATACAGAAGGAAGATCCTTTCTTCACCAATCCTGGTATCGTGCTGATTTTCGGTGCTCTGTGGCTGACCAACCTTGGTTACTGGGGTTTCAACCAGTACATCATCCAGAAGGGTCTGGCTGCCAAGTCACTCTCTGAGGCAAAGAAAGGTATGGTATTCGCAGCCTTCCTAAAGATTTTGATTCCTTTCATCGTATGTATCCCTGGTGTTTGTGCCTTCTATATTATGAACGCACCTGAATGTGATGGTCTGCGCGAGACGCTGGCAGGTTCTATCACTCGTTCTGACGATGCCTATCCTTTCCTGATCCGTAACTTCACTCCTACTATCGTTAAGGGTCTGTCGTTCGCTGCTCTTGCCGCAGCCGTTATCTCTTCACTGGCTTCAATGTTCAACTCTACCTCTACCCTCTTCACGATGGATATCTACAAGCAGTTCATCAACAAGACTGCTTCAGAGAAAAAGTTGGTTACCGTTGGACGTCTCACCTCTGTATGCGCACTGGTCATTGCCCTGCTCGCCGTTTATCCCCTAATGGGTGGTATCGACCAGGCCTTCCAGTTCATCCAGGAGTATTCAGCCTTCGTATATCCCGGTGTAGTAGTTATCTTCGGCTTGGGTCTGTTGTGGAAGCGTGCCAGCGGTACAGCTGCCGTTGTCTGCGCCATCGGAACTTTCGCCTTCTCAATTATCTACAAGTTTGCCTTCCCCGAGATGCCGTTCCTAGTACGCTCAGGTGTTGTGTTCATCACCCTGGTTATCCTCTTCGTATGGATTTCACTGAAGAGCAAGAAGTCTGTACCTGCTGACGAACTCGACGAGCACACCGTCAAGACCCAGTTGTTCTGGAGCCGCATCATGTTCGTCGTTGCAGCCGTATCGTTCGTGCTGTTCATCGGTGGTTTCTTCAACGAGACCATGCACATCCACGGCTTCGAGGGAGCTATGATTTTCTTTGCCGCAATCACCGCTACCATCGGTCTATATCTCCGTTCAAATGCTTTGGACAAGGTACAGGATCCCAAACTCGTGGCTATCGACCTAAAGATTTTCCAGACCGACCGCACCTTCAATATCGGTGCCTTTGGCGTGATTGTCATCTTAACCATTCTTTACATTGCCCTGTGGTAATCAGAAACTAGCTATGACCTATTATAAAGAATATTCGAAAGTCTGGGTGTCGGTCGACGTCATCATCTTCGGTTTCGACGAGAAGAAACTGAAAGTGCTCGTTGGCCGTCGTCAGATGGATCCCGGACGCGGAGAGTGGAGCCTCTACGGAGGCTTCGTCTCTGCTGACGAGAGCATCGACGACGCCGCCAAACGCACCTTGCGCGACCTCACAGGCCTAGACAACCTGTACATGCGCCAGGTGGGGGCCTTTGGCAGTATTGATCGCGACCCTGGCGAACGTGTGATATCTATCGCATACTATGCCTTGATTAACGTGAAAGATTATGATGAGAAGGTACGCAAGGAACATGGTGTAGAATGGGTTGATATCAATAGCATCCCCACTCTCTATTCCGATCACAACCTGATGGTGGACCAGGCTCTGCGCATCATGCGCCAAAAGATTAAGACGTCACCCATCAGTTTCCGTCTATTGCCTCAGCTATTCACTCTCACCCAGTTACAAACCCTTTATGAAGCCGTTATTGGTGAGGAGGTAGACAAGCGCAACTTCCGCAAGCGTATCAAGGAGATGGACTTCATCGAGAAGACCAATCTTATCGACAAGAAGTCATCAAAACGTGGTGCCGCCTTATACCGATTTAATAATAAGGCGTTTAACGAAGACTCTAATTTTAAATTATAATCACTATGTTAGAAGAACTGAAACAGAAAGTATTCAAAGCCAATCTGGACTTGGTGAAACAGGGACTCGTCATCTTTACCTGGGGCAATGTCTCTGGTATCGATCGTGAGAAAGGTCTCGTTGTCATCAAGCCAAGTGGAGTGAGTTACGACGAGATGAAAGCAGAGGACATGGTAGTTGTTGACCTTGAGAGCGGCAAGGTCGTTGAAGGCGACCTCAATCCCTCAAGCGACACACCAACCCATCTTGTTCTCTATAAAGCTTTCCCCAATATTCAGGGCGTGGTTCACACTCACTCTACCTATGCTACAGCTTTCGCTCAGGCAGGCAAGGACATCCCCAATATCGGCACCACTCACGCCGACTATTTCTACAAGGATATCCCTTGTACTCGCGATATGACCGAAGCCGAGGTGAAGGGGCAGTACGAGTTGGAGACGGGTAATGTCATCGTTGATGAGATTCTCAACATCCGTAAGATCAATCCCGACCACACGCCTGCTGTGCTCGTGAAGAATCATGGACCATTCTCATGGGGAACCTCTCCCGACAATGCTGTTTACAACGCCAAGGTTATGGAGCAGTGCGCCAAGATGGCATTTGTTGCCCTCAACGTCAATCCCAACCTGACAATGAATCCCCTGTTGGTAGAGAAACACTATATGCGCAAACACGGTCCCAATGCCTACTATGGTCAGAAGGGACAGAAACACTAATTATAACAACATTCAATACGAAGAAATGAAAGCATTTGAAAATTTAGAAATCTGGTGGGTTACCGGTGCCCAGCTTCTCTATGGAGGCGATGCCGTTGTAGCCGTTGACGGACACTCAAAGGAGATGGTAGATGGTCTGAACAAGAGCGGCAACATCCCCGTGAAGATTGTATATAAAGGTACAGCCAACAGCTCTAAGGAGGTGGAGCAGATAATGCTTGCTGCCAACAACGACGAGAAGTGCGTAGGTATCATCACATGGATGCATACCTTCTCTCCCGCCAAGATGTGGATTAAGGGTCTGCAGCAGTTGCAGAAGCCCCTGTGCCACTTCCACACACAGTATAACGCTGAGATACCCTGGAGCGACATCGACATGGACTTTATGAACCTGAACCAAAGCGCTCATGGCGACATCGAGTTCGGACATATCTGCACCCGCATGCGCGTAGCCCGCAAGGTGGTTTGCGGCTACTGGAAGGACGAAAAGGCTCAGAAGCAAATTGCCGTATGGGCTCGTGTAGCAGCTGGTGTTGCCGATGCTCACAACGTGCGCTGTCTGATGTTCGGTATGAACATGAACAACGTAGCCGTTACCGAT
>CAMOGP010000101.1 GCA_946614175.1 uncultured Prevotella sp. | reverse complement strand
CCGACGGTGCTGAGCAATACTACACCACCGCCAACAATGCACAGCGCTACGAGCAGATGAATGAAGAGGGACTGCGCATTGCCCGCGGATTGGACAAGAAGGTGATTAAGGCATGGACGGGCCACCCACATCTGCGCGTCATCAACAACCACGACGACTTTGACTGCAAGATGAACCGCGTGATTATGGAGATATCCAACGTGCTGGGACTGCCCCAGCCCATCGTGGAAGAGCGGAAATATATTGTGGAGCTCACTGGCGAACTGCCTGAAGACTGCATTCAGAGCGAGATTACGCAGACCTATCTGCAGGGCGAACCCGGCACAGAGATTAGGCTGCGCAAGCGTGGATGGGGACAGAAACAGGTGTATGTGCACACCACGAAGAAAAAGACGTCGGAAAACGAGGAACTGGTGACAGAACGCCAGATTAACCTGTCGCTCTATGAGATGATGCTCTCACTGGCCGACCCGCAGCGTTGCACCATCCACAAGCAGCGCCACAGCTTTATCTGGAAAGGCCAGTATTTTGAGGTGGATATCTATCAGGGATGCCTCGAAGGACTTGTCATACTAGAGACAAAGGGCATAGCCGAGGGCGAACCCGTGAAATTCCCCCCATTCCTCAGAGTCATCAAAGACGTCACGGGCAACAAGGAATATTATAACTACACATTGGCCCTAAAACATTAGAAAATATGTTTGGGGCTATCCTATTAACAAAAAGATGTTGAAGGATATGACTGAACATTTTGAATTTAGTATAGAGGAGAGAGACCAGGCGCTCGCACTATATACAGAACTGAAGGAAAAGATTGCTCCTTCACTGGAGGAAGACGACGAAGGACGTATTCGCAGTCACTTGTTGCATGCCATCGAGCAGAACCAAGTAAAACGCGACACCTTCGGACTGAACCCCATCGTGAGCAGCCTGCAAACAGCACTTCTTTTAATCGACGAGATAGGACTACGTCGCGATGCCGTACTGGCTATTCTGCTGAACCCCAGTGTAGAGGCAGGATTCCTGACAATCGACGAGGTGGGCACCACCTATGGCATTGCCGTGGGACGGATCCTGCATGGGTTGCAGCGCATACAAGAACTGTATCAGAAGAACCCCGTCATCGAGAGCGAGAACTTCCGCAACCTGCTACTGTCGTTCGCAGAGGATATGCGCGTGATTCTCATCATGATAGCAGACCGCGTGAACTTGATGCGTCAGATCAGGGACACAGAAAAAGAGGAGGCTAAAAGACGCGTCAGCGAAGAGGCGGCCTACCTCTACGCCCCACTAGCCCATAAGTTGGGTCTGTACAAGTTGAAAAGCGAACTGGAGGACCTGTCGCTGAAATACCTGGAGCCCGATGCCTACTATCACATCAAGGAAAAGCTGAATGCCACCAAACAGGCACGCGACAAATACATAGAGCAGTTTATCGCCCCTATTGAGGAGAAACTGAGAAACGCCGGACTGAAGTTTCACATGAAGGGACGCACCAAGAGTATCCACTCCATCTGGCAGAAGATGAAGAAGCAGAAGTGTGCCTTCGAGGGCGTGTACGACCTCTTTGCCATCCGCATCATCATCGACTGTCCGATAGAGAAGGAGAAGCAACAGTGCTGGCAGACATTTGCCATCATCACGGATATGTACACCTCAAACCCAAAGCGTATGCGCGACTGGCTCAGTGTGCCTAAGTCAAACGGCTACGAGAGTCTGCACATCACCGTGCTGGGGCCCGAGAAAAAATGGGTGGAGGTGCAAATCCGTACGGAACGCATGGATGACATTGCCGAACGAGGCGTGGCAGCCCACTGGCGCTACAAGGGCGTGAAGTCGTCGGAAGGCGGCATGGACGAATGGCTCAACGGCATCCGTCAGATGCTGGAGAACGCTAGCGGTATGGAGGCTATGGACCAGTTTAAGATGGACCTCTATGACGACGAGATTTACGTCTTCACGCCAAAAGGCGACCTACTGAAATTCCCCAAGGGTGCCACGGTGCTGGATATGGCTTATCACATCCACTCAAAGGTGGGGTCGGCTTGCACGGGCGCGCGCATAAATAATAAGGTGGTCACCTTCCGTCAGGAACTCCACTCGGGCGACCAGGTAGAGATTCTCACTTCATCTACTCAGTATCCCAAACAGGAATGGCTCAGCATCGTCAAGACGGCCAGGGCAAAGGCCAAAATCCGTCTGGCACTGAAGGAGACTCAGCAGAAGGAGGCACTCCTGGTGAAGGAGATGCTGGAGCGCAAGTTCAAGAACAGGAAGATAGAACAGGACGAGAGCCTGATGATGCGCACGATGAAGAAACTGGGCTATAAGGAGGCCAGCGACTTTTATCGCGACATTGCCCATGAGACACTTGACGTCCAGACCGTGTTTGATAAATACCTGGAACTGCAGCAGGGCGAGAAAGTGGTCACAGGCGATAATATAGCCCGTTCGGCTGAGGAATTTGTACTGGAAGACTTCAAAGGTCAACCGACAGTACAGAATGATGATGTGCTAGTCATCGGACAGGACCTGAAGGGCGTGGACTATCAGTTGGCAAAATGCTGCAACCCCATCTATGGTGACCAGGTATTCGGATTCGTGACCATCAGCGGCGGCATCAAGATTCACCGTTGTGACTGTCCTAACGCACCCGAGATGCGCCGACGTTTCGGCTATCGTATCGTCAGAGCCAAATGGAGCGGCAAGGGGTCTAGTCAGTATGCCATCACGCTGCGCGTCATCGGTAATGACGACTTGGGCATCGTGAACAACCTGACCAGCATCATCTCGAAAGATGAAAAGCTGGTGCTGCGCGGCATCAATATCGACTCTAACGACGGATTGTTCCGGGGCACGCTGACCATCATGATTAATGATAACACCCGACTGGAAGCACTCATCAAGAAACTGCGCACAGTGAAGGGGGTAAAACAGGTAGAGAGAATATAGTGAACTTGAAACCTGAGGCCTGAAACTTGAAACATGAAACTAGATTATTAAAGATATGAAAACTAAAGTAGTGACTTTCGGAGAATTACTGCTCCGCTTTTCAAAATTAGATCATCAACGTTTGTCACAAGGCGACTATTTCACGAGCAAATACGGCGGCAGCGAGGCGAATGTGGCAGTGTCGCTGGCCACACTGGGCGACAATGTGCAATATGTCACCCGACTGCCCAACACGCCCGTCGGTCATGCCGGAGCTCAGAACCTGATGCAGCTGGGTGTGGACTGTCGCTATATACAATGGGGCGGACAGCGCATCGGCACATATTACATGGAACCTGCAGCAGGCATGCGCTCGGCGAAAGTCATCTACGACCGTGCCAACTCGGCCTGCTCGGAGATAGAGCCTGGCATGATACCCTGGCGAGAGATTCTGAAAGATGCTGCCGTGCTGCACGTATCGGGCATCACAGCAGCCATCTCACAGAGTTCGGCAGATGCCACTTTCGAGGCACTCGACATTGCCGACGAGATGGGCGTCAAGATTGCCTTCGACATCAACTACCGCAAGAACCTGTGGCAGTATGGCGCAGACCCTCGAGAGACACTGAAACGGATGCTCGCCCACTGTGACCTGATGTTTGGCGATGCCATCGAGTTTGAATGGATATGCCAGCGCAAACAACCTCCCTTCACGGCTCTTGACTCTAGTTTTGAGATGCAGATGGACGAATACCGTGAATGGTTTGACGACCTGCACCGTGAGTTCCCCCGCTGCAGAAAATGGCTCATGGGCATGCGCAACATGGTGGCATCGAGTCATCACCTGCTCACTGCCCTACTCTTCACCAGCGACAATGGTACAGACTACGACCTTCTGAAGGCACCTATCTACGATATCAACGGAGTTGTGGATCCATCGGGTGTAGGCGATGCCTTCATGGGTGGACTGCTTCACGCCGTCAAGGCTTTCCCCGACGATAACCAACGCCAGTTAGAGTATGCTCTGGCTGCATCAACACTGAAGAACACCATTCCGGGCGACTTCAATCTGGCTACTGATGAAGAGATTCAAAGTCTGATTGACGACAAAACCGTAAAGATAAAGACCTATTTTTAAATAAAAGTATAAGAAAATTTGGCTACATCATAACAATTTGTTACCTTTGCAGTCAATTATAATGATATTAACCCCCTCGTCACACCTTCGCGTAAGGTGAGAATGGACTTCAAGAAGACGGTGGTGGACACCAAGCGTCCGGTTCTCGGGCAGGACTGGCATAGTTCATAGGGATAAGTTTAACTTTAAAAACATTTGTAATTATGGCACAAATGAATTTTGGTGGCGTTATCGAGACTGTTGTCACCAGCAAGGAATTCTCTTTGGAGAAAGCACGTGAAGTATTGAAGGATGAAGTAATCGCAGTGATCGGTTACGGTATTCAGGGACCTGGTCAGGCCTGCAACCTGCGCGACAATGGTTTCAACGTCATCGTCGGACAGCGTCAGGGCAAGACCTACGAGAAAGCTGTAGCCGATGGTTGGGTACCCGGCAAGACCCTCTTCTCTATCGAGGAGGCTGCCCAGAAGGGTACTATCCTTTGCATGCTGCTAAGTGATGCTGGTCAGATTCAGGTATGGCCCACCATCAAGCAATATCTGAAACCCGGAAAGACCTTGTACTATTCTCATGGCTTCGCTATCAACTGGAGCGATCGTACCGGTGTTGTTCCTCCAAAGGATGTTGATGTTATCATGGTTGCTCCTAAGGGTTCTGGTACATCTCTTCGCACCATGTTCTGCGAGGGTCGCGGCCTGAACTGCTCGTACGCTGTTTATCAGGATGCTTCGGGCAAGGCAAAGGATAAGACACTGGCCTTTGGTATCGGTATCGGTGCCGGCTACCTGTTTGAGACAACCTTCCAGCGTGAGGCTACATCTGACCTGACTGGTGAGCGTGGTTCACTGATGGGTGCTATCCAGGGCTTGCTGCTGGCTCAGTATGAGGTGCTGCGCGAGAATGGTCACACACCTTCTGAGGCATTTAATGAGACTGTTGAGGAACTCACACAGAGCCTTGGCCCGTTGTTTGGCCAGAAAGGTATGGACTGGATGTATGCCAACTGCTCTACAACGGCTCAGCGCGGTGCGCTTGATTGGGCACCCCGTTTCCACGATGCAATAAAACCTGTGATGGAATGGCTGTACTACTCAGTAAAGACCGGCAACGAGGCGCAGATCAGTATTGACTCTAACTCTAAGCCCGACTATCGTGCCGGATTGGAGAAGGAGCTGGAGGCTATGCGTAATCAGGAGATGTGGCGCGCAGGCGAGACTGTACGTAAGTTGCGTCCTGAGAACCAGGAAGACTAAAACAAAAACACGCATATAAAAAAGAGAATGTCGGGCTCCACACTCTGGGAACCCGGCATTTTTTTATTTCTTAGCAGTCATAATCCTGCTATTTTCTATGAAAGGCAAGGTCCTTAATGAATAAATCGCAACTCACGTAACTGATGCCCCTCGGTGATATAACTCTTGTCCACCAATCCACTAACACCACGAATACGCCCTTTTGAGGTGTACTGCCAGATGATATAGTCACGCTCATCAGCCAACACAGGCGGCTCATCAGCATACATAGCCACCATCAACTGATAATCATTGATCTTACCTAAGAGATGCTTGTTATAGAAATTACGGAAGGTATAAATCAGAGGTTTCTGGTGATAAGCCTCTTCCAACATATCCAGAAACTTAAACAGCGAGTCACAAAAAGCCTCTGTCGACAGTTTTCCGACAGTCTCCACATCCAACATAGGAATCAAATCTTGCTCACCTGGCAGACACTGAGCAGTAAAATTATCCAATTGCTGTTTAAGGTCAGACATCGGACGGAAGAAATGATACGAACCCACCTTCAGTCCATAACGATGAGCCAAATCGATATTCCTCTCATATCTCTCATCGATACGGTCACCACCCTCTGTAGCTTTCAGATAGACATAAGCCATCTTGGTATTCTCGCCTACGGTCTCCCAGAACACTTCACCCTGGTAATGACTCATATCCAACCCATGCACATGATTGCATGTATCCTCGCAACAGACATAGGGATTCTCATGAATAGTAGGTTTAGCAACAACCCTTGTCACTTTAGCACGTCTGCGTGTCTTTCTCTTCTTTCTGGTTTTCGCATCCACATCATTTACTGCCATGCAGCAAATACACAATATCAAGAATATAGTCAGTTTCCTCATTTTTCCTCTTCAGTTTTCTCTTCTGCTTGCAGAATTACCTTAATTTTTGAGATGCGGTGTCCATCAAGTTCAATAATCTCAAACTTAAATCTGCCATACGAAAAGCGCTCATTCTCCTGGGGGAAATCACCCTTCAACTCCAACAGCAGACCAGCCAAAGTATCTGCATCACCCTCAACATCCTCAAACACATCATCATCAAGGTTCAGTATCTTATAGAAATCACTGAGCAGCGTCTTACCTTCAAACACATAGGTATTGGCATTGATGCGTACGAAGTTCTTCTCCTCCTCATCATATTCATCATTGATCTCGCCTACAATCTCCTCAAGAATATCCTCCAGCGTAATCAACCCACTGGTACCACCAAACTCATCAACAACGATGGCGATATGCACCTTGTTCTCCTGAAAATCACGCAGCAAGTCATCAATCTTCTTGGTCTCGGGCACGAAATACGGTGGACGTATGAGTGACTGCCATCGGAAAGCAGCTGATTTTCCTATATGGGGCAACAGGTCTTTGATATACAGGATGCCACGCACATTATCAATAGAATCCTGATAAACGGGAATACGCGAATAGTTGTTCTCCACGACACACTTCAGAACCTCTGGAAACGTAGAACGAAAATTCAAATCCACGATATCCTGTCGACTGGTCATCACCTCCTTTGCAGTCTCGTCACCAAAGCGCACGATACCCTCCAGCATATTCTTCTCTTCCTTCAGTTCCTCCTTGTCAGTCAGTTCCAACGCCTGTTCCAAATCATCCACGCTGAGCACATGGTTCTCCTTCTGCACCACCTTCTCTGCCAGTGCACCAGACCGAATCAAGATGGAAGCCAAAGGATAGAACAGTTTACTCAACAAAGAGATGGCAGGTGCAAATACACGACAGATAGCCAATGCATGCTGCGAACAGTAAACCTTGGGAACAATCTCGCCAAACAGCAACAGGAGGAAGGTGAGGACGATGGTGATAACCAGAAATTCCAACCACTTTGCGGCTCCGAAATCAACTAAGGAGGCCATAAAGAAGTTGCAAAGCATGATGATGGTCACATTCACCAGATTATTCGTAATCAGTATCGTGGCCAACGTACGTTCTGAGTCATTACGCAGACGCTTGATATCCCCATCAGCCTTGTTCTTCTCCTCATCAAGTTCACTCAAATCCGTGGGAGAGAGCGAGAAGAAAGCAATCTCCGAGCCCGACGCAAATCCAGAAGCAACAAGTAATAAGCAAGCCAGTATGGCAGAAAAAATCTCTCCGAAACCGATGGGATTCAGGTGTACCTCGTTGATGATATCTTGAAGATAATCCATTTCCTACAATTAGAACGGCAGAGCATCCGACTGACTGCTCTCCGACGTCGAATCAGTAGCAGCGGCCTGGCCTGTGGCGGCTGGTTGCTCCTGCTGGACCATAGGCTTTGCAGAAAGCATCTCCATATTGTCAGCCCAAATCTCAGTCACATACTGACGTTGCCCCTGCTTATTATCATAAGTAGAATAACGCAGTCGGCCCTCAATATACAGTTTATCTCCTTTATGCACATAGCGCTCCACAATCTCAGCCAGACGGCGCCACATTATCACATTATGCCAATCAGTACGATCAGGCACCTGCGTACCATTCTGAAGCGTATATCCTTTCTCTGTTGTGGCAAAACGGAAACGAGCCACAGCAACTCCCTGCTCTACATAGCGTACCTCAGGGTCTGTGCCAACATGGCCTATCATCATTACCTTATTCATGATCGTAATGGTTTTGCTTCACCCAAATAACGGAACTTGAAATTCTTACCCTTGGCCGAGGGGAACTGACTGCGCTCATCCACACGCTCGCGCAGATGACTGACTATACGATTGTAACAATCCAAACCAGAGTAAGCCTTTACCTGAGCTACAAACTGCGTATCACGATACTGGAACTTACCTGTACCTGGTACCAGCGACACACGCTTGAAATTCAGTTCACCTTCATACCAGCCTTCACGCTCCTCATTCAACTTCAACACTGCAGGAACGGGCTGACGTACCTTCTGACCTTCCTCTACTGGATGCAGCGCACGTTTTTCCTTGAAATCCTGCATGGTAGCAGCCTCAGTCTTGATGATAATGAAATATACTCGGGGACGAATCTTATAGCGTTTAGGATAGTAAACATCACTTGCGGCATACTCACGGATATCAGCCTCAAGAACAGGATTCATACCAATCTCGTCGATATTATCTAAGAATTCTATTGCTTCATCGACACTCGAAACAAGTGTCTCGCTGTCAAAGTATCTTAAGTATAAATTCATGTTTGTGTGAAAAGGTTGTTTTCCTAAATAAAAAAAAGAGAGCGGAAAACGGGACTCGGACCCGCGACCCCAACCTTGGCAAGGT
>CAMOGP010000100.1 GCA_946614175.1 uncultured Prevotella sp. | reverse complement strand
CACACTCGTGGTATATAGAATGCCATAAATGGGCTATTTCACGGTAGAGAAAAACACCGTACCTTTGCACCTAAAATTATTAGGCTAAAGGATAAAGAATGAAGAAACAAACAATTGCTATCAACACCCCATTTGTACGGCCAGATGTCTACGGTTCACTGGCCGTTCCTATATATAATAATGTGGCATTCGAATTTCAGGATGCCCAAGAAATGGCTGATGCCTTCTGCAATCGCATCAAGGCTCCTGACTATGCCCGTGTAGAAAACCCAACGGTGACTCAGTTTGAACAACGCGTAAAGGCACTGACGGGTGCCCAGCACGTAACAGCATTCAATTCTGGTATGGCTGCTATCAGCAATGCGCTGTTGTCTGTAACTGAGCACCAGAAGAACATCGTATCGTCGCACCATCTGTTTGGCAACACGCTGGCCCTGATAAGCAGCACACTGCCACGCTTCGGAGTAGAGCCCAGACTGAGAGATCTGACGAATATAGAGGAGGTGGAAAAGGCCATTGACAACAACACTTGTTGCGTATTTCTGGAAGTGCTGACCAATCCGCAATTGGAGGTTGCCAACTTGCAGGCTATCACTGAGATAGCCCATCGGAAAGGGGTTCCTGTGATAGCCGATTCGACCCTGATACCTTTCACAGAAACCAACCTGAAAGCGTTGGGCGTAGATGTGGAAGTGGTGGCAAGCACCAAATATATATCAGGAGGAGGCACATCGCTGGGAGGTCTGATTATAGACTATGGCACCTTCCCAGAAATCAACCAGCGTGTAAAATATGAACTGCTATTCAACCTAGGTGCCTACATGTCACCACAAGCGGCCTACATGCAGACATTAGGACTGGAAACACTGGATGTGCGCTATCATCGACAAGCAGCCTCAGCACTGCAATTGGCAAAAGACCTGAAAGAGATAGTAGCCATCAAGCGTGTCAACTATGTGGGATTGTCGGACAATCCCTATCACGCATTGGCACAGCAACAGTTTGGAAAGACTGCGGGAGCAATGCTCACCATTGACCTGGAATCGAAAGAGCGATGTTTCCACTTCCTGAACAGACTAAAACTGATACATCGAGCCACCAACCTCTTCGACAATCGCAGCTTGGCCATCCACCCTGCATCGACCATCTTCGGAAACTTTACCCAGCAACAACTGGAACAGATGGACGTGAGAGACACCACCATACGATTGTCCATAGGACTGGAGGCACCAGAAGACTTAATCCTTGATATCCAACAAGCATTACAACAAGATGACTTATAACTTCGACAATATAATAGACCGAACAGGGAGTGGCGACCTGAAGCACAGCGTACTGAAGGAAAGATACGGGCGTGACGACTTGTTGCCCCTCTGGGTGGCAGACATGGATTTTGAGACACCCGATTTTATCACAAAAGCACTTCAGCAACGCCTGGAGCATTCGCTTTTCGGATATACCGTAGTACCTGACGAGCTATGGATTAGTATCATTCAATGGATTCAGGAGCATCACGACTGGAGAGTGCGTAGAGAATGGCTGACCTACATTCCTGGTATCGTAAAAGGTATCGGCATGGCCATCAACGTGTTCGTCAAGGAGAACGAGAAAGTGATTATCCAGCCTCCCGTCTATCATCCCTTCCGACTAACGCCCCAAGGGAATGGGCGACAGGTTGTGTTGAACCCCCTGAAAGAACTATCTGACGGAAGTTATGAGATGGATTTCGAGCAATTGGCAGAGGTGACTGACAAGCAATGCAGACTGCTGATACTGAGCAATCCGCACAATCCCGCAGGCATTTGCTGGAGTGCTGAAACATTAAGACGCCTAGCCCACTTCTGCTATGAGCGAAACATCATTGTGATAAGCGACGAGATACACAGTGACATGGCACTTTTCGGGAATCAGCATGTGCCCTTTGCCACCGTGAGCGAGGAAGCTGCCCAAATAAGCATCACCTTTGGAGCTCCCTCCAAGACCTTCAACATTGCAGGAATAGTCAGTTCGTATGCTATCGTGCCCAACCCCACCCTGCGACGTCGATTCTTCTCGTGGCTGGAAGCCAACGAACTGAACGACCCACCGATTTTTGCTCCAATAGCTACCATAGCGGCCTATAACGAGGGAGAAGAATGGCGAAAGCAGATGCTTCACTATGTGGAAGACAACATTCGATTCGTAGAGAATTACTGTAGAGAGCAACTACCCAAGATAAAACCGCTGCGTCCTCAGGCCTCTTTTCTGGTATGGCTGGATTGTAGGGAACTGGGATTCAATCATGACCAGCTCATCGACCTTTTCGTGAACAAGGCTCACTTGGCACTCAACGATGGAGAGATGTTCGGCAATGGAGGTCAAGGGTTTATGCGAATGAACGTAGGTGCTCCGAGGGCAGTGCTAAAACAGGCACTACAGCAACTAAAAGAGGCACTAAAATAGCGAAATACCACACTCGTGGTATATAGAATGCCATAAATGGGCTATTTCACGGTAGAGAAAAACGCCGTACCTTTGCATCGTGATTCAATCACAAAACAATTACAGGAATTAATAATAAATTAAAAAAGGAAAGAATTATGAAAACAATGATGGATTTTCGAATGTGTTGCTGTTATAGCATGCACATGACACGTAATGAAAAGAAGAAACAGTATCAACACAATAATAATATATATAAGAAACAACAACATGAAAAAATCAGTATTCCGCATAGCATTGATCTTAGGGCTGCAGCTTAGCCTGACAGTCAGTGCACAAACAGAGAAAATATCGTTGCGCATTCCCAACTTCGCACGTCCACTCGTGGAGAAATGGGCCAACGACTATAAAAACAGTAACCATAACGTTGATTTCCATTTTACGACAGGGAAATCGCAGGATAACAACACCCTTACACTGACAACCGATGCAGACGGAGTAAGTTTTGCACGCTATGCAGTGCTTCCTGTTACCACAAAAGACTCAGAGGCTGCACATCTAACAGCTTCACACCGATTGAACAACAAAAAGCTGCGCTCACTGTTCTTCGTAAAAGACGAATGGGATGAGGATGTCAAAGAGACAAAGGCAGACAAACAAGTACATGTATATACAGGTAACAGTCAGTTGTCGGCATCACGCCTTTATGCTTCACATTTGAAGCAGGAAAATGCCAACTACAAAGGTAAGAAAATTGCAGGAGACGATTCTTTCCTTATCACAGCCATTAACCGAGACCCCCTTGGAATAACGGTTAACTATCTGTCCAACATCTTCGACCTGAAGAGTCGCGAGTTGCGCCCCAGCCTTGCTCTATTGCCCCTAGATATTGACAAGCAAGGAAGACAGGCTCTGGAAAACGGACGGCTGGACAACATCATCGAATTGTTAGAGCAAGAGGAGTACGCTGAAATTCCCATTGGCAACATTGGTTTCGAATACAACCATGCCAATGTGGCTATCAACGACTTCGTACGTTGGATTCTGACCGTTGGTGTACGCGACCTTCATCAATATGGGCTGCTTTCATTGCCACAAAAAGAACTGGTGGCACAGCAGCATCGCGTGGATCAGAAGTTCCTGGCACAAAAATAAACTTTAGCCACCCATTTTATATATTAGTAGTTTGTTTCATTTAGAAGAAGGGACGGGCATTATGGGCCCGTTCCTTTAGAGGAGACTTGTATTTATGAAAAAAAGATTGTTTATCTCTATTGTTGTACTGGCTGCAAGCATTTCGGCCTTTGCACAAACCACATTAACAGGTCGCATCACGGATGCCCGTACTGGAGAACCCCTGATAGGAGCCTCGCTGGTTCCAAAGTCAAGTAAGGAATTAGGTGCTGTAACTGATATAGACGGAAATTTCAAACTCGTCACCAACGTTGAACTCCCACTAACCCTTAGCGTTCAGTTTATTGGTTATCGTTCACAGGAAGTTGATGTATATGATGCCTCAGAACCTATTGACATACAATTGATTGACGCTTCTGACCGAATAAACGAAGTGGTAATCATTGGTTATGGAGCACAGAAGCGCCTTGAACTGACTAGCAGTATTTCGACCGTAGGACAGGATTTGCTAAATCAGTCCGTCGGTTCTGTTGAAAACGCCCTGCAAGGTGCTGTAGCAGGACTGAATGTCGCTACGACCTCTGGCCAGCCAGGTGCTGTCAGCAACATTCGTATTCGTGGTGGTAACTCCATCACAGGAGGTAATGAGCCACTATATGTCATTGACGGTCTCATCGTATATAACGATATAGCCTCTACTTCAACGGGGGCTTCCGGAAGTGATGCAGCACTCGACCCTCTGTCATTCCTCAACCCAAACGATATTGAGAGAATTGAGGTATTGAAGGACGTATCGGCTACTGCCATTTATGGTACACGCGGTGCCAATGGTGTCATCATCATCACGACAAAGAAAGGTTCGCACGGCAAGAACAACATCAGCTATAGCGGTACATTCGGATGGAGCAAGGCTGCTAAAACACTTGACTTCCTGAATGCACAGCAATTTACTGAACTTTATAATGAACTGACACCCAATGCGCCACTGGCTGCTCCCACGGCCAACTATGATTGGCAGGATGCTGCCCTGCGTACCGCTTTCTCTCAGGAACATCAGATTAGCTTTACAGGTGGTGACGAGGTTTCTCGCTACACCATCAGCGGAGGCTATAAGGACCAAAAGGGTATCATTATCGGTACCGACCTGAAGCGCTATACGGGTCGTATCAATTATGAGCGAAACATACTGAAAAACTTATTGATAGGCGTGAATGCCACGGGTGCCTATAGCAATTTGGAAGGACTGCGAAATGTGGACCATGACAACTCTGGACAGACGGCTAAGTGGGCTGCAAATAGTTGGATGTCAGCACTGATTACCCCACAAACACAGGCAATCTATAATGCAGACGGTTCTTTCAACTACTCGCCAACTCCCATCAGTCAGGACTTGTTTATAAGAGACGGACAGACAGTAGTGGGTAACCCCATCTCGGACCTCTATAACATCAAGACCTCTACCAGCAACACCCGTGTGATAGCCAATGCTTTTGCCGAGTGGGAAGTGATAAAGAATCTGAAGTTGAAGGCCAATATTGGCGCTGATCTCTCGAATACGAAGCAGAACAACTATTCGCCCTCGTATACAACGACAGGTCTGGAGCACAATGGTGTGGCTTCTGTAGGCGACAACCGTACCAACGTTTGGCAGGCTGAGTTTACGGCTAGTTACGACAATACTTTCAAGCGTCTGCACCATATCAACGTGTTGGGTGGTTATACAACACAACGCACAGACCGTAGCGGTTTTGCCACCACAGTTCGCAACTTTGCCAATGATGACACAGGCTACGACAATCTCTCAGCTGGCAGTGACTTGTATCGTTCGACGAGCGACAGAATAATCAGTACACTGCAGTCTGTTTTAGGACGTGTGAACTACTCTTTCGATTCACGTTATAACGCCTCGTTGACGCTTCGTGCAGATGGTAGCAGTCGCTTTGCCAAGGATCACAAATGGGGTTGGTTCCCTTCCGCTGGTTTCTCTTGGAATATTGACAAGGAAAAATTCATCCATCTGGGCAAGCAGGTTGATTTCCTACAGCTTCGACTCTCTGCAGGTATCGTAGGTAATCAGGAGATTGGTGACTACCAATTTGCCGCCACTGTATCACCAACAGAAACGCCATTCATCTATAACGGTCAAGAGACTGTGGCTTACTACATCGTGAACAAGGCCAACCCAGACCTGAAGTGGGAAAAGACAGCATCTTATAACATTGGTATCAGCTCTGGTTTCTTCCAGAATCGTCTGAACGTCACGCTGGATGCATATTACAAGAAAACAAGCGACCTGCTGTTGCAAGTGCCTGTAGAGGGCGTGACGGGTTATGCCACTGCACTGCGTAACGCAGGCTCTGTTACCAACAAGGGTATAGAATTGGAGATAGGCGCTGTGCTTATTGACCGCAAGGATTTGAAATGGAACGTGAATGGTAATATCGCTCACAACAAGAACGAAGTAACCTCGCTGGGACAAGCCACGTCTATCATCCCTAGCATCGGTGGAGCAACACTGGGCTATATTTCACCACTGATTGTTGCAGTTGGCGAACCTCTCGGAACTTTCTACGGTTATAAGTTTGCAGGCATCGTACAGTCGGAGGAGCAAGCAGCCACACTGACTCCACAAACCATCAACAAACTGGAACCAGGCAACCCTTACTACGAGGACGTAAATGGCGACGGCGTGGTGAACACAGAAGACCAGACCATACTGGGTAATGCTCAGCCTAAGTTCACCTACGGACTGAATACCACACTGAAGTATAAGCAATTCGACTTGCTCATTGCCATTGCCGGTTCTTACGGCAACAAGCTCTATAACGGTCTTGCTACCCGTCTGACCAAAGGCTCTACCTATTATAATAGCTTAGCCGTAGTGGCAGACAGATGGACTCCCACTCATCCTTCTAACGAAATCCAAAAGGCCAGCAATGATCTGACAGTAGTATCGGATAGCCGTTATGTAGAAAACGCCAGCTATCTGCGTGTAAAGAACATCCAGTTGGGCTATACATTCCCTGTTCCTCAGATTACACGTGATACCCGTCTGCGCTTGTACCTCTCATTGCAGAACTTCTTCACCATCACCAACTACTCAGGCTACGATCCTGAAGGTGGTCGAAACGGAGCCAGCGAGCAAAGCGGAATCTATCAGGGTATCGACATGGCGACCTATCCTACTGCCAAAACCGTTCAATTAGGTATTAATGTAACTTTGTAAAAGGTAAATAAGTAAAAAGGTAAATGCGTTATGAAAAAGACTATCTATACATATATTGCAACAGCAGCATTGGTGCTGACAGGTTGCGCTGATCTGGACCAGACATCCATCAGTTCTATCGACAAGGACAATTTCTATCAGAGTGAAGCAGATGTCAAAGTAGCCCTCAACGGTGTGTATCAGGTATTGACAGACGGAAGCATGAATGGCCCATGGAACGACGAGCTGATTTTCCTGAACGATTTGCAGAGCGAGTATGCTCGCAGAGGAACGGCTAATAGTGCTGCCATTACGGAGATTGGCGACTTTGCCATCACTCCCACCAATGCTTTCGTTGAGACTGCATGGCTGTATCGCTATAAGGCCATCAACCGCGCCAATATCCTGATTGACAAGGTCAACGAATCTGCATTGGCAGAACAGGTTCGCAACAACTATGTACGCTCAGCTAAGTTTCTGCGTGCACTCTACTATTTCGACCTCGTGCGTCTGTTTGGCGATGTGCCTTTGGTTTTGCACGATGGAGAGGGCGAAGGAGCGCCTCGTAGCAGCAAAGATGAGGTGTATCAGCAGATTGTTAGTGACCTTACTGAAGCGGAAGGCATTACGGCCGATTTCCCCAAGCTGAGCAGTGAAGCTTCATCACCAGCTGCTTCTGGTTTGCTTTCAAAAGTTTATATCACTTGGGCACAGACAGATACGGAGTATTCAAAAGCTCATCAGAATGAACTGTATCAGAAAGCCATCGATGCAGCAAACAAAGTGATTTCTTCTGGGAAATATCAGATAATCAACAAGTTCATTGACAACTGGTCACTTGACAAGAAGGAGGGTCCTGAACTGATTTTCACCGTTGAGCATAAGTTTGGCATCAACCGTAATGTAACTGGACACTGTGTATTTTCGACAGGTTTTGTCAACAACAAGCTGCCCGTTATCGCTGCCATCAACAACAACCTGTACTATGAATATGACAGCAATGACCAGCGCCGTGATGCCTCAGTTACTCTGCGTCTGTTCGACCCTTCAAAAGGTGAGTATTTCAATTTCGAACGCCTACGTTTCCGCAAGTATATTGATACGCTCTACATGGCTAACGAGAGTGCGCCTTACATCTCTGGTCAGAACACCAGCTCATCAGTATTGCGATACGCTGAGGTACTATTGGTCAAGGCCGAGGCTGAAAACGAGCTGAATGGCCCCACCGCTACAGCCTACGAAGCGCTGAACGCCATCCGTCGTCGTGCCTACTGGAATCCGTATAATAATAATCAGAGTCAGCCAGCCAATGGTACTCCACTTGAGCTTTCCGGCCTGAGCAAGGAACAGTTCCGTCAGGCTGTACAGCAGGAACGCTATTTGGAATTCGTTACTGAAGGTAATCGATGGTTCGACCTGAAGCGTTGGCATATTCTGGTCAAAACCATCAAGGAGAAGGTGCCTGCCGACGACTTGAAATACAAGAATATTTCCACGCGCAACTATTATCTCCCATTGCCACAAACTCAGATTGAACTCAATCCTAATCTAGTGCAGAACTGGGGCTATGCTGGTGAGACTTCGGGCGATCCCTAAAGCGCATTAGGTTGGCAATAAAAATAAAAACAAAAACGGTAAAAAGCAAAAAGGTAAAAACAAAAAAAATAACGATTATGAAAAAGCAAGTGAAAAATATCTTCCGCAACACCCTGCTCATCGCAGCCGTTGCATCTATATCAGCCACTCAGAGTGTTGCACAGACCGCAAACGATTATAACAAGCGTGAACTGCTGTGGCAAGTATTGGACCAGAGTCGTGCCAACGACTACGTGCCCGTGTTCTTCAACATCCATTTCCCTGATAAAACGGGACAGAAAGCTGTTCAGTCACATATTGACTGGTACAAGACAA
>CAMOGP010000099.1 GCA_946614175.1 uncultured Prevotella sp. | reverse complement strand
GGGAGTGAAGGCATGTTAGCACCCTCAGCAACAGCGATAACACCATTGTCTACGAGAGCCTGAGCCTGCTCACCGTTAATTTCGTTCTGAGTAGCGCAAGGCAGAGCGATGTCAGCCTTCTCGAACCAAGGACGCTTGCCCTCGTAATATTTAGCTGTAGGATACTCCTCAACATACTCCTTAATACGTCCGCGCTCAACGTTCTTCAGCTGCATGATATAGTCAAGCTTCTCGCGAGTGATTCCATCTGGATCGTAGATGTAACCGTCAGAGTCTGACATGGTCATGGGGATAGCGCCAAGCTGCAAGCACTTCTCTGCAGCATACTGTGCTACGTTACCAGCACCAGAAATCAGGACTTTCTTACCCTTCAGTTCGATGCCGCGAGTCTGCAACATTGAAACGAGGAAGTATACTGTACCATAACCAGTTGCCTCAGGACGGATGAGTGAACCACCGAACTGGATTCCCTTACCTGTGAGAACACCCTGGAACTGATGTGTCAACTTCTTATACTGACCGAACATGTAGCCAACCTCACGACCACCTACGCCGATGTCACCAGCAGGTACGTCCTCATCGGGACCAATATGACGATAGAGCTCGTTCATGAAGGCCTGGCAGAAACGCATAACTTCTGCATCGCTCTTGCCGCGTGGAGAGAAGTCTGAACCACCCTTAGCACCGCCCATAGGCAGAGTTGTCAGTGAGTTCTTGAATGTCTGCTCGAAAGCCAAGAACTTCAGGATACCCAGGTTTACAGACTTGTGAAAACGAATACCGCCTTTGTACGGACCAATAGCGTTGTTGTGCTGAATGCGATAACCCATGTTTGTCTGAACATTGCCCTTATTGTCGGTCCATGTAACACGGAACTCAATCACGCGATCGGGGATGCAAAGACGCTCGATGAGGTTGCTCTTTTCAAACTCGGGGTGCTTGTTGTACTCTTCCTCAATGGTGGGAAGTACCTGACTTACGGCCTGAATGTACTCGGGCTCGTTAGGAAAGCGCTGTTTCAGCTGCTCTACAACTTGTGCTGCATTCATAATCTTTTACCTTTAAATTAAATGTTGAACTAATGGTTTGTTTCAAATTGCGGTTGCAAAGGTAAAGCAAAAATTTGAAATACCAAACATTTTATCAACTTTTTTATCGAAAATGTGTCTTTTTGATACTTTCTTATGTAAATAGTTGACTTATGTCAAGAGGTTGTATGTTCTACATTCATTCTTCACCTTATTATATAAAAAAAGACTCCCGAAGTAGTTCGAGAGTCTATCTTGTTTGTCTTTGCAAACCAATTTATGCTTCTTTAGCCTCTTCTGTAGTTTCAGCCTCTGCATCCTTGAATTCACTGATACCGTTCTCGACAAGGATATTGTACCACTGAATCAGTTTTTTGATGTGGCTATTCTGCACGCGGTCGCGGTCGAAGTTAGGCAGAATCTTTGCGAAGTATTCGCGAAGTTCGTCGCCGCTGGCCTTTTTGTAGTCAACGCTTGACTTCTTGCCACCTTCAAGGTTCTTCATACTCTCAAGCACGTCTGTCAGGGGCACATCCTCTTCGTCTGTGAACATAGCGATATCGTTCAGAGAAGTGATGCGGTCTGAGCCGAAAGCGGGTTGGCGACGATGCGTTGCATCGAGTGCTTCAACGATGAGATTATTCTTACCGTGAGATACAAGTTTGTAAAGACCGGGTTTGCCGGCGATTGCTAAAATAGTTTCTTTCATTTTAATTTTAATTTTTTATATTCGTTGTTACGTTGTGTCGTTATCGCACCTTCACGATCTGATAGCGCTGATAATTCCTTCTATTTGTGGTTCCAAGGGACGACCGTCGTTGATGATTTCAAAATCAGATAGGCTGACTACTTTCTCTTGTGCCCATTGTCGATGAATCCATTCTAGTGCCTTCTCGCGTGTTATGCCGTCGCGCAGCATGATGCGCTCTATGCGGATATCCTCTGGTGCAGTGACCGTGATGACCTTTTCAACCAATTGTTCAAAACCAGACTCAAAGAGTATGGCACATTCCATCCATTGATAACCGCTCTCAAGAAAATCCTGAGCCACGGCAGGATGTACAATAGCGTTGATGGCCTGAGCGTTCTTTTCTGAAAGCAGCAAGAATCTGGCAACTTCAGCCTTGTTGAGTTTCCTCTCCTTGTCATACGTCTCTGGACCAATCAGTTCCGTCAGTCGCTGTTGCAGCGTTGGCGATGTGTGCATCAGTCTTTTAGCAGCCGAGTCGCAGTCGTAGATTTTGATACCACGTTGCGCGAGTAATTGGCAGACATAACTCTTGCCACTTCCTATGCCTCCAGTGATAGCTATCTTCATGATATGTGTTTATTTCTCCTCAATCAAGTAGTCCACCTGTTTGATGTCTAATGTTGCACGCGACACACCATCAGGTACACGTTTTATCTGAAGCGGACATTTATCGGATGATTCATCCTTAAACTGCTCATAGTCGGCAACTACCAAAATATCAGACGGCATGATAGCCTTATAGTTTTTCATACCTGTGACAATCTTGACCGATACCCTTGATGGGAAGGTTCGCAAAACTTTTCCTTGTGGCATGTTGATGCCTACAACAGGAATACTGTCGATGGTCTCTTCTGTTAGCACATCTGTCTGGATATTTATCTTAACCCTGCTTGGCACTATCTTTACGCCCTGCATCCGTTGCAGTTCGCTTGTTACGATGAGTGTATCATGAATGTCGGCATAGTTGAGTTCACGTGTATATATATAATGAATACTGTCCAGTTTTTCACGTGAGGCAAAGATGGTGACACTATCAGGTTCTATGAGAGTCTTGGCAATAAAGTAATGCGGGTCGGTCTTCAGGTGACCTCTCCATCTTACAGGCACCTTTTTCCTTTCACCATTATTATAATAGAACACCAGTTTTTCAGTCTTCAGACTTGTGATTTTTGCCGATGTTGGCAATAGCTGTTCTATCATGTGCTGCAGGTCTATAGCCGAAACAGATCCGATGCCGTCAGATAATGCATACTTGGTAAAGTCAATATCGATGGTGTGACTGTCCTGCGAGTAGATAAAAGCAAAGATGCTAAATCCCTTGTCGCTGATATTCACGTGGATGCTGTCAGACTCGCCCGAGGTGAGTACCGCATTTTGTGGCACATTGACATAACGCACCGGCAATACTATCTCCTTCTCATACGTCTCGTTGAGAGTCATCATCAGCCAGAAGATGCCTGAGATAAGAAGGAATAATAAAAAAATCAGAAATTCCCTGTTTGTTTTACTAAACAGGAAATCTCTGATGGTATGCAGTGTGTCAGTGGGTCTGAAGGTCATTTTCTAAGACCTGGTTTATTTTTGCAAGCCCATGCTTGACATATCCTTGAACACATAGCTTTTATCGACCGTGATGACTACGTCGCGTGCAATCTTCACGTCAACGGTGCCCTTTGCGAGGTCAATCTTCTGAACTGTGCCATAGATACCGCCACCTGTTACAACAGAGGTACCTTCTGTCAGTTCGTTCTGAAACTTCTGAATCTCCTTGCGCTGTTTCTGCTGAGGACGAATCATGAAGAAATACATAATTGCAAAGATTGCACCAAACATGATGACAGTCATCATCAGGTTACCACCCCCGTTGGGGGCTGCTTGTAAAAGGAAATTAATCATTTTCGTGTAAATTGTTATTTAGTTACTAATTATTTTCTTTCTTCTCCATCTGCTTCAGCAGTCGGCCTGTACTTATAAGATGACGTGCAATGCCGTCGAGCATACCATTGATATAGCCGGCGCTGCGTGGGGTAGAGTAGAATTTTGCCAGTTCAACGAACTCGTTGATGGTGACGTTGAGGGGGATGCTGGGGAAAGTGAGCATCTCTGCAATGGCAATCTGCATGATGATAACATCCATGTATGCCAGACGAGAGAAATCCCAGTTCTGTGATGCCTCAGTCATCATATGCTGATAGTCGTTTGCATTGAGGATGGTAGCTCGGAAGAGTTTACGTGCGTAATCCTTTTCCTCTTCTGAATCATATTCAGGTAACAGTTCCTGCTTGTCGCCGTTTTTCTCATCGAATCGCTTGATAGTCTTCAGTACAAAGGTGTCAACCACATCCTTGTCATCATTCCAATAGAGGCTCTGCTCTTCCAGGAGTGAGTCGAGGTCTTCGTTTTCCTGAATGAAGGTGCGATAGAGCTTGCGCCACAACTCGCGATCGGCAGCATAACTATCCTCCTTATCATTCATATAGTCCTGATAAATCTGACTCTGCTCAATCTGTTCAAACATTTTTCCGATGAATTCAGGATAATCAGCCCATGTACGTTTCTGTGTCTCCATAAATTCTCCCAACTGGATATTGCTTTCCAGCTGCAAGGCGAAACGGTTGCTTGTGAATTTAGCTGATGGCATTTTCGACCCTTCGCGCAGGGCCTTCGCTTGCAGCACCTCCTGACGGCGCTGTGCTTCCCTTGTGATAGCAACTATCAAAGACAGAAGTTGGTTGTACAAGTCATAGGCTTTAGAGAGGCTGAAGAACAACTCTTTCTCTGCTGTATCAATGTTCTTGTTACCATTTTGATAGTATGCGTAGGTTAACTGAACAATCTTAATTCTAATGATTTCTCTATTAATCATACGTGTAAACTCTTTTATCGGATGCAAATTTAGGCATTTTTCTGCGATTACACAAGAAAAAGGTACTTTTTTTAGAAATTTTTCCACAATCGATTGTCTATATCAATTTTTCTTCGTACCTTTGCACCCGCTTTTTTCGTGTGATGGCGAATTAAGTCAAACAATTTTATGTATTAACAACTTAATTTAGAGTAACACAAACGTTATGAAAGAAATCGCAATCAATGGCCAGAAGCGTGAGTTGACTGGCAAGAAGGCTTCTAAGGAGCTTCGCAAGGAGGGTCTTGTTCCCTGTAACCTGTATGGTGAGAAGAAGGGTGAGAATGGTCTGCCCGAGGCAATGTCATTCACCGCTTCATTCGCTGAGCTGCGTAAGGCTGTTTACACACCTCACGTATTCGTTGTAAATCTCAACATCGATGGCAAGGAGCACAAGGCAATCATCAAGGAGCTTCAGTTCCACCCCACAACAGACGCTCTGCTTCACGCTGACTTCTACGAGGTGAACGAGGAGAAGGAAATCACCGTAGGTATTCCCGTTAAGCTCAATGGCTTGGCACAGGGTGTACGTGATGGTGGTAAGCTGAACCTCTCTATCCGTAAGATTGACGTTACCGCTCCTTATAAGCAGATTCCTGAGATTCTGAATATTGACGTTACTAACCTCGGTCTGGGTAAGGCTATCAAGGTTGGTGAGCTGAGCTTCGACGGTCTGAAGCTTGCTACTCCTGCACAGGTTGTAGTATGCTCAGTTAAGGAGACTCGTGCGTCAAAGGCTGCTGCCGCTGCTGCTGAGTAATCAGACGTGAGATGGAAAAGTATTTGATTGTAGGCTTGGGCAACGTAGGCTCTGAATACGAATTGACCCGCCACAATACTGGATTTATGGTATTGGACGCTTTTGCTAAGGCGTCCAATATCGTTTTTGACGACCGTCGTTATGGCTTTGTGGCCGAGACGTCGTTAAAGGGCCGCAAGGTTTTCCTCTTGAAACCATCGACCTATATGAATCTGAGTGGCAATGCTGTGAGATATTGGCTCAACAAGGAGAATATTGACCAAAAACACCTGTTAGTGATATCTGATGATGTCGCACTACCTTTGGGTGCCTTTCGTTTGAAGGCCAACGGTTCTAATGGCGGTCATAACGGACTGGGGCATATCCAGCAACTCATTGGTCAGGATTATGCACGCTTGCGTATGGGTATTGGTAACGAGTATCCGCGTGGCGGACAGATAGACTGGGTGCTGGGGCGCTATAGTGATGAGGAGCAGAAAGCATTGCAACCCTCCATCGACCTGGCTGTGGATATCATCAAGAGTTTTGTTTTGGCAGGTATTGATATTACCATGAACCAATACAATAAGCTGGGTAAGGGAAAAGTGAAAAGTGAATAGTGAAAAATTTGCTACCACATGAGTGAAGCACGTATAGATAAATGGCTTTGGGCAGCGCGTATCTTTAAAACACGCTCTATTGCTTCTGACGCCTGTAAGAACGGACGCGTGGCTGTAAACGGTGTCAACGTAAAACCCTCACGCATGGTGAAAGAAGGCGATACTATCAGCGTACGCAAGCCGCCCGTTACCTATTCGTTCAAGATTCTGAAGCCCATAGAACAACGTGTTGGAGCAAAATTACTTCCTGAAATTTACGAGAACGTGACGCCGCAGGATCAGTATGAACTGTTGGAGATGAACCGCATCAGCGGATTCGTTGACCGTGCTCGCGGCACAGGACGCCCCACAAAGAAAGACCGTCGCCAGATGGATGCCTTTGTGGCACCCTCGCTCGAGGGATTCGGTGGTTTTGACTTCGATAGTTGGGACGACGATGACGATGATATTTAATTAAAAATCAATAGGTTAATATGGAAACTAAAAAGACTTTGTTTGGAATAATGGCAGCTGCAACAATGCTGACCTCCTGTGTGAATGACGAGGGTAATTTCAGGGCAGGTTTTGGCATAGAGAGCCCTTCAAGTAATATCTCGCGTTACTATGCCAACAATGTTTCAGACTCCCTGATATTCTTTGGCTACGGCAATTGGGATATCATTAATTTGAGTGATTACGACAACTCCTGGCTGACGGTGCCCTTACGCGAAGGAAAAGGTAGCGTGCTTTACAGCCAGGAGGTGAAATTCGAACAGAATACTACCGATAATGGGCGTACTGCTGCCATACAGATTCGTGATACCAATCATCCTGGTGAGGCGCATATTTCATTGGCTTTTATCCAGTATGCCACCCGTGGCGATGGTTCGTTGGGTTCTGCTGCCGATGTGAAGTCTATCACCGGTTCCGACGATAGCAATATTACGCTCGAATATGATGTGCTTCATCGTCCTACGCTGGTGAAGATTCAGAAAGCAGAACAGACACTTGGTAACCTGCAGATTACCTATGGTAAAAAGCAGATGACCGTGAAGGATGTCAAGAAAGGTATCACCTATAGCGTGGACTGCGGCAACGACTATCAGCCCCAGATGCTTATCAATAGTGGCGATACCGTGGGCTATTTCAACCGCTTTTACAGTAGTATGGCTGTAGCTCCAGCTAATCATATCTTCAATTTCGAGCATCGTGGTGCGTTGACTTCTTCGTGCGTCACATACCGGTTCACCTATAATAAATACTCGCTCAATGCCGATAGTCTGCACAATTGCGACAGCCTCTTCTATTATAATAATAAGCAGTTGACACGCAAGTTGGCCCTGAGCTATGGTAACCAGGACAACCGTCACCAGAGTGTTGATGCCAATCAACTGTTGCTTGGCGTAGAGGCATGCGATCCCTACTTGCTGGCCTCGCTCTTCCGCTATGCCCGCAATACCAGCATCATTACCGAGGCAAAGAATGACAAAGAGCAAATCCAGGTTTCTGCCACGCTTAATGCCGACAAGAGCATCCATCAGTTGATAGTGAAGCGTGACGACGAAACGATTACATATACTTTTAATTATTAATACTGTATGAGTTCAAGAGAAAACGAAGGTCTGCAAACACTTGGCCGCAAGACCGAATACAAGATGGACTATGCACCAGAGGTGCTGGAGACTTTCCAGAATAAGCACCCCGAGAACGACTATTGGGTGCAGTTCAACTGTCCCGAGTTCACCTCGCTGTGTCCTATCACCGGTCAGCCCGACTTTGCAGAAATCAAGATTCTGTATATCCCCGGCGAGCGTATGGTGGAGTCAAAGAGCCTGAAGCTCTATCTCTTCTCCTTCCGCAATCATGGCGACTTCCATGAAGACTGTGTCAATGTCATCATGAAAGACCTCGTGAAACTGATGAATCCTAAGTATATTGAGGTTATCGGCCTGTTTACCCCCCGTGGTGGCATCAGCATCTATCCTTATGCCAACTACGGTCGCCCAGGCACCAAATACGAGAAGATGGCCGAGCAGCGCCTTTATTCCTTTGGCTCTTCTACCTTTCGGTAGTAGCTGCGCACCCCGTCTTTGAAACGCAGCATCAGCGAGTCGGCTTCCAGCAGCACCACGTCTGCCGTATCCGAAGCCAGCGTCTGCATCTCGCCCAGCGAGTCAGCTTCACAGCGAAGCATCACAAATCGTCCGTTGAATATCTTCCATTCGTTATAGAATTGCGCGATGGGATATTCCACGGGCGATTTTTCGTCTGAGGTCACATTCTTAGAAAAAGAGCCCGGCACAAACATCATATTATCGTGCCTGATGTCTAGTCCGTACTCCTTAGGTATGGCCAGCAACGCCTTGATAGAGTCTGGCAACTGAGCTATCTTCTGTCGTTCGGTGTTTCCCTCCATATCTGCACGCTCGTGCAGGGTGGGGTAAACCAAGTGGCGCCATTGTCCCATCAGTTGATCGGTGACTATCACGAGGTCGGCTACTGTCGAGTCAGCTTCATTTTGCATGATAGCCAACTTGTCGCCTATGCGTATCTTTCCCATGATATGTCGCTGCTTCACCGCATCCAGGATACGCAGCGTGTCAGGATCGCTGCCATTGTAAGGCAGACGCAGAAACACCACCACAGTATCGTTGCACCCGTCGCAGGCCAATCCGTAGATGGTCTGGTCATCGTTAACCTCTGTTGTCAGGATTTCTTTATTTTTCTCTGTTTCCTGTTTTGCACCGCACGCTACAAGCATCACGGCGGCTATCGTAAAAAATAATGAATTAATTTTCATAATTGTCTGTAATTTGCGGCAAAGATACGAAATAAT
>CAMOGP010000098.1 GCA_946614175.1 uncultured Prevotella sp. | reverse complement strand
GGAATGCGAGACGACCAATACGGCCAAAACCGTTAATTGCTACTTTTGTCATTTTTTTAGTTTTTTATTAAAAGGGTTATAAATAATTTCTAAGTTTTTTGCCCTCATGGAGCATTTTTTCTTATTTTCGCGTGCAAAGTTACAAAAAAATTCCTATATTTGCACCCAGAATCATTCTTAATTTAAGTGAAAAGTGAGAATCGCAGGCGAAAAGTGATTTTCATCAAGAAAGAAAGGACAAGATTGCAAAACGAAGATTACAAAATATGTATTAACCATTTAAACATTTAAGAACTATGGGATTTATTAAAGAATTCAAGGAGTTTGCCATGAAGGGCAATGTGATGGACATGGCAGTCGGTGTTATCATCGGTGCCGCCTTTGGCAAGATTGTAAGTAGCATGGTTGACGACATCCTGATGCCGTTGGTTGGAATGGTAACTGGTAATGTGGACTTCAGCAACCTGGCCTTCCAGATTGGCGAAGGGGAAGACGCCGCCGTACTAAAGTATGGTAATTTCATCCAGAACACAGTTGACTTCATCATCGTTGCATTCTGTATTTTTCTGATGCTGAAGGCTATTAACAAGTTGAACCGCAAGAAAGAAGAACCCGCTCCTGCACCTGAAGAGCCCAAGGGTCCTACTCAGGAGGAACTACTCGCTGAGATTCGCGACCTGTTGAAGGAAAAGAAGTAAGCAATACCTTTTTTTATATATGGGGCGAGTTTCGAAAAACTCGCCCTTTTCATTCTGCAGATTAAGCACGACATAAATCAAGAAAATGCAGTCTTTTGGGTGTTGTTATCGCACACAGGCTGTTATTAAATCTTTTTTGCATAACTTTGCAGCCGTTTTTCAATAGGATATTAAAAAAGGTAATGAAAACTTTAGATTTTACGCCGAAACTTGTATCGGCTATTAGAAATTACAACAAACAGACATTTATGGCCGACCTAATGGCTGGTCTTATTGTAGGTATTGTTGCCTTGCCATTGGCTATCGCCTTTGGCATCGCCAGTGGTGTTTCTCCCGAAAAAGGTATTATCACTGCCATCGTAGCTGGTTTTGCTATTTCAGCCCTTGGTGGTTCAAAAGTACAGATTGGCGGTCCTACCGGTGCCTTTATCGTCATTGTGGCAGGCATCATCAACCAATACGGCATGCAGGGTCTCACCATTGCCACACTCATGGCAGGTGTTTTCCTTATCGGTTTCGGACTGTTGCATCTGGGTACCATCATCAAGTACATCCCCTACCCCATCATCGTTGGTTTCACCAGCGGTATCGCTGTCACCATCTTCACCACACAGGTAAAGGATTTGTTGGGCATGCAGATGGATACTGTCCCAAGTGACTTTATAGAGAAATGGATTGCCTATTTCCAGAACTTGACACATATAGACCCATGGAGTGCTGGTGTGGGATTAGTGAGCGTAGCAATTATCGCTTCTGCACCCAAATTCAGCAAGCGTATCCCCGGTTCACTCATTGCCATCATCGTAATGACAGTTGTCGTTTTATTATTGAAGCAATATGCCGGTGTAACCTCTATCGAGACTATCGGCGACCGTTTCAGCATCTCTTCTCATTTACCAGATGCTGTCGTGCCCGAATTGAGCTGGGAGACCATTAAAGGATTGGTTGCCCCTGCGCTGACCATCGCCATACTTGGTGCTATCGAGAGCTTGCTGTCAGCCACTGTTGCAGATGGTGTGATTGGCGATCACCATAATTCAAACACAGAACTTATTGGTCAGGGCGTGGCAAATATCGTTTCCCCCATCTTTGGCGGTATCCCTGCTACAGGAGCTATTGCCCGCACCATGACCAACATTAACAATGGAGGACGCACCCCCATCGCCGGTATCGTACATGCAGTAGTACTGCTGCTCATCTTCCTGTTCCTGATGCCGCTGGCACAGTATATCCCTATGGCCTGTCTGGCTGGCGTACTGGTAGTCGTGAGCTACGGCATGAGCGGATGGCGCTCGTTTACAGCCCTGATGCGCAATCCCAAGAGCGACATCACCGTTCTGCTGCTCACCTTCTTCCTCACCATCATCTTCGACCTCACAGTAGCTATCGAGGTAGGTATCGTATGTGCTTGCCTGCTCTTCATGAAACGTATGAGCGAGACCACCGATGTAAAGGCCGTATATGATGAGATTGACTTGAACGAAGATGCCGACATGGAACGAGGCAATCTGGATCACCTGTCAATCCCCAAGGGTGTTGAAGTGTACGAGATCAATGGTCCTTACTTCTTCGGCGCTGGAAATAAGTTTGAGGATTTGATGGTCCGTTTCGGTGACCGTCCGAAGGTACGCATCATCCGTATGCGTAAGGTACCATTCATTGACTCTACTGGTTTGCACAACCTGGAGAACATGTGCCTGATGAGTCAGAAGGAAGGAATCACCGTTGTGCTCTCCGGCGTCAACGAAAAAGTGGAAGCCGTGCTTCGTCGCAACAACTTCCACAAACTATTGGGTCAAGAAAATATCTGCAACCATATTGATCTCGCCCTGGCTCGAGCCAACGAGATTATAGGCTAAAGCGGTTACATAAAGACCGCTAAGCCCACGGCAACACCCGCCAAGAAAGAAAGAGCGGAGAACCCGTAAATCACAGAAGAGGAAATCTGATTACTATCCACAGATGTAGTAGTTTCGGGTTTTCTCTTCTGTTGTATTTCAGCAGTTCCTTCACCAACTTCCTTCACCTGTATCAGGTAGGCAGAGTGGTTGTCAGAATTAGTTGCAGTAGCTTCAATCAGTCGCTGACGCTTCAGTTCATCAGACTCACTACCGGATAGAATCCCCACCAGTTCTCTGTCATCCATTTTCTCCAACATACCATCTGTACAGAGATAGAAATAGTCACCCGGTTTCACGTCCGTGATATGCGTCAGTGTCGCCGTTGTACGCACCATCTGGTGGGGCTGCATACCTTTCAGGATGATATTCTTCTTGGGTGATGTGCGCATCTCCTCATAAGTAATCTCTCCATTCTCATACATCTGCTGCACCAAAGAGTCATCGCGAGTTCTGAATAACACACCGTTCTCCGGTCCCAACGACGGACGCAGATGATACACACGACTATCACCGATATGAGCCACTAGACATCCTCCGTCATGAAAGCAGAGGAAAGTCATCGTTGTACCCATTGTTGCCTCTCTCTTTGTATCGGCAGCATCCAAGGCATTGTAAGCCTTTGAAAGACATTGTCTGAAGTCGTCATCCGAAAACTTTGGCACTACATCACAGATAGCTTTTGCCATCTCTCCTAGTGCCTTACTCACGGCCTCACTGGCCACTTCACCTTTATCAAGTCCACCCATGCCATCACAGACCACGAACACACGCTGGTCTGCCGAAGCCTCACCCATCACGGGATATATAGCATCTTCCTGGTTACTACGATTACCCAGTTCATTAATAGCTTGTGGTTGATGTAATTGGAATTCCATTGTTTTTACTATTTTTCTATGATTCGCGGCAAAGGTAAACAAAAAAGTCCGAAAGTACAAAACTTTCGGACTTTTTTAATATTTATTATTCCCACTCAATAGTTGCGGGTGGTTTTGAAGAGATATCATAGCAGACGCGGTTTACACCACGCACCTTATTAATAATCTCGTTAGAGACCTTTGCCATAAACTCGTAAGGCAGATGAGCCCAGTCAGCTGTCATAGCATCGGTCGAGGTAACAGCACGCAGAGCAACGGGATGCTCATAGGTACGCTCATCGCCCATTACGCCAACACTACGCACCGTTGAGAGAAGGATGGCACCTGCCTGCCAGATCTGATCGTAAAGCGAGACTTCAATCTCACCGTCCTTCATATCTGCAGGAATACCGGCAGCCAGGACTTTACGGGCTTCCTCGCCACTGAGTTTTACTTTATAGTCACGCAAGCCACGGATATAGATATCATCAGCATTTTGCAGAATCTGAACCTTCTCACGAGTGATATCACCAAGGATACGAACAGCCAGACCCGGTCCGGGGAAAGGATGACGCGTGATAAGATGCTCTGGCATGCCCATCTGACGACCCACACGGCGCACCTCGTCCTTAAACAACCACTTCAAAGGCTCGCAGAGTTGCAGGTGCATCTCCTTGGGCAGACCACCTACGTTGTGGTGACTCTTAATGACTTTACCTGTGATATTCAGAGACTCAATACGATCGGGATAGATAGTGCCCTGTGCCAACCATTTGGCATCAGTAATCTTCTTAGCCTCAGCATTAAACACTTCCACGAAGTCACGACCGATAATCTTACGCTTCTGTTCCGGATCAGTTACACCAGCCAAATCACTGAAGAATTTTTCACTGGCATCAACACCAATCACATTCAGTCCCAACACCTTATAGTCTTCCATCACCTGCTGGAACTCATTCTTACGCAGCATACCGTGATCAACAAAAATACAGGTCAGGTTGTTACCAATAGCCTTATTCAGCAGCACAGCAGCCACAGAAGAATCCACACCACCAGAGAGACCCAAGATCACACGGTCATTACCTACCTGAGCCTTAAGTTCTGCGACGGTAGTATCTACAAACGAAGCGGCACTCCACTCCTGCTTCGATCCGCAGATATTGACAACAAAATTCTGAAGCAAGGTTTTACCCTGAATAGAGTGGAACACCTCTGGATGGAACTGCACGGCCCAAACAGGCTGCTTGGTAGAAGCAAAAGCCGCATTTTTCACATCCTTTGTAGAACCAATCACCTCAAAATCAGAGGGAATGGCAGTAATGGTATCACCATGGCTCATCCACACCTGCGAACCTTTCTCGAAGCCTTTAAACAAGGGATTGTCGAGATTGATGGTCTCAAGATTGGCACGACCATACTCACGAGAGTCGGCCTTTTCCACCTTGCCGCCCAGGGTGTTTGAGATAAACTGTGCACCATAGCAGATACCCAGTACAGGTACCTTACCTACGAATTGCGAGAGATCTACCTTAAAGGCCTCAGGGTCATGAACCGAATAAGGCGAACCAGAGAGGATTACACCGATAACTGAGTCATCACCAACGGGGAATTTGTTGTAAGGCAGAATTTCGCAAAAGGTGTCCAGCTCGCGGACACGACGACCAATCAGCTGGGTCGTCTGCGAACCGAAATCAAGAATAATAATCTTTTGCATTGAAATTTATTGATTAATGAATTGTTCTGCTTGGTCAAGGGTCTCTATCTTACCTACATCCATCAGACGCAGGTCGTCCTTCACCACTCCCACAATCTTGGAACGGTGACAGACACTGAGATAGAAATCGATAATCGAAAAACGCTCAGGAAACTGTTCCATCAGCGCAAACAGACGAGGTGAGAAAGAGTGAATACCACTGAAAGCATACTCATTGAAGGGCTCCCCATGCTGTGAAAGGCCAGTACGACGCACATACTCATAAGGGCTTCGAATCTCGCCCGTCTCAATATTCTTCCATCCCATCAGTCGCATGGCATTATCAAAAAGCAGGTAACGCTTCGTTTTACGCTTGCTGACAAGAAGTACGGCGTCTTCTTCGGGCAGATGCTGTCGCGAGAACCAGCCAAAATCCACATTATCCAAGATATCCACATTATGAATAAGGATGGGGACTTCGTCATTAAACAGCGGGGCAGCCTTTTTCAGACCACCACCCGTTTCGAGCAGTTGGTCACTCTCATCACTAAAATGCACCAACGAGGCATAGTTCTGCTGCGCCACATAGTCCTTTATCATCTGAGCAAAATGATGGATATTCACAACAAAACGATCATATCCTTGCTCACTAAGTCTGCTGATAATGATGTCGAGCAAAGGGCGTCCTCCCACCGGCACCAATGCTTTTGGCATTGTGTCTGTAAGGGGCTTCAAACGGGTTCCCAAACCTGCCGCGAATATCATCGCCTGTTTCATGGGTGCAAAGGTACGAATTATTTTTGAGATTTGAGTTTTGAAATTTGAGTTTTTTATTTCTTTTGCAGAACTTGCGTTATTTTCTGTTCACGATGACAGATTCTCACCTCTACGCCAAACTTCTCATGGATATGTTCTGCCAAGTGTTGGGCTGAATAGACAGAACGGTGCTGACCACCCGTGCAGCCAAAACAGAACATCAGTGAGGTAAAACCGCGCTGAATATAGCGACGCACATGCGCATCTGCCAGTTTATAGACCGAATCCAGAAACGTCAGAATCTCACCATCATCTTCCAGGAATCGGATCACAGGTTCGTCCAGTCCCGTCAGTTTCTTGTAAGGTTCATAACGACCAGGGTTGTGCGTTGAACGACAGTCAAACACATAGCCGCCACCATTACCGCTCTCGTCCTCGGGAATACCCTTGCCATACGAGAAACTAAAGACCTTGACCACCAATGGACCCTGGGCATCATATTTCGAGAAGGTGGCAGGACCGTCTTGCGGATGAGGCTTATATGGATTATTCTCCGTTGTCTTATAACCATCTGCACGCTTAGCCGTAGATGTAATCTGCTGGAACTGTGGCATCTCTGTCAACCGTCTGAGCAGGGCTGACAAATAAGGATAAGGAAAGTCTGTAGCATCCAGCAGTTCACGCAGGTTCTGAATGGCAGGCGGTATGCTGTCTATGAAATGTTGCTTGCGCTCAAAATAGCCACGGAAGCCATAAGCGCCCAGCACCTGAAGCGTACGGAAGAGGACAAAGAGGGAAAGACGAGCCACAAAGACATGGGGTGTAGGAACCTCAGTAAACTGCTTCAGCGCATGATAATATTCATATACCAACTCACGACGCAGCTTATGCGGATATTTTGCCGAGGCCTGCCATAGGAATGAAGCCACATCATAATAATAAGGTCCGCGACGACCGCCCTGGAAATCGATGAAATAAGGATTACCTCTATCATCAAGCATCACATTCCTTGCCTGAAAGTCCCTATAGAGAAAACATTGCTCGTCACCGCCTGCCGTCAGATCCTTTGCCATCAGCCGGAAGTCAGCCTCCAGTTTCAACTCGTGGAAGTCCAACTCTGTGGCTTTTAGGAAGCAATACTTAAAATAATTCAGATCAAAGAGTACCGAGTCTGTATCGAATGCCGGCTGAGGATAGCAATTGGAGAAGTCTAACTCACGGGCACCACGTATCTGAATATTCGGCAACTCACGAATAGTACGTTTCAGCAGTTGCTGCTCCTGCAACGTATATCTGCCACCGGCCTCACGTCCGCCACGGATTGCATCAAACAGCGACACAGCACCCAGATCGGTCTGCAGATAGCGCAACTCATCCTCGCTAACTGCCAACACCTGAGGTACAGGCAACTGGCGTTCCGCAAAATGATGAGCCAGATAGACAAAGGCGTGATTTTCGTCACGACTGGTACCAATACATCCTACCACACTGACGCCATCGGCACCCGTCATTCTGTAATACACACGGTTACTACCAGCGCCAGGCAGTTGTTCGGTCGTGACAGGCTCTGTGCCACACCACTTTTTATATAAGTCTATCAGCTGCTTCATAATGCTATCTTGTTTTTTCGTTTCGTCCGCAAAGTTAACACTTTTTTGTGTGAACAACTAAAAAAAGAGCCACTTTCTACTTAATAAACATTAAAAACTAAAGCCTTTAGTTACGTCAAACTATATTTTTTAGTTACTTTGCCAACGGATACAGATACTGGCGCATCAGAAGCGCTAAGAAAATGGAACTTTAAAACCAAAAACGATGAGAAAACTAACCACAAAAGAACGGGAAATCATGGAACTGTACTGGCAGCACGGCCCGATGTTCGTCAAGGAACTGCTGGAGTACTATGACGAGCCACGTCCTCATTTCAATACACTGTCAACTACTGTACGCATCCTGGAGAAGAAAGGTTTTCTGGATCACAAGCAGTATGGCACCTCCTATCAATATTTCCCTACCATTACGGAGAAGGAATACGGACGTTCCAGTCTTACAGGTATCATCAAGGATTACTTTAATGATTCCTACCTGAGTGCCGTCTCTGCCTTCGTAAAGGAAGAGAAAATCTCTGTGGACGAACTGAAAGAACTAATCGAGAAAATAGAGCAAGGATGATGGAGTTTCTGACATACGACCTGAAGGTGGCAGCACTATTAGCGGTGTTCTATATGTTCTACCGCCTGCTGCTGAGCCGCGAGACATTCCACTGCGTCAACCGCATCGTGTTGCTGACAACCGCCGTGGCATCGTTCATACTGCCTCTGTGCGTCATCACGCTGCACAAGACGGTAGTTGTAGAACTGACAGAGACACATGTGGATTTCGAGGGAATGACCATGATGATTGAGGAAGCTGAGCAACAGCCATTCTGGCAGACAGCAGCTGTCATCGCCTTCTTCATCGGTATGGTTGCCACCTTAGGATACACGCTCTCCAACGTGCTCCGCGTATGGTTACTCATCAGTCGCAGCCAACAGCATCCACAGTCCGACGGCACCGTCATCTGCGTAACCTCCTTTGACGTATCGCCTTTCAGTTGGATGCACTACATCGTACTCTCCCAAAGCGACTACGAGGCCCAAGATGCCTCTATTCTCGCCCATGAACGGGGACATATCCGTCGACGCCATTCGCTCGACCTGCTCCTCGTTGATACCCTCACCGCCTTGCAATGGTTCAATCCTGCAATGTGGATGCTGCGCCAGGATCTGCGCGCCATCCATGAGTACGAAGCCGATGCAGCGGTACTCTCTCAAGGCATCAATATGCGCCAGTATCAGTATCTGCTTATCCAAAAAGCCGTGAGCCACTGCGGGTACTCAGTAGCCAACGGTATCAGTCACAGTACCCTTAAAAACCGCATAAATATGATGCTACATAAGAATTCAAGTCGTGCCAGC